>NZ_JBHWUE010000011.1:0-155463 GCF_042738615.1 Rhodococcus sp. NPDC059968
TCGGCGGGCTTGAGAACGACCGCGTTCCCTGCGGCGAGTGCGGGAGCGAGCTTCCACACGGCCATGAGGATCGGGAAGTTCCAGGGGATGATCTGGCCGACGACGCCGAGCGGCTCGTGGAAGTGGTAGGCGACGGTGTCGGAGTCGATCTCCGACAGTGCGCCTTCCTGCGCCCGGATCGCGCCGGCGAAGTACCGGAAGTGGTCGACGGCCAGCGGAATGTCGGCGTTCAGGGTCTCACGGATCGGCTTGCCGTTGTCCCAGGACTCGGCGAGCGCGATGGACTCGAGGTTCTCCTCGATGCGGTCCGCGATCTTGTTCAGGATGATGGCGCGCTCGGCCACCGACCTCTTGCCCCAGGCCGGAGCCGCAGCGTGTGCGGCGTCGAGCGCAAGTTCGATGTCCTCGGACGTCGAACGCGCGACCTCGCAGAACGGCTGCCCGGTGACGGGTGTCGGATTCTCGAAGTACTGGCCCTTGACGGGCGCAACCCACTGGCCGCCGATCCAGTTGTCGTAACGCGATTGGAAGGACATGACGGCGTCCGGCGAACCCGGGCGGGCATACACGGTCATCGATAACTCCCTGGTGTCGTGAAACTCGGGTGGAACTGGGTGTGACTCACAACACTAGGGACCGTACCGTTGCAACTACGTTGCGTACTGCTGATCGAACAGATCGATCCTGGACTTGACCTGCGAATACAGGGGCGAACGCGGGTCGAGGCCTGCCAGATACGCCTCCCATGCGGCGACGTCCTCGCGGCCGTGGACGGACGTGGTCCACTTGGCCAGCAACCGTTGATCACCTTCTCGCAGCAGCGCCGCCTGGACGCGTGCCCGCAACTCGTCGCGAAGGTCCTCGACCCCGGGCGCCTCCGACCCGGGGAGGACCGGGCCCGAGTAGACGTCGAGGGCGGCGGCGAGCTCACCACGGTCCAGGGCTCCGCGGACCTGCCGGACGTCCGACGTCAACTCGGCGAGCAGCCGATAGGGCCGCGAACCGAGGTTTGCGGGGCCGAAAACCTTACGCAGGCGCGACATCTCGGCACGAATCGTGACGGCGTCGAGTTCGTTCTCGTCCAGCAGGACCGCGAGACGGTCGGAACTCAGGCCTTCGGGATGCTCCGCCAGGAGCAGGAGGATCTCCGCGTGCCGCTGCGACAGCGGGATGCGGTCGGCCCCACGGACCAGAGTCGGCCGTCCCGATCCCAGCACCTCCAACCGCAGCACCGTCTCGACGAGCGGATGCGGTGAACGCAGCTGGTGTAGGCGCAACTCCGCCTCGGCGGCCGCGACGGTCGCCCTGATCAGCGAGAGCACCTCGGGCACCGCGACCCGCGGACCACCGGTGATGTCGATCGCCCCGACGATCAGTCCGGTCGCCGGGTCGTGGACGGGAGCCGCCGAACAACTCCAGTCGTGCACCGAGCGGCTGAAATGCTCGGCCCCGAAGATCTGCACGCAGTGGTCGAGCGCCAGCGCGGTACCAGGGGCGTTGGTGCCGACGGTGTCCTCACTCCAGTCGGCGCCCTCGACGAAGTTCATCTCCAGTGCGCGGTCCTTGGCGGACGAATCGCCCTCGACCCACAGCAGCTGACCCTTCTCGTCCGTGATGGCCACGAGCAGTCCGGTGTCGGCGGCGTCCTCGACGAGAAGCTTGCGGACCACCGGGCGGATGATCGACATCGGGTGCGACGCCCGGTACACGGCGAGATCCGCGGCCGCCAGATCGACCGCGCGGGCCGACCCGTCCGGGTTCACGCCCTTGCTGGTGCTGCGCATCCACGAGTCGAGGATGACGGAACGAACGGAACTCCCCTCACCGTCCGGGGCACGATCGGCGGGCGCGTGACGCTCGACGAACAACTGATGCGCCGACGACACCCTGCGCGCCAGCATCGCGACGTCGTCTCCCGGGCGCACGGCGACCCACGGATTGCCCCCGGTGGGCGGTTGACTTTGCATCGAACTCCTCCACGGCGTCTCTGCCTACTGTAACCCGCATCACACGGGCCTGTGTCGTCCCCTCGGTCACTCCTCCCCCAGGAAGGTACTGACGCGCTCGGCGACCATGACCGCCGTGGCGTGCGGCCCACGGCTCGGGACCACCGGGAACACCGAGGTGTCGGCGATGGTCAGTCCTTCCATTCCGCGGACGTTGCACCACTCGTCCACCACCGCGCCAGCGTCGTCGCGTCCGCCCATCCGGCAACTGCCGCACAGGTGCAGCGACGTCCCCAGGTGGGCGAGAACCGCGCGGTCGGACACCTCCCGGGACAGCGGTTCGAGCAGCGGACCGAGTTCCGGTGAACGGAGCAGTTCCAGTCCGATGGCCTGCCCCTCGCGCAGCGCCCGGCGATCGGCGGCGGATTGCGCGTAGCGGTATACGATTCGGGGACGGTCCCGGCGGTGCCCCGACGTGAGCCGGATGTCGCCCCGGCTGTCCGTCACCATGAGCCCGATCCCGAAGACCGGGTCGGGCTGCCCGGATCCGGGGACGAGCACGTCGAACGGCGCCGTGTACGGACGGATCTCGAGGTCGCCGACATTCAGCACCGTTTCGACGACCGGACTCGTGTCGCTGCGGCGGATCGAGTCCCGGATACGGTACGGCAGAGCGACTTCGGGGTGATCGCTGAATTCGCTGCCGACACCGGGCACGTCGAGCACGACGGGAATGTCGTTGTCCTTCAAGTGTTCTGCCGGTCCGATTCCCGAAAGCATCAGCAGCACTGGGGTTTCGACGGGACCTGCCGCCAGCACGACCCGACTGGTGCGGACCGTGCGCCGCACGCCGTCCGACTCCACCTCCACCCCGACGGTTTCGTTACCGGAGAACAGGATTCGGACGACATCGGAATTCGCTTCGACCGTCAGATTGGGCCGCTCCCACACCGGCAGCAGGTACGCCACTGCCGTGCTGACACGGCGGCCGCCGTCGACGTTGAGGGGCACCGGACCGACCCCGCCGGCGCCGGCGCCGTTCTTGTCAGGTTCCTCGGGATGTCCCGCGCCGAGCGCCGCGGCGCGAAATGCCGCGCTGATCTCGCTCAGCCGTTCCGCGGGCTGCCTGCGAACAGGCATCGGCCCGGTCGTGCCGTGCCGGGAGTCGTCGAAGTCGGCGTCACGCTCGAGTGCCCGGAAGGCGGGCAGCACGTTCTCGTACGACCACGACGCGGGCCAGTGCCGGAAGTCCGCTTCCGTCCCTCGGACGAAGTAGGCGCCGTTGACGGCGCCCGAACCGCCGAGGACGTGCCCACGCACCATGGCCGAGGGCACGCTCGGAGCCAACTCCACGCCGTACGTCTCCGCGAACGCGCTGCCCGGACCGACCGGCAGCGTCCGGTAGTCGAGCACGGGACAGTCGGAGACCGACCGGTAGCCGGGTCCGGACTCCAGGAGAAGAACCGATCGTCCGGGATTCTCGCTGAGCCGGGCAGCCACCACACATCCGCTCGAACCGCCGCCGACGACCACGACGTCGGCGGCGCGAATCGGATCGGCCACTACGACTTCAACCGGGGCTTCAATGCATCGAGATCGCGGGCGGTGATGGCGCCCTTCCAGAGCCCGGCGCCGTACGCCACGTCGTCGATCCGCTTGAACACGGTGTGCCGCACGGGTCCCAGTCCCCCGGGCTCCCGGTGGGTCACCCAGTCGGCGACGCCCTCGGCGACGGCGATCGCGAGCGCGATACGGCGAATCCGTTTCGACAGCAGCACCGCGAGCAGTGTGATCGGCCAGTAGTGGCGACACATCGCGGACGCCAGCTGCCAGGCACCGCCGGCGAAGCCCTGGGCCGCGAGGATCGCGGCGATGCGGGTGGGCTGGTCGAGGCCCGTGAACATGCGGCGCAGGCGCAGCAACATCATCGCGAGCGTGGCGACGGCGCCGAGCAGGCCCAGCCGGGTACAGGTGGCGGCGGCGATGCACGCGAAGAACGTCCACGGCGACATCGACAGCGGTGGAACCATGCCCGAATGCCTCGCCGCCAGCGGCGCCGCACCGGTGCCGTAGAACAGCTTGCGGTCGAACCACTTTCCGAACGTCACACGGTGATCGTGCGCAACGTGGGCCACGGGCTCGTACCGCAGTCGCCAGCCGGACTCCTGGAGTCGCCAGCACAGGTCGACGTCCTCCGCCACGTGCATGGACTCGTCGAAGCCGCCGAACTCGTCGAGCACCTCGCGACGGGCGATCATCGCGGCGCTCGGGACATACGACACCGGGCCGCCGGACTGGACCGCGGACTCCTTGCGTCCGAGGTCGAGGGAGGAGCGGGCGTGCTCGTACCGCGCGAGTGTGCTCGCCTCGGGTTCGAGCGCCACGATCCTCGGGGCGACGAGTGCGACCGCGGGATCGCTGAAGTGGCCGAGCATGACCTCGATCCAGCCGGTGCGCGGCAGGACGTCGGAGTCGAGAAACGCCACGAACGGAGTTGCGGCGTAACGCAGACCGGTGTTCCGTGCCGCAGCCGGCCCCTTGGCCGTCTCGTGTCGGAGGACGGTGACGTGACCACCGCACCCGTTCTGCAGCACGGGCGCGACGATCGGGACGTCGGAGCCGTCGTCGACGACGACCACCGCGAGTCCGCGGAGCGAGGCCAGCACCCGGTGCAGCCCGGACGCGTTGTTCTTCACCGGAATGACAACGGTGACATCTCGGGGGGACGGAGTACTCATGGGGCGCGGGTTGGCGACCCCCGAGTCGAGGAGGCGGCGTGCGACGACCGCGGACTGCGGATCGACGACCTCGAGGTAGCCGTCTCCGATCATGGCCGCGGCGGTGGGCGCCAGCTTCAGCATCCGAGTCGGCGAACCGCCGATGAGCACTCGACCTCCGGAATATGCGCGTACCTTGGGGTCGATTCGGATCCCGAATCCATCGGGAAGTCGAGCTTGGCGCATCAGTCGATCGTATGCGGATCGGAGAGCGCTGGCAGGGCATGCCGGAAATTGGTCGCGTAGGCATGCCGGAAATCCGCCCTCGGCAACTCGAGGACGCCCGTGCGGGTCATTGGAGCCTCCCATCGGCGCCCGGTTCCGACCGGAGCCTTCCATCGGGGCCCGGTTCCCACCGGACCAGTGCCTTGGTGACTGTGTCGACGAGTACGCCGAAGATCTGCGCCCCCTCCGCGGCCGTAGCGTCCGTCGGGTCACCGAGCACGCCGTTGGCCGACACGGCGACCATACCGCCTTCGCGCAGTCTTGGCATCAACCTCGCAACAGGTTCCGTGTTACCGGCTTCAGCCCTGGACAACCGCACCCGACCGGGTGAAAGGTGCAGCAACAAGGACGTTTCCGTACGCCCGGCATGGGCGTCCGCCCCTGGTACTGCACACGGCACCCAGGCCACGTCGCGGGCCTCGTACCGAAGCAAGGCGACAGCCTTGACCAGCGCGGGCCCGTTTCCTCCGTGACCGTTGACGAACAGCACGCGGTCGGCCCACCGGCACGCGGACCTGCCGTACTCGACCAGCACGGTCTCCAGCGCCTCTGCCCCGAGCGAGACGGTCCCGGGAAACCCCTCGTGCTCGCCGCTGGCGCCGTAGGCGATCGGGGGTGCCACCAGTACGTGCGGCAGCGCGCGGGACACGGCGTCGGCGATGGCGGTGTCGGTGTCGAGCGGCAGGTGCGGACCGTGCTGCTCGAGAGAGCCGACCGGGACCACGACCGTCGACACACGGGACACGAGGTCGGGCCACACCGCGTCGTCGAGGTGTCCGGAATGGGGCATCCTCCGATGCTAGGTGGCTGGTGTCGAACGGCTGTCTCTGCGTGAGGGCCGGGCGTGTGGGCGGCGAGGAGCGAGTGGATCGGTGCTCGGATGACACACGCGATAGTTGGCCGGGCAGAGATGATCGGCCGGTTGGACCCGCGATGACGCGCTCGGCGCCCGTGTCGACTGCTGGACAGGGCTTTTCAGCGCCCCGTCTGGCCCATCAGGCCGCGGTTGCCCAGCCCCCGGCGGGCGTGCTGGCTACGGCGAGCACGCCGAGGCGCGCAAGGTTGACGGCTGCGGCGAGTAAAGCGAAGTCGGCGGCAACCTTCGCTCTGCCGCGGACCCGGGCACGGCGTCCGCCGTGGTGACGGCGCATCAGATGACCGATCTTGCGTTCCACCTTCGGCCGGGTGGCCCGGTAGGTGGCGACCCAGTTCGGATGCTGTTGTCGTGCCCGGGCGTCGGACAGCTGCTGCTCGTACACCCCGACGTTGACGGTGCGTCCGGTGGCGGACTTGGTGCACTGCTCACGCAGCGGGCACCCTGCGCACGCCGCACCGAAGCGGGCGGCTCCGGACCCGTCCTTGCCGCGCCGGATCTGTGCGGTGTGTCCGGCCGGGCAAGTGACGGTGTCGGCCTGCAGGTCGATGTCGAAACGGTCTTTGGCGAACATGCCGCCTGCGGCGACCGGCTGCTGGGTCTTGCACTTGTCCTCGATCCCGGCCCGCTCCAGCCGGTCATGCAACGGCCCGGTGCCGTAGGCGTTATCGCCGAACACACTCGCACCGCCCTCGCCGTGCGCACCGCCCTCGCCAGCTGCGCTGTGCTCGGTGTCCTCGCTGGGCTGCTCGAGCAGGTCGTCGATCAGGTCCTCGCCGTTGCCGTGCTCGCTGCCCTCGGTGTCGTCGGCGTGTTCATCGAGCAGATCGGCGATCAGGTCGCAGGCTGCGCCGGCGTCCCCGGCGTTGCCCGCGCTGACCGTGGTGGCGGTGATCAGCTCACTGTCCGGGTCGATGCCCACATGCCCCTTGTAGCCGTCGAAGCCCCGCGCCGCGGTCTTGTGCCCGTGCCGGGCCTGCGGGTCCACGGTGGAGATCACCCGGTCTTTCGCGACCCGCCGGGCGATCCGGAACACCCCCGCCTCATCCTGGTCCAGGTCCTGGCCGAGCACGGTGGCCAGCAGCTGTACGGCCTGCCTCAGCTCCTCGGACAGCGCGCGTCCGTCCAGCACCGTGAGCAATGCCATGCCGTCTTTGGCCAGCGCATCGACCATCTGCACCCGGGCGTCCGGGTCGTCGTAGTCACAGACCGGCTTACCCGCGGCGGTGTAGTCGTCGTCGCGGGCCGCCGCCGCCCGCAACTCGCCGGCCAGGGCGCTGTCGGCGCACCTGAGCAGCCCCCGGATCGCCGAACGGATCAAGGTGACGGTGTCCATCGTGGCCACCGCGTCATACAACGGCGTCGAGTCCAACACCCGTGTACGCCCGACCAGCCCCGCCGCCTTGCACACCTCCAGCACCGTATCGAAGATCCGGTTCGGCGCATCCGAGGCAGCCAGCCGGGCCCGCATGTCCACCAGCACCGTGTGCACGAACCCCGGGTAGTCGAAATCCAGGCCCCCGGCCGCGTACTTCCACCGCGCATCGAAACAGAACCGGTCCACGGCCTCCCGATCGCTGCAGCCCTCGATCCGCTGCAGCACCATCACCGTCGCCACGATCATCGGCGGCACGCTGCGCCGGCCGACATCGGTGAACAGGTCCGCGAACATCTCATCCGGGAACAGTCGGTGGCACTCCCGATGCAACAACCCGTAGATCGACCCCGCCGCGACGCGCGCCTCACAGAACCCGATCGTGGACCGGAACAGATCCGCCTGCGTCGGCGTCAGCCCCAACGTCACGACTCACCCCAAGATCGATGCCCTTGCGCCATAAGGACATTCTCCCGGAAAGATCAACATCACCTGGGACCGCCACGCCGCGAAAAACACCAGCCACCTAGGCGACGCGGAACCGACCGCTGCGCCCTCCTAGAGCACGAGGGCGACCCGCTCCCCCTCGATGACGGCGGAATGCGCGCGCCGCGGGGCCAGTGCGTCGCCGATGCGGTGAACCTCGATACCGCTGTCGGCCAGGTCTTTCCAGAGACCGTCCTCCGGTTGCTGATGCGCCGAGGACACCACCCAGTCGACGGTGAGCTGCCGCGACTCACCGGTCGGGTGGTGCAGGAGCGTGACCACGAGCCGCCCGCCGTCGGCGACGCAACATCCGGCCGGCACCACGTCCGTCACCTGCGCGATGCCCTTGTCGTGCGCCCGCCGGTTCCATCCCTCGAGGTCCAGCGTGATGCCGAGGTCCTGGCCGACGATCATCCCCGGTGTGCAGATCGTGACGGCACACCCGGCGTCGGCGGCGAACTCCGCGACCGACGTGCCCTGATGGAATCCGAGTTCGTCGACCACCAGCACCGTCCCGGACGGACGCGCGCGGCCCTCCAGCACGTCCCGCACGTCCACCACCCGGTCCGACGCGCCCGCCCAACGCGGTCGGCGCGGACGCGCCCCGGTCGCGAGCACCACCACGTCGGGACATGCCTGCATTAGTGCGTCGGCGGTCACGTCGGTGCCGGTCCGCACGTCCACACCACGCCGAACGCATTCCGATTCCAGATCGACGACGAGGTCGAGGAACTCCCGGCGCCCAGGGACGACGGCAGCCGTCCGGACCTGACCGCCGAGAACAGGCGCGCGTTCGGACAACGTCACGTCGTGACCCCGCTGCGCCGCGGTCGCCGCGGCCTTCAACCCAGCCGGTCCACCGCCGACCACGAAGACCCGCCTGCCGCGAACGGTCGGTTCGGGCAACAGGACCGATTCCCTGCCCGCTCGCGGGTTGACGACGCACCCGAGCCACCGGCCCAGCCCCATGCGCCCGATGCATTCCTGATTGCACGCCAGGCACGTTCGAATGTTCCCCTCTTCGCCGGCCAGGGCCTTCGCCGCGAAGTCGGGGTCCGCGATCTGGCCGCGCACCACCCCGATCAGGTCGCAGTGCCCCTCGTCCAAGGCCTGGTCGGCCTGGTGCGGATCGGAGAATCGGCCGACGCCCACCACGGGAAGACCGACCCGTTGCCGGATGGCGTTCGGGACGAACAACGCATACCCGCGAGGAACGGCCATGGACGCCTCGATCATGTGGAGCGTCTCGGTGGCCATCCCGATGGACGTGTTGATGTAGTCGACGCGGCCGCCCGCCTCCACCAGAGCGGCCACCTCCACCGCCTCGTCGAGGCGGACTCCACCGTCGAACAGGTCCTCCCCCGCGAGCCTCACCCCGAGTGCGCGGTCCGGACCGATCGCGGCGCGCACGGCCTCGACGACCTCGAGGAGGAACCGGGCACGGTTCTCCAGCGATCCTCCGTACCGGTCCGTGCGCTGGTTCGTGGCGGGGGCGAGGAAACTGCGCACCAGCGACGAGTGGGAGCACTGCAGTTCGATCCCGTCGAATCCGCCTCGGACACAGTGCTCGGCCACGCGCGCGTACCCCTCGACGAGGGTCCGGATCTCCCGCCGATCGACCGCCTTGGGAACTTCACGGAACAGTGGATCGGGGACGGCGCTCGGCGCCCACAGCGGCCGCCGCGAGTACATGCTCGATCCCTGACCGCCGTTGTGGTTGACCTGAGCCAGGATCGGGACACCGTGCTCGTGGACCGCGTCGGTGATCCGCCGGTATCCCGGGACGACCTCCGGCCGGTAGCCGGCGATCACCTTCTCGTACGGCCAGTCACCGGGATGGGTGGCGTGCTCCTCGGAGATGATCAGGCCCGCACCGCCCTTCGCGCGCGCCGCATAGTAGGCGGCGTGCTGCGCAGTGGGCAGGCCGTCGACGGCGTACCCCGTGAGGTGCGCGGAGAAGACCACCCGATTGCGCAGGGTCAGCGGCCCCAGGCGCAATCGGGTGAACAAGTGGCGGTACGCGGAGGTGCTCACACCTTGGTGTTGCCCATGTCGACGGCGACCTGACTGCCCGTGACCCTCCGCGAACCGTCTCCGGCCAGCCACAGCACCGCATCGGTGATGTCGTCGGTGTCGGCAAGCGGGTGCTCGGTGAGGATGGTGCCGAAGCTCGACAGATAGTGCGGGTGCTTCTCGAGTATCACGAGGCTGCCCGGATCCGTGCCCATCGGGGTCTTCACCCCGTACGGATGAACGGAGTTGACCCGTATGCCGTATTCGCCCAGTTCCTTTGCCGCGGTCTGGGTGAGACCGACGAGCCCGAACTTTGAGGCGGCGTAATTCGCCTGCCCCGGAAGCGGCTTGATGCCCGCGACGGAGCTGATCACGATGATCGAGCCCCCGCGACCTCCCTCGATCAGCGCCGGGACCGCAGCCTTCAGCGTCTTCCACGCGCCGGTGAGGTTCACGTCGATCAGCGTCTCCCACTGCTCGTCGGGCATCTCCCAGAAGCGGTTCCAATTGCAGATCCCGGCGTTCGCGATCACGATGTCGAGCCGGCCGAACTGTTCGACTCCCCGGTCCACGACAGCCTTCAGTTGTGCACTGTCACGCACGTCCGCCTGCTCGGCGAGAATCTTGCCGCCCTCGGATTCCACGAGCCGCACCGTCTCGGCCAGGTCGTCCGGCGTCGCCGGCTCGTAGGTGTTGTACTCCGACACCGGCCCGCAGATGTCCACGGCGATGATCGCCGCACCTTCCCGCGCCAACCGCACCGCGTGCGTCCGCCCCTGCCCACGGGCAGCCCCGGTGATGAACGCGACCTTGTCGTCGAACTGTCCCATGAAATGTCCTATCTCTCGTTGACGAGGGTGAACGGATGGTGGTCGGACTCGTTGTGTCGGTGCGCGATCACGGTCAGCGCCTCGGTGCGACCCTCCCGGACCGCCTCGAGCAGTGTGCGGGGGGCGACGCAGTCGCCGACCCGCACCGCTCCCTCGAGCGACGAGCCGAGTGCGTCGTCGGGGAGGCGATGCGAGCAGTCGATCAGCACGGTGCACGGCACCACCGACTCTTCCGCGGTGTACCGGTTGCGTAGGCGCACACCTTCGTCGCCGATCGACACGATGCGGCTGTCGAGGTGGCGCGTCACCCCGGCTCGTTGCAACCGGGTGTTGGCGTCGGCGAGGTCGCCGGTCATGCCGAGTCGTGAGCCGGCCACGGAGTCCTGGGTCACGATGCTCACATTCCGTCCCCGCGCCGCGAGCCATTCGGTGACTGCCACGCCGACCGGTCCACCGACTGGGTCGAAGACGACGTGGGGCCCGTCCGTCGGCGCCCCTCCATCCAGCAGGTCCGCGGCGCCGATGCACCGGACGCTCCCCTCGACCGGGAACGGCAGCGGGCGAGCCCTGCTGCCGGTCGCGAGGATCACCGTCGCGCCCGCGCGTTCCGCGGCGTCGAGTTCGGCCTCCGAGACAGCGGTACCGAGACGGAATTCGACCCCGAGGCTGCGGCATTCGTCCTCGAACCAATCGGTCAGCGCCCTGAGGTGCGGCGCCCCCGCGGCGGCTCGCACGATCCCGCCGAGCCGTGGCGACGCGTCCGCCACGGTAACGCGGAGACCGCGCAGGGCCAGCACTCGCGCCGCCTCGAGACCGGCCGGACCACCACCGACCACCAGCACCGCGCCGGCGGCCACATCGGCGATGTCCTCGGCGGGATCAACGGTCTCGTGCCCGGCCGTCGGATTACCGACACAGGTGACGACCGGATTGCGGGGGTCGAGCACCTGACACGTCTGATTGCACAGAACACACGGCCGCGGCACCGCACCGCGCCGGATCTTGACGACGAGGTCGGGGTCGGCGATCTGGGCGCGCGTCATCTCGACGACGTCGGCGACACCCTCGTCGAGCGCCCGCCGGGCGTCGGCCGGATCGACGACACTGCCCTGGAGGACGACCGGGACCGCGCCTGCGACCGCCGCGCGGATGTCCCGGCAGAGTTCAGTGTTGAACGCGGGTGGCCGGTGGAAGTCGGGCCGGTAGGCGTTCGGCGTCATCGGTCCGCCCCGGACCACCACGAGCAGGTCGAGAGCCTCGGCAAGTTCCCGTGCGTGTCCGGCGGCGATCGACGGCGTGATCCCCGCCCAGGACGTCTCCTCGTCGCAACTCAGGCGCAGGGACAGGATCCGGTCGGGGCCCAACTCGTCGCGGACGGCGGCGAGGACCTCCCGGGTGAGGCGCAGCGGGTCGGTGCCGTACCCGTCTTCGCGCACATTGGTGAGGTTCGAATGGAACTGTCGCAGTAACCCTCTCGGTCCGGCGTCGAGCTCGACACCGTCCACATCCGCGGACACGGCCGCGGCCGCGGCGGCACGGAAGCCCTCGACGAGACCGTCGATCTCCGCCTGCTCCATCTGCATCGGCATCTCACGGGAGATCACGTCGGCAATCCCCGACGGCCCCCACAGCACCGCCTGCGAATACGCGCTCGACCCCTGCAGTCCGGTGTGCCCCAGCCCGGCCAGCACCAGCGTGCCGTGCGGACGGCAGGCCGCGACCACGTCCCGCCAGCCGCCGACGCAGTCGGACGCCAGCGGAGCCCGCTCGTAAGGCCAGTCGAAGGCATGGACCGACGCCACCTCGGTGACGACGATCCCCGCGCCACCACGCGCCCGACGCTCGTAGTACGCGACGTGCCGCGATGAAAGCGTTCTTCCCGCACCGAGATTGGTGGGGTGCGGACCCAGAAGCACCCTGGACCGGGCGTGGCGCCCGGCCAGAGTGATCGGGTCTGTCAGTTGCGCAGACATCTACGCCGTTCGTCGGTCAGGATTCGGCGCCGAGCACACGCGCGAATCCGGGCGGGATCACGACGTCGGACGGCGTGAGGTCGTGGATGGACGAATGACCCAGCCCGAGCAGTGCCGAGTCGATACCTCCGCGGAGGACGTCGAGGACGTTCTCGACGCCGGCCTGACCGTTCGCCGAGAGGCCCCACAGGTACGCGCGGCCGATCATGACCGCCCTGGCGCCGAGCGCGACGGCCTTCACGACGTCGCTGCCACGGCGGATACCACCGTCGAGAAGCACCTCGACCTGGTCGCCGACTGCCTCCGCGATGGCGGGCAGCGCTCGGATCGGCGCCGGGGTGCCGTCGAGGTTGTTGCCGCCGTGATTCGAGACGGAAATCGCGGTGACGCCGGCGTCGACGGCGCGCTTGGCGTCGTCGATCCGCATGACACCCTTGAGCATGAACGGGCCGCCCCACTGCTCGCGCAGCCACGCGATGTCGTCCCACGTCGGCAACGGTGTCTGCATCCACTCGCCGTAGGCACCGAAGAACGTGGGCGGTTCCTGACCGGGCTGCGCCAGGTTCGGGGTGGTCAGATCCGGGATCTTGCCGGTCTTCGCGAACTCGTACAACCACTTCGGACGGGTGATGCCCTCCGGCGCGAACTGGAGCATCGCCTTGAGGTCCATCTTCTCGGGGATGGCTGGGCTGCCCCAGTCGCGTCCGTAAGAGAACGACCAGTCGGTGGTGATGATCAGTCCGGTCGCCCCGGCGGCCCGGGCGCGCTCCATTCGCTGGATCAGCACGTCCCGGCTACCGACCCAGTACATCTGGAAGAACGTCTGAGGATTGGCCGCCGTGACCTCCTCGATGGACTTGCTCGCGAATGAGCTCAACCCGATCGCCGTTCCCCGCGCCGCCGCCGCACGGGCGACCGCGACCTCGCCGTCCGGATGCACCGCCTGCACACCGGTCGGGGAGATCACGACGGGCAGCGAAATCGGCTGTCCCATCACGGTCGTGGACAGCTCACGCTTGTCGGACAGACCGACGACGTGGGGGGCGAACCCCAGCTCGGCGAACGCCGCGATGTTGTCGTCGACCGTCACGCCCCGCTCGGAACCGGCGATCAGCGCCGCGTACACCGACTTCGGCAGGCGCTTCTTCGCGCGACGCTGAGCCTCGGCCACCGTCTCGAAGAACGGATTCTTACCCATGGCAATACCTCTCGTACCTGGCAGACGACTTACGTCTGGTCCATGCCCGCAAGCGGGTTCTCGTCACAAATCTTGGCCGGCGGACGCACCATCAGCGTCAACGGAACCGGCGCCCGCGGAGTCCGGCGCTGGCCGGTGCGGGAGTGGTCGACACTGGATTTCGGGATCTCCCCCGCGGCCGCCAACGCCAGTTCGCCGTTGCCGATCACACATTCGGGGTCCGGGCCGTCCATGGGCAGCCCGGTGAAGAACTTCGCGGCCATGCATCCGCCGCGGCAGGAGTCGTAGTGGTCGCACTTGCTGCACGCGCCGCCGGTCTGCGGGGACCGCAGCTCCTGGAACAGCTCCGACGTCTGCCACACCTGCTGGAAACCGCTGTCCGCCACGATGTTTCCGGCGAGGAACTGCTCGTGGATCGCGAACGGGCAGGCATAGACATCGCCGATCGGGTCGATCAGGCACACCACCCGTCCGGCGCCGCACAGGTTCAGACCGGGCAACGCGTCGCCGTACGCGGACAGGTGGAAGAAGGAGTCGCCGGTGAGCACGCCCTCGCCGTTGGCGACCAGCCAGTTGTAGAGCTCACGCTGCTGCGCCTGCGTGGGATGCAGTTCGTCCCACACGTCCGCGCCGCGCCCCGAAGGTCGGAGCCGGGTGATACGCAGGGTGGCGCCGTACTTGTCGGCCAGGGCCTTGAAGTCGTCGAGCTGGGACACGTTGTGCCGGGTGACCACCACGGAGATCTTGGCGTCCTTGAAACCGGCCTCGGACAGATTCTCGAGTGCCCGCACCGCCATCGCGAACGAACCCGGACCACGGACGGCGTCGTTGACCTCGGCCGTCGCACCGTCGAGGGAGATCTGCACGTCGACGTAATCGCTGGCCGCGAGCCGGGCGGCGACCTTCTTGTCGATCTTCACCCCGTTCGTGGAGAACTTCACCCCCACCTGGTGGGCGGTCGCGTAGTCGACCAACTCCCAGAAGTCCGAGCGAACCGTCGGCTCACCGCCGCCGATGTTCACGTAGAAGACCTGCATACGCTGCAGTTCGTCGATGATCGACTTGCATTGCTCGGTGCTCAACTCGCGCGGGTCACGCCGGCCGGAGGAGGACAGACAGTGCACACACGACAGGTTGCACGCGTAGGTCAACTCCCAGGTGAGGCAGATCGGGGCGTCGAGACCGAGTTCGAACTGGTCGACGAGGCGGCCGACCGGGGCGGAAGGCCTTTCGAGCATGGAGGTCATGGGCTGTGTCCTCTGGTACGGGTGAAGAGAGCTGGTCAGGCGGGGACGATCATGTGCGACTCGGCCAACGTGCCGAGCGCTCGCGCATACTGCGCGGCAGTGTCGTCCCCGATACCCTGCGCCCGCAGTGCGGACCGGGCGTCGGCGTGTGAGGGAAGGGCTTCGACCACCGCGACGATCGTGCGGTTCTTCAGGAACGACAGCTTGCGCGTCCCGAAGTGGTAGAGCAGCGCCCCGAAAGGTTCGGGACGCAGCGCCACCTGCGGATGAAGCTTCCAGCCCACATCGAGATCGATACCGGCGTTGCCGGCCACTGAAGCAGAAGCTGGAGCGGACATGATCAGTACACGCCGCACATGCCGTCGATCGAGACCTCTTCCACCAGGGATTCCTCCACCAAGTCGTTTTCCAGCACGTTGTTGTCGCGATCCGACATGATTTCCTCCTACTGTTCGGCGATACGGCGCGAGCCGGAGGGATGTTCCCCGTCATAGGAGACCGTCCCTGTGACTCGCCTCACCACTGTAATGGCATCGAGTGCAGAATGACAGATCGGGAGGGAACGAAAATTGAGAAGTCGTCGAAAACCATCCAGTCGGATAGGGCGACGCCCGTCCACAACGCAGGATCGGATCAGTACCGTCGGGATCGAACTGTTCACGGAACAGGGGTTCGACGCCACCAGCGTCGACGAAGTCGCCGAAGCGTCCGGCATCGCCCGGCGCACCCTTTTCCGCTACTTCCCGTCCAAGAACGCGATCCCGTGGGGAGACTTCGACGCCCACCTCGCCGAAATGCGCGCCCAACTCGCAGCGCAACCCGATGACATCCCGATCGTCGACGGGCTCACCGCAGCACTCCTGCAGTTCAACGCGTTTCCCGAGAGTGAGGAAATCAACCACCGCAAGCGCATGGGGCTGATCCTGCGAGTCCCCGCCCTGCAGGCGTATTCGGTGGTGATGTACGAAGGGTGGCGCAACGTCATCGCCGAGTACGTCGCGAGCCGGCTCGGAACCTCATCGACCGACCACGTTCCGCGGACAGTCGGCTATCTCCTACTCGGCGTAGCGATGTCGGCGTACGAGCAGTGGCTCGACGACGATTCGCTCGAACTGAACGAACTACTCGCCAGCGGAATGCAATCGCTCTACGATGGGCTGAGTTCCCTCGGCGAGCCCGACACCCGAACCTGACCCACTCCCGCCATCACCTCTCGGCAAGGTTGCTTCGAATGACTTCCACTCTCGACACACCCGCTTTCGACTCTCTCGCACCCTGCGAATCCGGACTGTGGTCACATGGTCACGTCACGGTCGAGCGGGTCGCAGGCGGGCCGCTCACACTCACCCGCGACGGCGACCAACTGCGAGTGACGCACGCCCTGACGCCCGACGATCTGAGCGAACGACTCGTCGCCTCGGTCACCGCATCCATCGAGGACGCAGACTTCGGTCAGGACGAATTCGAATCGACCATGGTCGGACTGGTCCGCTCCACCGTCAACGGTGCGCTCGAAGCGTGGACCGTCTACTACCGCAACTCCCTGGACGAACTGCTGGACGGCACCGCCGACTTCGCACCGATCCACGAGAAGGCGGAACAACTGGTCCGCGGCTCCGTCCTCGACCTCGGGTCGTGCTTCGGATTCCTTCCGCTGCGACTCGCCCGCGCAGGGCGGTCCGTCACGGCGACCGACATCCTGCCCGGCACCATGACCCTCCTCGACGCCGTGGCACCGGAACTCGGACTCGATCTGCGCACCCTCGTGTGCGACGCCGCGCACGTGCCGGTTCCCGACGACAGCGCCGACACCGTCACCGCCATCCACCTCCTCGAACACGTCGACGAAAACATCGGGGCCGCAGTGATATCCGAGGCGCTCCGCGTTGCCCGCGACAGGGTTGTCGTCGCCGTCCCGTACGAGGACGAGGCGACGGCCTGCCACGGACACATCCGCACCTTCGACACCCCATCGCTCACGAAGCTCGGCGAATCGACGGGACGCCCGTTCGAGGTGTTCGAGCACCACGGCGGGTGGCTCGTCATCGACTGCTGACCACCTCACGATGCGCGCAGGTGTGCAGGCGCCGGTAGCGGTGGGGCCGCCGAGCGGTAGTGGTGTCCGGTCGGCGTGCCGAGGTCGATGAGGTGGGTGCGGCCAGGGTTCTGTACTGGGCGGGCGGTCCATCCGTCGCCTTCCTTCGCATAGTTGCACGCTTCGCACAGCCCGGACCCGTTGTCCGCCAACGTCGCACCGGACTTGCCGTGTGAGCGAATGTGGTCGTGATGGCGGATCGGCGCATCACACCACGGAGTCCTGCACGTCTGATCCCGCAGATCGATCAGCTTTCGCAGACTCTTCGGGAACGTGCGCGACTGCGACTCCATCGCCGTCAACGCACCCGACTGCGGGCACGAATACACTCGCCGCAACGACGTCTCGGTGTCACTATCGACGGCGTCGGCCACCAGCCGCCGCGCAATCCCCGCCGGCACCGGCCCGAACCCCTGCAACTGCGCGGCCTCATGCCCGCCTGCCAGCAGCACCTCGTCCGAGAGCACCAGATTCACCGCCACCGGAACACCCGACGCCAACGAGGCTCCGGTGCCGCGTGCGAACAACAAGTCCACCATCACCTGATTGCGGGTACGGCCACCGCTGTTCCCGGTCGCGATGAGACTGTCCGCATCCCGACCCAACGTGGCCTGCAAACACACCGCCTGCTCGACCGGCATCAACACACTCAGGTACGCCATCGAATCCGGTGCCGGGCGCGTCGTCACCCGACGCTCGGACTCGGCCTTGCGATGCCGGGCCACGACCGCGGCGGCGTCGAGTTCCACCGCCAATCCCTTCGCCCGTGCGATCAGACCACGGTCGCCGACGCCGACGAGAGTGGCCGGGTCCGAGCACAACCGGCGGTCGACGATTCCCCGATCTGCCGCCGACAGGCACGCCGTTTCCCGCACGAGCAACGTCGCACGCCATTCGTTCAACCGGCCGGTCCGCAACATGGCCAACGTGTGCGGCATCTCGTGCACCAGAGCCTGCGCGAACCCCAGATGTCGACCGCCGCGGTTCGGGGACTCCCTTCGCGCCAACGCAATCTGCGACCCAATGCCGCGGCCCCACTCGGACTGCGGAAGTCGCCGAGCCCTGCGGTCCGCACGAATACTCGTCGCGACATCGTCCGTGATCACCGCCTGCACCGCACACCCGACAGACTTCAACGTCTCGATCGCGTCGATCAGATCAATGCCCAATCCCGCGTCGCCACTCGCCGCCTCGGCACATTGCAGCCGCGCCGTGAATGTGCGTAATTCTTCGAGCAGTATTGCCCCCACAACCAACCTCCCCCAAGGTCGTTCGAAACTTTGTTCGATCTAGCAACCGAACGCGACCAGAGCAATGGGTTCCGACGTCGCGGTCAATACAGGTACGCGTTCGACCATCTCCCCGGTGTCGGAACCGCGCGAAGGTCACGCGGCAGCGCCGGGCCCGGGAAGGTCGTCGACGTCGCCGGCCTGCATCGACTCTCCGCAGTCGGTGCAGCGCAGGTCGACTCGGCCCAGCTCGCCGCAGTACATCACGAAACCGGCAGCGCCGCTGTTCGTCCTCAGCCACCGGCCGGGCCGCAGATGGCGGCCGCCAGAGCTGATCAAACTGGGCTGGCGCACGCCGTCGCGGCCGCCCGCGACGCCACCGAGGGAAGGACTCTGCCCATCCTGCTCGGTGCCGGCCGCCTACTTCCACAGCTGCCTTCAGCGGCGCGGTGACCAGGGCCGCGAGTGACCATCGGCCGGCGGTTGCACCGGCCGGGCGCGCAATTCGTTCACGTCCGCCACCGACAGCGTCCTGGTTCCGTGCCGGCGCCAGTCGTCGCCCTCCCATGAGAACTCGAGAACAGCGCGGGGCCGGCCGGTGATCCGTTCGGACAGCCGCCCGGCGGTGAGCGCCTCCGTATTCTCGGCTAGCTCGCGCAGAACGTACTCCGCGTCCTCGTCGCACGCGTCGCAGCCACACGCCGGGAGCGCGAAGTCCTGCCACGCTCCCGCACGCAGGTACAGGCCGGGAAACGACGTGAAGGTGATCGTCAGTGGAGCCTGATCCCGCTGAACGGGAGTGATCGTCACCAATTCGAGGGTCGCCACCGTCCGCGACTCCGACGGCGGCGCGGACGCGCGGTCGACAGCGACATCGAACCGACGACCGAGATCGGCGATCAGAGCCTCGGCCGCCGGGATCAGCGGGGCGAACCGCTCCGGATTCGTCACCCGCCCGTACGCTTCCTCCGGTGGGTCCGCCGCAACCCCGGTCCCTTTCGCCTCGGTCGGCGCTCACGGTGGGCGCCACGAAGGTCCATCGTCGCGAAAACTGTCGACGGTCGGCAACCGATTTACCGCGGGCGCCGACCACCGTTGAGCACAGGCGTATGCCGTAGGACTAACGAAATCCGATGCCGCACCGACAGAAGCAACATACGGACCCGAAGGAGTACCCGATGACCCACAGGATCCGCAGGTTCCTCGCCGGCGCGGCCGCGTCGTCCACCCTCACCGCCGCGGTGGTCGCGGCGGCGGACTGTCACACCGGCACCACGCCCAGATCGGGCACTCGCACTGCACGGCGCACGGCGCACAGCGTATGGTCTGCGCCCCATCGGCGTGGGCGTCGAGCACGGATGCGATGGTGTCGGCCCGGGTGAGGGTGAACGACTGGCCCGGGGTGCTCGCGATGCCGATCTCCCGATACGAGCGACCGGTCACCGCCTGGTCGAACCACACGCCCTCGACGTCGGTGACGTGTTTGACCAATCCGAGCAGCGTCGTCTTCGAGCGCACCAGACGCCGGCGCGCTTGCTCGTCGTCCAGACCGTCCACACTGCCGCGCAGGGCGGCCCGGTACCCGTCGAGTAGTTCGTCCAACCGGCGACGGAGATCGTCAGTCCGCCCATGCCGGGCATGATAATCGCCCCCACGCGGCCGACATATCAAATCTGCTGTGCTGCGGCGACAACGACCGCGATGAGTTTCGCGCGCGCATGCTGTCTGTACTGGATGAGCGGTGCTGTGGCGAAGACGCGTCCCGGCCCGACGTACACCCGACCGGCTCGACACGAGGACGCCAGGAAGAGGAGCGAACCCATGGTCATCGTCGCAGGACACATCACCGTCGAACCGCAGCAGCGCGATTCCTATATCGCAGGCTGCGTGAGCGTCGTCGAACAGGCCCGCGGCGCCGCGGGCTGCCTCGACTTCGCCATCTCCGCCGACCTGATCGACCCCGGTCGCATCAACGTCTTCGAGCGCTGGGAGTCGCAAGCGGCGGTCGACACTTTCCGCGGCAGCGGCCCGAGCGACGAGCAAGGCGCGGACATGCTGTCGGCGTCGGTAGCCGAGTACGACGTCGCCGACGTGCGGGCCCTGTTCGGGGAAGACACAGCGTGAACGCGCGGCACGGCTCCGGCCCCGATGGTCGAAAATGGAACGATGGCAGGGGAAGCGAACGAGATCGTTCTGAGCAAGCAGGAACTTCGTGAGGTCACCGCGTTCGCCGTGGAGTGTGCGGAGGTGGTCCTCGAGATATTCGAGGCCGATCAGCCGCACGACCCGCGGCCCCGAGACGCGATCACGGCTGCGTGGGAATTCGCGCGGGGTGGAGAACGTGGCAAGTCTCTGCGCGACACAGCGTGGGCGGCGCTCGCGGCAGCCAAGGGCACGGACACTGCGGCTGCGCGCGAGGCAGCGTGGGCAGCGATGTCTGCGGCAGGCGCCGCCTATCTGCATCCGTTGGCCAAGGCCACCCAGGTCAAACATATTCTCGGAGCAGGCGCTCACGCGGCCAGAGCCGCCGAGCTCGTCGCCGGTGACGACTGGACCGTCGGTGCCGGTCACGTCGAGCACGCGGCGCTTCGTGCGACACCGGTCGTCGTCGACGTGCTCGAACGCTTCCCGGCGGCACCGGGAGGCGGTGGACGGCTCGGTGAGTTGATCCGCGAGCTGGACACCGACCTTCGGCGCCGATCGCCGGCCCAGCCTCCTGGTTCCGCTACGAGTTCGTGAGGTCGCGGCGACGGAACAGCACCACTCCGACGGCACCCACGCCGACCGCGATCACCGCGAGCCACATCAGCGGAGTGGCCGTCACGTCCGCGGCGGGAACGGGCGGGACGTGCGTGAACGGCGACAGATCGCGGACCGCCTGAGGCAGCCCGAGCAGTGATCCGAGGAAACCGAAGATCAGGCAGACCGCGAGCACACCCCAGGAGAGCCCGGCCGACCAGGCCGGGACGCCGCCGAACACCAGCACCACCAATGCCGCGACCACCCCGATCGCCGGTACGAAGACGAGGGCGGCCCCCGCGAGGTGCACGACCTTCCCCGGCGCGTCCTCGGTCACCAGACCGTACGCGAGCCCGGTCGCCGCCCCGGTCAGCGTCTGCAGGACGACGATGCCGACGGTGACCAGGCCGACGTGCGCCAGCATCCACCGCGGACGCGAGACCGCTGTCGCGAGAACGGGTTCGAGTCGCCCCGCCGACTCCTCTCCGCGCATCCGCAGCAATGCCTGGACGGCGTAGCCTGCGACCGCGATCGCCATCATGCCGAAGATCGCGGCGAAGTAGGCGTCGACCATGTTCGTGGTGCCGCCGCCGAGCTGTTCCATCATGTCGGCCACCTGCTCACCCTCGCCGAGGAAGTCGTCGATCTGGTCTGCAATCGCGCCGTACACCACGGCGAGGACGGCGATTCCGAATGCCCACCAGAACAGGATCGTCCGTTGTATCCGCCACGCCGATCCGACCGCCGTCGGCAGCGAACGGGACGCGCGGGCGGGGCCCGGGCGGGTCGGCACGAGCCCCGAGCCGACGTCCCGGTGCTCCGTGAGGGCGAAGCCGACCGAGCCGACCGCGAGTGCGAACACGGCGGGCAGCGCCAGAACCCACCATGCGTTGTCGTCGTACGGACGGACCTGCTCGGCCCAGCCGATCGGCG
The DNA here is from genome assembly GCF_042738615.1 of Rhodococcus sp. NPDC059968. Lineage (NCBI taxonomy): Bacteria > Bacillati > Actinomycetota > Actinomycetes > Mycobacteriales > Nocardiaceae > Rhodococcus > Rhodococcus sp. NPDC059968. The sequence goes on from NZ_JBHWUE010000011.1 coordinate 21,941, forward strand.
ACACCCACGTCGGCCAGCCGCTCACCACCCGCGTGCCGTTGTCCGTCACCGTGCCCGTCATGTCACCCACCGCACGCAACAGGAATGCCACGCCCAGGGCGGCCCCGGCCAGTCCGTTGGCGGTGCGGGCACTGTCCGTCACCTGCGCCGTCACCGCGGCGATCGCCGCGAACGCGATACCGGCACCGGCGACAGCCGCGCCGAGCGCCACCGACCCGTCCAGTGGCAGACCCGCCGCCACCAGCACGACGACGTTGAGCAGTCCGAGAGCAAGGTTCGCACCGACCGCCACCACCAGGGCCGCGGTGAGCAGTGCCTTCCGGCCCACCACGGCGGCCTCGACGAGTTCGGCGCGGCCGGTCTCCTCGTTCTGGCGGGTGTGCCGCACGACCAGCAGGGTGGTCATCAGGCCGGCGGCCAGCGACAGAGGCATGACGATCTGGCAGGCGAGCACGGCGCCGGCACTGTACCCCGATACGAGACCGTTGGTTGCCAGCGCGACCGGCGACGCCGCAGTGGCCATCGCGAAACTGCGCAGGTCGGGCTCCGTGGGGTAGAGGCCGAGCACGCTCGACGCCGAGAACGCCTGCAGCGCTGCGAGAGCGAGCAACCACACCGGTAATTGGATGCGGTCGCGGCGCACCGCGAGCCGCACGAGCCGGGCGGTTCCCGCGTACTGGCCGCGGCCCGCCGTCGACGGTGCCGTCACCGTGCTCATGACGTCCGCGTCCCCGACTCGGCCCGCCGATGGTTCTCGCCCTCTCGGGCCAGTTCGTCCCCGTAGTGCCGGAGGAACAACTCTTCCAGCGTCGGTGGCGTCGACGTCAGCGACGTGATCCCGAACGTCAGGAGATGGCGCAGCACCCCGTCGATCGCGCTGGTGTCCACCTCGCACCGGGTGTGCTGGCCGTCGACCCGCACGTCGTACACCCCCTCGACGGCCTCGAGTCCGGTCACCGGCCGCTGCGTATCGGCGGTGATCGACGTGCGCGTGAGGTGACGCAGTTCCGCGAGGGTGCCGGTCTCCACGGTCCGGCCCTCGCGGATGATGCTCACCCGATCGCACAGCGCCTCGACCTCCGCGAGGATGTGACTCGACAGCAGGACGGTCTTCCCCGAGTCGGACATCTCCTCGACGCAGTCCTGGAACACCGACTCCATCAACGGATCCAGCCCCGACGTGGGTTCGTCGAGCACGTACAGTTCGACGTCCGACGCGAACGCAGCCACCAGCGCGACCTTCTGCCGGTTGCCCTTCGAGTACGTGCGCGCCTTCTTCGTCGGATCGAGTTCGAACCGCTCGAGGAGTTCCGCGCGCAGCGGCTCGTCCAGCCCGCCGCGCAACCCGGCGAGGAGATCGATCGCCTCGCCGCCGGTGAGATTCGGCCACAGGTTCACGTCACCGGGAACGTAGGCGAGCCGCCGGTGCAACGACACCGAGTCGCGCCACGGGTCGCCGCCCAGGAGGCGGGCACTGCCCGAGTCCGCGCGCAGCAGGCCGAGCAGTACCCGGATGGTTGTCGACTTGCCGGACCCGTTGGGGCCGAGGAATCCGTGCACCTCCCCCGTCCCCACCTCGAGGTCGAGGCCGTCGAGTGCGCGGGTCGGCCCGAACGTCTTGACGAGATTCTCCACCGAGATCGCAGCCATGCTGGGGACGCTACGCCGGTTCGCGGATGGTCACGACGGGTTCCGCGGCCCCCGCCGCGACGGGGCCGGATCAGATCAGACCGAGTTTGCCCGCCTCGTACACGGCCTCCGCACGGCGGCCGACGTCGAGCTTGCGCATGATGTTGCTGACGTGAAATTTCACCGTCGTAGCCGAGATGAACAGCCGCTCACCGATTTTCGCATTCGAAAGCCCCTTGGCCAGGAGTTGCAGGACCTCGAGTTCACGCTCGGTGAGCCCGTCACGCGGCGTCGTCTGCCCGTTGAGCGAGCGAATCACGGCCGACGCGCTGCGTGAATCGAACGCGCTCTCGCCGCGGGACACGGCGCGGATGGCGCGCACCAGTTCGGTGGTGTCGACGTCCTTGACGACGTATCCGCGGGCGCCGGCGTGGATCGCGCGGACGACGAGTTGCTCGTCGAGAAACGTGGTGAGCACGAGCAGACCCATCTTGCCGTCCGCGGCGGACAGTTGCGCGCACAGTGCCAGCCCCTCGTAGTCGGAGGCCGCCGACAACTTCAAGTCCATCAGCACGACATCCGGCGCGACGTCACCGACGACGGCCAGCGCCTCCTGCATGGACGACGCCTCCCCGACCACCTCGAGATCCGGCTCCCGCTCGAGGACGGAACGCAGACCCTGACGGAGAATCGCGTGGTCGTCGACGAGCACGAGCTTCACCACCGAGATGGGGCGAGCGGACCCGGTCTGGTCACGCACCGAGGTTCGTATGGTCATCGGTCCACCTCACTGTCGGAATGTAACGGGATCCGGGCAGCCACCCGGACTCCGCCGATCCTGGCCCGCGCCACTTCGAGGGAGCCGCCCAACTCGGCTGCCCGGGCCTGCATGTTCGCCAACCCGCGGTGGTGCCCGTCGAGGTCGTTGTTCGCCGCCATCCGCAGCATCAGGCGCATCCGCTTGGGATCTCCGTCTCCGTCGTCGGCGACGGAGAGCAGCACCGAATCGGCCGAATACGTGAGCCGCAGGACGGCGCGCGTCGCGTTGGCGTGGACCGCCGCGTTGAACAGCGCCTCACCGGCGATCCTCAGCAGCGCATGTTCCCGGTCGCTGGACAGCTCGGCCGGGGTGCCGCCGACCCGGACGGTCACCGCGAGTTCGTCGGGCATGTGCACCACCCCGAGCTGCTCGAGCATCTCGGGCAGGGACGTCCGGTCGGAACCACCGGAGTGATTGAGCGCGTAGATGGCCGAGCGCAACTGCTCCACGGCGCGGCGCGTCAATTCCTTTGCAAGATCGAGCCTCTCGCTGCGTTCGTCGTCCGGCACACCGCTCCGGCACACCTCGATCTGCATGCCCGCCGACAGCACCGCCTGGGTGACGCTGTCGTGGAGTTCCCGGGCGATCCGGTGCCGTTCCTCGTCGAGCACCTGGTGCCGGTGGGCCGCTCCGAGTTGACGCTGGGTGGATTCGAGTTCGGCGTTGCGCACCGCGAGATCGGAAGCATTGCGACGCGCCTCCGAGTACGCGTGCTCAGCCCGCTCGAGCAGCAGCTGACCCCGCTGGTAGAGCGCCGAATTCTGCAGTGCCACGGCGGTCTGGCTCGCCAGGATGCTGAGAACTGCGCCGTCGGTGGTGTCGAGCGTGCGGTGCTCGGCCGTCCAGGCCGCGAAGGCTCCCACGACGCCACCCTCGAGGATGATTGGTACGAAGGCATGGTGCGCGTCGATGACGGGAGCGTCCCCGGTACGCGCGGACCGGATGTCGGCCAGACACGTCACGACCTCATCGGGCAGCGGTGGGCCCTCGACGTTGTCGACGAGGAACGGCGTCGCGTCCGGCCCTAGGACGAGCCGGCGCGGGCCGGCGTCGGGCAGCATGCCGTCGGCGAGGGCGAACGCGACCCATTGCGCGTCCAGGTGGGCCCGGGCCGCCTCGGCGACCGCGCAGATGAGGGTCTCGGGGCCGTCCACCGTGCGGACGAGGGCCCGCGAGATGAGTTCCAGTGCGTGGACGACACGTTCGAGACGTTCTGCGGCGCCGCGATATTGGGGGTAGAACGTCGGCTTGCCGGACCGCAGTCCGGTGAGCGTCGACAGGTCCGGGGCGTTCATGCGCTCACAGCGCAGTCCGGAACAACGCCACCATCTGCTCGTGGGTGGCCGTGCGCGGGTTGGTGGACATGCACGCGTCGCGGAGCGCGAACTCGGCCAGGCGTGACAGATCCTCTTCGCGAACTCCCAACTGTCCCAGACCTTTCGGCACTCCTACCTCGCGGGCGAGGCGATCCACCCGGTCCGCGACCGCCAGAGCAGCCTCCTCGGGTGTTCCGCGGCGCTCCTCGAGACCGAGAGCAGCGGCGATGGCGACGAACGGAGTGGCGTCGTCGGTGGCGTTGAATCGGATGACGTGCGGGAGAAGGATGCCGTTGATGACTCCGTGCGGCAGGTCGAGCAGTCCCCCGACCTGATGGCTCATCGCGTGCGCGGCACCGAGGATCGCGTTGGTGAACGCGAGGCCGGCTTCGAGACTCGCCTGCGCCATGACGGCGCGCGACTCCATCTCCATCGGCTCCTCGATGGTGCGGACCAGGGTGTCGGTGACCAGCCCGACGGCGCGGAGCGCGTGGTGGTCGGTGAGCGGGTTGTGTGCCAGCGACACGAACGCCTCGATGCCGTGAGTGAGGGCATCCAGGCCGGTCGCGGCGTTGAGCCACTCCGGCATGGTGGTGAGCAGCCGGGGGTCGATGACGGTCACGTCCGGCACGAGCGCGCGGCCGATGATGGTGATCTTGGTGCCCCGCCTCGTGTCCGTGACGATGCAGAACTGCGACACGTCGGCGCCCGTGCCCGACGTGGACGGCACCATCACCAGCGGCGGAATCGGACTGGTCGCCTGGTCGACTCCCTCGTAGTCGAGGATATTGCCCCCGTTCGCGGCGAGCACCGCGATGCCCTTCGTCGCGTCGATGACGGAGCCGCCGCCCAGGGCGACGAGGACGTCGCACTCCCCCTCGCGATACGCGTCGTGCCCGGCCGCGATCTCGTGGTCCTTGGGGTTGGGCGTCAGCGCACTCCACACGACGGGGGTGAGGCCCTGTTCGCGCAGCTGATCCTGGAGTTCGGCCGCCCAGCCCGCGTCGATCAGACCCGGATCGGTGACGAGCATCGGCCTCGAACCGCCGAGTCGGAGTACCGCGTGCGCGGCCTCGACCATCGACCCGATACCGAACACGATCTCGGGTGCGTGGAATTTCACCAGTCTGCCCGGGGCGGTCGTGCGGGTGGACGGATAGGACACGGACAAGTCGACACTCCTCCCGACACCTGTGTGCATGTGATCCAGATTACAGACTCTGACCCAGACCTTACGGTCCGGGACGAGCTCCCACACCCACCGAAGGACAGGTACGGTACCTACCCGATCGGGTAGGTAGCAGGGATCTCACCGCAACGCGTGCCCCAGTTCGGCGGCGCGGGCCATCAGCTGGGCAGCATCCCGCGCGACGACGACACGGTCGCAGATTTCCGCGTACTCCGGCATCGCGCACGACGCCTGATTCCAGTACCGCTCGGGTTCCGGGGTGATCCACGCCAGCCGGTGCACCTTGCGACGCAGTTCGGCGAACTCGTCGACACCCGGCGGCAGGCCGTTGCACCGCCCGTCGCCGACGACGACCACCGAGGTGCGGGAGTTCACGTCGGTGCCGAACTCGGTCAGCACGTCGGAGAACACCCGGCCGTAGTCGCTGCTCGCCTCCAGATCGATGCGCGGGTCGGCGAGCACGGACGCGAGCGCGTCGTCGTCGGCCCCGGCGAGGAGGGTGTCCGTGACGTCGACGGGGCGGTCCACGAACGCCAGGACCTGGCAGCGGCTCGCCCGGCGATGCATCGCCTGGGCCAGCCGGAGGGTGAAGGCGGTGACGGGTCGTACCGACAGCGACACGTCCGCGAGGATCAGCACCCGCACCCGGTCCGGGCGGGGCGCCTTCACCATGAGGTGGAAGGGTATGCCCTCGGTCCGCAGGCTCGCGCGCACGGTCCGGCGCATGTCGAGCCGGCCCCGCGCCAGTTCGCGCGGGCGGGGACGCGACGGCCCGCGCATCCGCCGAAGCACCTCGTAGCACGCCTGATTCACTTCCGCGCGGGTCGTGGCCGCCACGGTCCCGCTCGTGGTCTCCGGTCCTTCTGCGGGTCCGGCGGTGAGGTCCCGGGCGTCCGCCAGCGCGCCGACGAAGGCCTCCACCGCCTCCGCCAGCCGGTTCAACTGGGCCGCGGTGAGAGGTTCGGCCCCATCGGAATCGGCGTAGACCTTGCTCGGGTCGTAGGCGTCGAGCCACGCGAGAATCGACTCCGGATCGTCCCAGGACAACGATCCGACGACGGCACCGCTCGTCGACGACGCCAGGTCACCGACGGCGGTACTCGCCGCCCGCTCGACCTCCACCGTGTAGGTGACACCGCGTCGTCCGGACTCCGCTTCCGAATCGACGGACAGATCCGCGTCGCTCGACGTCATGCTGACATCGTCGTCGTCCTTGTGGGGGTTGAACCCCTTCTGCGCCTCGGGGGTGTCGAAGTGGTCGCCCACCTCGGCGGCGCGCTCGTTGTATTCCGCGTACCGGGCGGTCTCCGCGTTGTCCGCCACCTCCAGCGCGGAGGGCAGACCCTCCGCGAACTCGGTCCGGGACGGCGCACGCACGTCGTCGGGTGACGCGTCGGCGGCCGATTCGAAGAATACGTCGAAGGCGCGGTCGAAACCCGCCTGCTCGTACGTATATTTCGCGCACACCGCACGCAGCGACGCCCTCAGCGTGGGCAGGTCCCGGCCGCCGACCAAGCCGAACACCCGGCGAACCTCGATGACCTCGGCAGGAGACGCGGCGACGCCGTAGCGGCGCAACACTTTTCCGAAGGACGCCGAGAGAACGTCGAGGAGTTGCGCGGGAAGAGACGGGGAGGGGTCGGGCTGCGCGCGGAGCATCGTCAGCGCCTGCCCTGCCGACCCGCGCCGATGCCGCCACGGTCGCGGCCACCGTGCCCGCGGAAGACTGCGGTGGTGGTGTTGGCCGGCCGCGATGCGACCGTCACCCGCTCCACGGGCCCGGCCGGAGCGGTCTCCTGATCGTCCGCCGGGAAAGGCTGGTCACCGGACAGCCGGGTGCGGACCAGTTCGACGTCGCTGGTGTACTTGAGCAGGGCGGTGAGCAGGATGTCGCGGACCGCGGCCTGCGAACTCACGGCCACCCCCGTCGACTTCAGGACCACCGCCGCACGGGCCGCGTCGATGACCTCCGCGATGGACGGACTCTTGCGGAGCGGCAACTGCCGCAACGTGCGAGCCAGATCCACGACGTCCGCCGCGACGGCCTCCTCGACCTCGGGGGCCTTGGCCGTCACGATGTCCCGCTCACGCAGCGGTGTCGGGTAGCCGAGGTGGTAGTGCAGGCAACGCCGCTTGAGTGCGGGCGAGAGTTCGCGAGTGTCGTTGGACGTCAGGATCACCCACGGCGCCGACCGCGCGGCGAACGTCCCCACTTCGGGGATGGTGACCTGCCCCTCTGCGAGAACTTCGAGGAGCAACGCCTCCATCGATTCCTCGGTGCGGTCCACCTCGTCGACGAGCAGCACCACTGGTTCCGGTGACAGGATCGCCTCGAGCAGCGGACGGACCGACAGGAACTTCTCCGAATACAAACCGAAATCCTGCGCGGCCAGGAACTGCGACGCCTCGGCGACGTCGTCGAACGCGGCCATCTTCTCACTGATGCGGTCTCGCAACATCTGTACGTGCAGAAGCTGTTTCGCGTAGTCCCACTCGTACAGGGCCCGGTTGTCGTCGAGACCTTCGTAGCACTGCAGACGGACGAGCTTCCGCCCCGACGCCTCGGCCAGCGACTTCGCCAGCTCGGTCTTGCCGACGCCGGCCGGCCCCTCCAGGAGCAGCGGACGTTCTAGCGCCGTCGCCAGGTGGACGACCACCGCGAACTCGTCGTCGACGATGTAGTCGACCTCGCGCAACGCCGCCTTCAGTTCCGCGCCGTCGGCGAAGCGGATGTCCACCGGTTCCGGGGCTGTGTGCGGTGCAGTCATGATCGGGGCGTCCGTCCTTCGTCAGCGGTGTGGTGGTGGAAACGCATCCGGGGCGGGGCCGGGCTGGGGTGAGGCTCCCGCCCCGGACGCGAGTTTCTGTGGTCGGTCAGTACGCGCTGTTGATCGCGTGGTCGACGACGGGGAGCATCGACTCGACCGTCACCTCGCGCGGGTTGCCCGGCGTGCACCAGTCGCCCTGGATGTGCTCGGAGATGGCCCGCACAGTCTTCTCGTCGCCCCGGATGGTGTCACCGCGACCCTCGTACTTCTTGGTGTTCATCTGGTTCTTGTCGTACGAGTCGGTGCGCACCTGACCGAAGTTGTCCGGAATGCCGACGTCCTTCGCGAGGCGGATGGCCGCCTCGACCGCCGCGTCCGCGGCCTGCACGGTGCTGAGGTTGCGGGTGTCGACTCCCAGCGCTCCGGCCAGCTGGGCGTAGCGCTCGTACCGCGACGGCAGGTTGTACTCCCAGACGCGGGGCAGGGCGATGGCGTTGTTCAGGCCGTGGTGGCTGTCGAAGAACGCGCTGACCGCGTGCGAGATGGAGTGCACGATGCCGAGGCCGCCGGAGTTGAATGCCTGGCCGGCGATGTACTGCGCGTTCATCATTCCCTCGCGGGCCTTCAGGTTGCGCGGCTCGAACACGGCCTCCCGCAGGTTCTTCGCGACCAATTCCACCGAGTACAGCGCATTGCCGAGCGACGGCGCGAAGTCGAGACGCGACACGTACGGCTCACTGCCGTGCGCGAGGACGTCGAATCCGCAGTACGCCGTGAAGTGCTGGGGGCAGGTGTAGTACAGCAGCGGGTCGTCGATCGCGAGGGTCACGATGGTCGCCTCGTCGAATCCCACCCACTTGTGCGGGTTGTTCATGTCCGACGTGTCGGTGATGACGTACGCCCACGACGTCTCCGAACCCGTACCGGCCGTGGTGGATACGGCGATGTGGGGCGGGTTCTCCTTGTTGGTGGACTTCGCGAATCCCTCGAACTCGTTGATGTTGCGGCCGTCGTGCGCGACCACCACACGGGCGCCCTTGGCGGCGTCGTGACTCGAGCCGCCGCCGACGGAGATGATCGAGTCGCACTTCTCCTTCTGGTAGAGCGCGGCCGCCTCCATGACGTTGTAGTCCTTGGGGTTGGACTCGACCTTGTCGTAGAGCACGACCTCGACGCCCTGGTACTCGATCTTGCCGACCAGTTCCTCGATGATGCCCGAGCCACGCAGGCCCGTGGTCATGAGCAGGGTCCTCTTGAATCCGAGGTTCTTCGCCTCGACGCCGATGATGTCGTGGGCGCCCACTCCCATCAGTGCCCGCGGGAACGGGTGGAATTCCTTGATGGGGAAGTCCCAGATCTGGTTGAGCTCGATGGCCATGGCCGTCTCCTCGATTAGTCGATGTCGGATCTGAAGCGTTGTGGAAGGGGACCCAATTGATGTGATCGGCGTCTCACCTGGAACCCACTGTGACCTAGTTCGGGCCCCGGTTACAGGCCTGCGGGCCCGAACCGTCCGACCGCGGCGCACAAACTGCCCGAACGGACAGGTGCGGCCGGGCCGAGCCGGAGGGGGCGGCACTCGATACGCTGTCCACTTCACGCGGAGTCCACCCGCTAGGCAAAAACTAGAACCTGTTCTATATTTGGAGCAGGCAAGCGAGCGTTCCGGCGCTGCGAAGTACGGAAGGACTGCACACACGATGACGACTGTCGAGGTGCCGCACAGCTCACGATCGGTGGTGCTCACCGTCTCGGGCGTGGTCGAGGAAACCCCCGACTCCCTGTCACTGGTCTTCGACGTCCCGGCAGACCTCGCCGACAAGTTCGCCTACAAGCCGGGTCAGTTCCTCACCCTGCGCATCCCCAGCGACCGCACGGGATCGGTCGCCCGGTGCTACTCGCTGGCCAGCTCACCGTTCACCGACGACGCCCCCAAGGTGACCGTCAAGCGGACGGCCGAGGGCTACGGGTCCAACTGGCTCTGCGACAACGTCGCCGTCGGCGACACCCTCGAGGTCCTCCCCCCGTCGGGAGTGTTCACACCCAAGTCGCTGGACCACGACTTCCTGCTGTTCGCGGCAGGTAGCGGCATCACCCCGGTGATCTCGATCCTCAAGTCCGCCCTCACCGAGGGATCCGGCAAGGTCGTGCTCTTCTACGCCAACCGCGACGAGAAGTCGGTCATCTTCGCGGAGGAACTCCGCACCCTCGCGAGCCGGTACCCGTCACGGTTCGTGTCCATCCACTGGCTCGAGACTGTCCAGGGACTGCCCGGCGTCGATCAGCTCGCCTCTGCCGTCGCGCCCTACCTGGGGCACGAAGCATTCATGTGCGGACCGGCGCCGTTCATGGACACGATCCACAAGGCCCTCGCCGACGCCGGGATGCCGCGCAGCCAGGTGCACGCCGAAGTGTTCAACTCGCTGGCCGGCGACCCGTTCCGTGACGCCGACGTCGTGGAGGTCACCGAAGACGAGGCCGCCGACGCCGCCACCGTGGAGGTGGAACTCGACGGCGAGATCCACAATCTGAGCTGGCCCCGCAAGCAGACCCTCGTCGACATCATGCTGGCCAAGGGAATCGACGTGCCCTACTCCTGCCAGGAGGGCGAGTGCGGGTCCTGTGCGTGCACCGTGCTCGAAGGCAAGGTCGAGATGGAGAACAGCGAAATCCTCGACCCCGAGGACATCGAGAGCGGCTACATCCTGGGCTGCCAGGCCCGTCCGGTCACAGATCACCTCAAGATCGAATTCTGACGCCGCTCACCCCAGTCGGCCGAAACCGACAACGGCGGAGTCGCTCGTCCAGTCCACGGTGTGCACGCGGATACGGCCGAACTCGTTGCCGCCGACCGTCGTAGCGGTGTCCCCGTCGACAGCGACGACGACGTTGGTGTGCTGGCCGACCCAGCTGCTGTTGTCGTAGAGCACCACGTCCCCGACGGTCGGGCGGTACCCGCCACCGACCTCCTCGAACCGCGATTGCGACTCGTAGTACTCCTGCAACGTGTAGACCCCGGGGATCCGCCAGTGCCCGGAATTCGGATTCGACAGCGGCCGGCCGGCTTCCCGCATGATCCAGCTGACGAAGTCCGCGCACCAGGGCTCCTCGACCCCTTCGGAGTAGAACGTGCCCGGCCGCTGCCTGTCGTGCTCGGCCTCGAGCAGCCCGACGATCCGTGCCTGTTGCGGCGACAACGCGGACGTGTCGACGGCCGGGAATTCGGCCGTGTCCCAGGGCAGGTAGCGGTCCGGCGCCAGCCACAACACCCCTCCCGCCACGACGACCATCACCGCGACGACGGCGCCGAGGATCAGCCCGGCACGTCGGCGGCGGCGAGTGGGCGCGGGAGCAGTCATGCCACCGAATGTAGCGGGTATCCGGTCACCGCATCGCGCGGTAGCCGGCGCGCTCCTCGGCTGTCAGATGCTCGCACGCGTACGTCAAGGCGGTGCGGCCCATCGCCGCGGCGTGCCGGTCGAGGAAACCGGTGAGCAGGTCGCGGTCGACCCGCTTGCCGACCTCACGCAGCATCCAGCCCGTCGCCTTCTGTGTGAGGTCTCGGCGATCACCGAGGACGGACTCCGCGACGTCGAGCGTGGTGGAGGCGTCACCCCGGCGGATAAAACCGAACGTACTGAGCAGCGCGACGCGCCGCCGCCAGAGGTCGTCGTCCGCGGCCAGCTCGAAGACCGGGTCCCGCGGCCGGTCGTACAGCCACGCGCCCAGGATCCGGTCGGCGGACGAGTCCACCAGATCCCAGTTGTTCACGCGTCCCCGCATCAGCAGGTCGAGGTAGAAGGACACGATCTTCTCGCGCAAGGCGTCGTCGCCTGCCTTCGTCGCCCGGTCGAACTGCGTAACGAGTACCAGCAGCCCCGCCAGTCGATGCTCGTGCACCGGACTGTCGAGCAGCACCGTCACCTCCGGCAGGTCCAGATCGGCGTGAGCACGAACCACGCTGCGCGTCCCGGGAACCCGCACGCCGATGAACACGTCGCCCTCCCCGTACTCCCCCGGACCGGTCTTGAAGAACCGTGCCAGATTGACGGCGTCGGCCTCGTCCGACAACTCGGCGAGTGCGCGTTTCACGTCGGCTGCGGTGGAAGTCACGAAGGCACTGTCCCACAGGTGAGCGACAGTCGCCGCGACACTACGGACGAAGATCACGAAACATACTCTGACCTGCAGTTCGCGTTATTCGAATGCAACGATGCAAGTATTGATCGGGCGGTCAATCAGGCGTGTACTCGAGGTGGACACAATCCGTTCTCGAGGAGGTTGGACATGAGATCGTGGAGTCGTATGCAAGATGTGGTGGCGATCGTGATCGGCGCCTTCGCGGCACTTTCGCCGCTGTGGCTCGACACCAACAACGCCGCGATGTGGTCACTCATCGTGCTCGGTGTGCTGGTGGCCCTCTCCGGTCTCGTCCACATGAGCCGCCCGGAGATGACTGTCGCCGAGTATGCAATGGCGGTCTTCGGAGTGCTGTTGTTCCTCTCCCCGTGGGTGATGAACTTCGACGCACTCACGGGCGCGTCGTGGACCGCATGGGTCGTCGGTGTCCTGGCAGTCGTCGTGGCTGTCACGGGGTTGCCGATGATGAGTTCCCGGATGCACGGACACGGAGGGCTGGCGACACATCACTGATCTGTGAACCAACAGCACCGAGAACATCGATTCGGGCGGGGCGCAGGCTTACGGCCTGCGCCCCGCCGTTCACGTCGGGAAAGGCCCATGCCAGCACCCCATCTCGGTAAACCCGGTGGCCCCCAACCGCGGAAAGGCCGGCGGCGGCGCAGCGCGAAGATCGACGGAGACGCCCGGGAACTGATTCTCGACGCCGCCGAATCCCTCATCGCCGCAAACGGATTCGATGCCACGTCCACCGCATCGATCGCCTCTGCCGCGCACGTCCCGAAAGGCCTGGTGTTCTACTACTTCCCCACCAAGACCGACATCCTTCTGGCGCTGCTCTCCGAAAGACTGCCGACCGAACCCTTCGGCGACGTGAGCCCCCTGGTCACCCCGGGCGACCCCGCCGCCAGCCTCGTCAACCTCGACACCGCGCTGAATCTGCGCGATCACCACTCGTCGGTGATGCGCGTGATCATCTGGCGTGAAGCCGAGACCCACCCGGACGTCCGCGCCCATCTGCGGCGGTTCCGTGACTACCTCAGCGACATCACCGAGCGACTGCTCCAGGCCAGTTCGCCGTATCCCGTGCAACCCGGAACACTCCGGGCATGCGCGACGGCATGGGTGGCCGCGATGTTCTCCGTCGCAGGCAACGACCGCCTGCACGACCTCGACGACCTGCCACGACGGCACGGCGAGGAACTCGACAACGTCGCGCGGGTGGTGGCGGCCGGGATGGTTCAGCTCGGCTGAGAATGTCCCGCGGACAGCAGCTGACCGGCGGGGAACGCCTCCGCGCTCGCAGGCAGACGTCCGGGCCTGCCGCTGAGGAAGACCTCGACGGTGCCCTCCCCCGCGCTCGGACGGTTCAACGCATCGATACGGCGGAGGGTCTGCGCCGCAACCGCCTCCGCGCTGTCGAACAACCGCACCCCGGCGGGGAGTTGCGCAGCGATCTCGTCGGCCACCAGCGGGTAGTGAGTGCAGCCCAGCACCACTCCGCCGACGTCGTCGGGCGTGCGCTCCACGGCGGAGGCGATGGCCGCGGTGGCAGCGTCCCGCTCGCCGCGGTCGATGGCCTCCGCGAGACCATGGCACGCGACCCCCACCACGGAACTGCCGTTCCCGAACGTCTCGATCAGATCGGCCTGATACCGGCTCGCCGTCGTCGCCGCGGTCGCCCAGACGGCTACCGACGGACACGCGGCGGCCGCCGGCTTGATCGCCGGAACCGTGCCGACGACCGGAACTGCCGGTCCGACGAACTCCCTGACGTGGTCCAGCGCGGTGACGCTCGCCGTGTTGCACGGCAGCACGATCACCTCGGCTCCGCGGTCGAGGCAGCGCTGCGCGGTCGCGAGAACGCGGTCGATCACCCACTGTTCCGGCTTGGGACCCCACGGAGCCCCGTCCGGATCCAGAGCGAGGATCAGATCCAGGTCGGGTCGCAACTTGCGCAGCCACGCCGACGTCGGCAGCATGCCGAGACCCGAGTCGATGAGCGCAACAATCACCCGGAGAATCTATCGCGCCCCCGCCCGGCCGCCTACGCCGACGCGGCCTCGAGAACTTCGCCGATCGGAGTTCCCGCCGCGATCTTGCCGCGCATCTTCATGACGCCTCCCGCCATTCCACCGCCGACGACACCAGCCAGGATGCCGTCCCGCTCGTAATAGGCGAGGAACTTGCGGCCGTCGTCCTTGATCACGTGCACCTCGTCGGTGGACGCCACCGTGCCCAGTGCCTGGATCTTGATGTCGTACTGGTCGCTCCAGAAGTACGGCACCTGAGCGGCGGCGTTCTCGTCGCCGGTCCCCGTCAACGCCCCGGCGAGGATCTTGGCCTGCTCACCGGCATTGCTCCAATGCTCGACGCGTTTGCGACCGCCCACCCGCAGCTGCCACGCGGCCACGTCGCCGACCGCCCACACGTGCGGGACCGCGGTACGTCCGACGCCGTCACACACCACACCGTTGTCCAGTTCGACGCCCGAGCCGTCGAGCCACGCGGTGACCGGCACCGAGCCGACTCCGATCGCCACCACGTCGACGTCCACCTCGCTTCCGTCGCCGAGGACGGCTCCGGTGACCCGGTCGGTGCCCACCAGCGACGCGAGCCCGACACCGGCCCGTAGGTCGACCCCCTCGGCGGTGTGCAGCCGGGCGACGAGTCCGCCGAGCTTCTCGCCGAGGACGGACGCGAGCGGTGTCGCCTGCGGCTCCACCAGCACCACGTCGAGACCACCGGCCCGCATGCTCGCCGCCAGCTCACAGCCGATGAAGCCCGCCCCGACGATCAGTGCGCGCTTGCCCTCGCCGAGGTCCGCGCGCAACGCCAGGCTCTCGTCGATGGAACGGAGAACGTGGACGCCCGCGAGGTCCGGCAGACCCGGGATGCGCCGCGGCACGAGGCCGGTGGCGATCACCAGTTCGTCGTAGTCGAGTTCGGTGCCGTCGGCGAGTCTCAGAATGCGGGATCCGGTGTCCACCGATACCGCCTCGACCCCCAGACGCAACTGGATGTTCTTCTCGTCGAAGAACTCACGCGGCTTGAGCGTGGTGTCGCTCTTCTCCCCGCGCATCACTTCCTTCGACAGCGGCGGCCGGTCGTAGGGAAGGTGCGGTTCACCGCCGAGAAGAACCAGGTCACCCTCGTATCCGGCCCGCCGGAGTTCCTCGGCTGTGCGCAGACCTGCCAGGCCCGCACCGACGATCACAATTCTCTGCACGCGACCACATTATGCGCTCCGCGCCCGTGAGTACTTATCAACCGCCCGCGGTTGATAAGTACTCACGGGTCAGAGATCGGCGATGGCCTCGAGCGGGCGGGTGCGGGCGGCGCGGCTCGCCGGCCACAGCGCTGCGAGCACACCGACCACGCCGGATCCGAGGAGCATCGCGACCACCTGCCCCCACGGCACCGTCACCTGGTCGAGACCCTGATCCTTCAGGGTGCTCACGAAGCCCCAGCCGAATGCGATGCCGAGCAGCACGCCGACGGCCGCACCGAACACCGCGATCAGCATCGATTCCAGGTAGATCGTGCGACGCATCTGGGACCGCTGCATTCCGACCGCGCGGAGCATGCCGATCTCCCGCCTGCGCTCGACCACCGACAGCGCGAGCGTGTTGATGATGCCGAGGATCGCGATCACGACGGCGAGTGCGAGCAGTCCGTAGAGGATGGCGAGGAGCGTGTCGATCTGCTGCCCCTGCGTTCCCTTGAACTGTTCCCGGTCCTGCACCTGAACGACGACGAACTGCTTGGTCGCGGACTCGAGGTCGGCACGCAGCTGCGTCAGATCCGCACCCGGCTTCGCGTCGATGAGGACAGCCAGATCGGGAATGGTCGCGGCGGGCATCACCTGGCGGTACACGTCGTCCGAGACGAGCCAATCGCCGACCAGCTGGTTGTCCTCGAAGACACCCGTCACCTCGGCGTCGACGACCTTCCCGTCGGCGCTCGTCATCGGGACCGTCGTCCCCAGCGCCCAGCCCTTCTGCGCGGCCGTCGTCTGGGACACGATGAGGTGGTTACCCGTCAGATCGGCGCCGCCCTCGATGAGCTTGTAGTCCAGGACGCCCTCGAGCGGGCCGTCCAGCGACGCGCCCTGCTGCTGCTCGTCGTCGACCTTCACGGACACCGGATGCAGGGCGGCGGCACTCTGGACGTCGTCGAGGTTCCGCACGGCCCTCGCCGCGCCGCTGGGCACACCGATCTGGTTGGGTCCGGTGAGCACGTAGTCGGCGGACACCCCCGAGTCGACGAGCTGGTTGACGCTGGCCTTCGCGGACGCGCCGAACACGCCGATCACGGACACGAGCATCAGACCGAGCGTCAGCGCGAACGCGGTGGCGGCGGTACGGCGCGGATTCCGCACGGCGTTGGTGCGGGCCAGGCGCCCGACCGGGCCGAACGGCTTGGCCAGCACCGCTCCGAGCGCCCCGACGATCGGCCGGGACAACGCCGGGGCGGCGAACAGCACAGCCAGGATCAGAGCGAGCGCGCCGGCACCGACGACGGCGGCCGCGCCCCCACCCGTGCCCCGCGAACCGATCACGAGTCCTACGACGCCGAGGACACCGAGGACGGCGCCGGCGATGGTGCGCACGTGCAGTGAGTCACCGGTGGACGCGAATTCCTCCCGCATCGCCGCGACCGGCGGCACCTTGGACGCGCGCCGGGCGGGTGCGTACGCGCTGATCGTCGTGACGAGCACACCGACCACGAGGGCGATGAGAATCGTGCGCGGCCCCACCTGTAGGGGACCCTCGGGCAGACCGACGTCGAACGCGTTCAGCAGTGCGCGCAAACCGTAGGCCAGGCCGACGCCGGCGGCTATCCCGATCGCACTGCCGATCATCCCGACCACGAGAGCCTCGAAGACCACGGAACGGCCCACCTGCTTGCGGCTGGCGCCGATCGCGCGGAGCAGCGCCAGTTCACGCAGACGCTGCGCCACGATCATCGAGAACGTGTTGTAGATGATGAACGTGCCGACGAGCAGGGCGATCGCACCGAATGCGAGGAGGAAGTAGTTGATGAAGCTCAGCGCCTCCGTCACCTGCGCCTTGGTCTCCTCGCGCACCTCGTCGCCGGTCTGGACCTTTGCGTCGGGAAGGGCGGCGGCGATCTCGTCGCGCAGTTCGGTCTGGGACAGACCGGTGCCGGCGACGTCGATGTACTCGACGTGCTTGCCGTCGGTGAACAGTTCGCGGGCCTGCGAGTCGACGAACGTCGCGCCGATGAACCCACCGGTCTCGTTGCCGGTGTCGTAGATACCCGAGACGGTGACGTCGACCATGCCGCGAGCGGGCACGAGAACCTTGGTGGTGTCGCCGACCGCCAGCTGGGCGCGTTCGGCGGCACTGGCGTTGACGGCCATCTGGCCGACCTGTGCCGGCGGCGTTCCCTGGACGTACTCGTCGGGTTCCCCGAGCGCCTGGCCCGGCGGCAGGTACGACTCGCCGATGCTCGGCGCACCACCCGTCTGGACGGCGGCGCCGTCGGAATCGATGAGGACGATCTGCCCGCTGACGGCAGGTGCCACCGCGCGCACTCCGTCCAGCGCGGTGATGGTGTCGAGGTCGGCGAGGGGCACTCCGCTGGAGTTGCGCTCCTCGCCCGACACCCGGACGTCGACCCCTTGCGCGGTGTTCTCGAAGATCGAGTCGAACGTCTTCTGGAGTGTGTCGGTGAAGACGAAGGAGCCGGCGACGAACGCGGTGCCGAGCACCACAGACAGCACCGTCAGTGCCAGCCGGACCTTGTGTGCCGCCAGGTTGCGCAGCGACACCTTGCGCATCGGAGCGCTGGATGTGGACGCCATGCGGTCAGACCGCCGCGTCGGACGCGAGGGCGTGGGCGGGCTCGTCGAGTCGCTTCATCGTGTCGAGGACCGAATCGGCCGTCGGGTCACGCAGTTCGTCGACGATCTTGCCGTCGGCGAGGAAGACCACCCGGTCGGCGTAGGCCGCCGCGCGGGGATTGTGCGTGACGATGACGACGGTCTGGTGGAACTCGTCCACCGCGGCGCGCAGGATCGACAGCACCTCACCTGAGGACTTCGAGTCGAGGTTGCCGGTCGGCTCGTCGCCGAAGATGATCTCCGGCTGCCCGGCCAGGGCGCGGGCACACGCGACCCGCTGCTGCTGACCTCCGGACAACTCGCCGGGGCGGTGCTCGAGACGGTCCTGCAGTCCGAGCTTGGTGAGCACGTTCTCGAGCCACGCGACGTCCGGCTTGCGGCCCGCGATGTCCAGCGGAAGGGTGATGTTCTCCAGTGCCGTCAGCGTCGGCACGAGGTTGAACGCCTGGAATACGAAGCCGATCCGGTCGCGTCGCAGTTGCGTCATCTGCTTGTCCGTCAGCGTCGTCAACTCGGTGTCGCCGATGAGGACGGAACCCGAACTGGCCTCATCGAGACCGGCCAGGCAGTGCATCAGCGTCGACTTACCTGAACCGGACGGTCCCATGATCGCAGTGAACTCACCACGGGCGAACTCCGCGGATACCGCGCTGAGCGCGTGGACCTGGGTGTCGCCGGTGCCGTACGTCTTGGACAGCTCGACAGCACGGGCAGCGACAGCGGGGGCATGCGTGCTCATGATCGCCTTTCGTCATTCCTCTTGTGGCGGTCCGGCCCCGTGGTGACGGGCCGGGACGGTGCACGCGCGGCGCACTCCTCCATCTTGTCGACACCCGCGGCAGCCCGCCATCAGGGACCACCCTGATCTTCGGTCCGACTGCGCGTGATCTCGGACACGGAGACCCGCACGGAAACGCCCACGACGGAACTACCGACCTGGGAGAATTCCGGTATCGCCGGTGCGAAGGAGAGCCTCATGGCCATCGAATCCCCCAAACCCCGGGTGGGATCGCGGTTCCTCGACGCGTTCCTGCAATCACCGTTCGCCGGCCTGGCGCCGTGGATCGTGATGTCGCTGCTGTCCGGCCCTGGGCGGTTCGAGGAATCGGTCGCCACCGCTCTCGGGTTGTCGATCCTGTTCCTGTTCCTCAGCCACCGCCGCGGCGGAACCCTCAAACCCCTCGAAGTGTTCGACATCCTCTATTTCGGCTGCCTCGCCGCGATCGGACTGTTCGCGTCCGACGACCTGATCACGTGGCTGGAGAAGTGGTCGGGTGAGATGTCGAGCCTGGCGCTGGTCACGTTCGCGTTCGGCTCGCTGCTGCTGCGCAATCCGTTCACCCTCCCGTACGCGAAAGAGACCACACCCGAGGAGTATTGGGCCTCGCCACTGTTCCTCAAGGTCAACCAGCTCATCACGCTGGTGTGGGCGCTGTCCTTCACGGTATCGGCGGCGGCCGGACTGTACGGCGACCTGGTCCTCGACCAGCCGGACAATTTCTGGACGGGCTGGATCATCCCGATCGGGGCGTTGCTGTTCGCGCTGTCCTTCACCGAGTGGTATCCGGACGTGGCGAGCGCGCAGGCGCCGCGGGAGCCCGGAGAACCGGAAGAGGTGGCACCGCCCCTCGTCAAACTGTTCGACTTCCTGCCGCCGTTCGTGGTCGGCGTGGGGATCGCGATGCTCGTCACCGACAACGACCCCGACTGGCTGGGCATCACCCTGATCGTGGTCGGTGCCCTCGGCACCGCTGCGCTGCGACGCGCGGACGCACAGAGCCGAAGCAGTTCGGCCGCGTGAGGCAAAACGTCACTGATCGGATCACCGGCTACTAGCCTGATGTGACTGACGTCACAGACGAGAGGTGGGCGCATGTCGGACGCCGACAACGAGATCATCTTCGACCGACTCGCGCACTGGGCGCAGGTCCGACCGGACGACGTCGCCGTGCAGTTCCAGGGCACCGAATACACGTGGTCCGGGTGGCACGACCGGATCCTGCACATCGCGGGAGCCTTGGCGGAAGGCGGAATCGGGGCCGGTGACACCGTCGCGTTCGTCGACAAGAACCATCTGTCCTGCCTCGAGGTCACCTATGCCGCGTCGGTCCTCGGCGCAGCCGCCGCAGTTCCCAACTGGCGACTGGCCGGTGAGGAACTCGACTACGTGATCAACGATTCCGGGGCGCGGATCCTGTTCGTGGGCAACGAGTTCCTCCAACAGGTCATGGCACTCCGCGACCGGCTGACCGGCATCGAGCAGATCATCACCGTCGGCGGGGAGCACGACGAGTTCGAGCCGTGGCTCGCCGAGGCGTCGGTGCTGTCGTCGAGGCCGGAGGTGGGAGCGGATGCCACCGCCCTGATCCTGTACAGCTCGGGAACCACCGGCAGGCCGAAGGGAGTTCAGCTGACCCACCGCAACCTGATCGCCCACAGCGTCGCGGTGCTCGAGATCCTGCCCGCGCGGCACGACGACTGCCTGCTCGTCGCCATGCCGCTGTTCCACGTCGGTGGGAGTTGCTACGCGATCATGGGCGTGCACGCCGGCGCCCGGTGCCACTTCACCCGGGAGGCCGACGCCCCGTCCCTGTTCGGCGCGCTCGCGGCGGGTGCGAACATCGCGTTCCTGGTGCCGCCGGTGATCGCCGGAGTGCTTGCCGCAGGTGAGCAGGCCGTGGCCGCGTTCGGTGCGCTGCATCGCATCACGTACGGCGCGGCGCCGATGCCGCTGCCGTTGCTGCGCAGCGCGCTCGCCGCCTGGCCGGAGGCGGAGTTCGTCCAGGTCTACGGAATGACCGAATGCGCGGGTGTCGTCACCGCTCTACTGCCCGACGTGCATCGCGACGAGGCGCAGGAGGCGAGGATGGCGTCGGCGGGACAGCCCATTCCCGGTGTGGAGATGCGCATTGTGGATCCGGCCACCGCCGAGGACGTCGCCCCCGGCAAGACGGGGGAACTGTGGTGGCGTTCGGAACAACGCACGCCCGGCTATCTGGGCAAGCCCGAGGCGACGGCGGAGGCCATCAGCGCCGACGGGTGGTTGCGCAGCGGCGACATGGGACGCGCGGACGCCGACGGCTTCGTGTTCATCGAGGACCGGCTGAAGGACATGATCATCACCGGCGGTGAGAACGTCTACTCCCCCGAGATCGAACGGGTGCTCGTCGAGCATCCGGCGGTGGCGGAGGTGGCGGTGATCGGCGTGCCCGACGACCACTGGGGTGAGACGGTCAAAGCCGTCGTCGTGCCGGTGACCGGAACCAGGATCGAACCGGACGAGCTGATCCACTACACCCGCCAGCGTCTGGCGAAGTTCAAGTGCCCGACGACGGTCGACGTCGTCGACCTGCTGCCCCGCAACCCCACCGGCAAGATCCTCAAGCGGGAACTCCGCGCGCCGTACTGGAAGGACCGCACCCACAAGCTCGTGTGACCGCCGTCCATACTGGGACCGTGACCGTTCGATGCCCCTGCCTGCTCGGTGAACCGTACGACGAGTGCTGCGGGAGGTATCACCGCGGCGAGGCGAAGGCGCCCACGGCCGAGCGCCTCATGCGATCACGGTTCAGCGCGTTCGCCGTCCTGGATGCCGACTACCTCCTCGCGACGTGGCATCCGAGCACGCGGCCCGGGAGTCTGGATCTCGATCCGGAGCAGCGCTGGACCCGCCTCGACATCCTGGGCACGAGCGGCGGTGGATTGCTCGACTCCACCGGCACCGTCGAGTTCCGCGCGCACTACGTACTGGACGGCCACCGCGAATCGCTGCACGAGAACAGCCGATTCGTCCGCGAGGACGGCAATTGGCTGTACCTGGACGCGATCGCGACGCCACGCCCGGGGCTCCCCCGCGTCTGATCGGCTCCGGCTTACGATCGGATCATGATCAACCACCGGATCGGTCCCTTCGCCGCGTTCGCCGCCTGTGCTCTGGCCCTGACGCTCACCGGATGCTCGGAGTCGAACTCCGCCAGCAGTATGGCGGCGACGTCACCCGCCGCGGCGGCCACCACCAGCAGCGCCCTCGAACCCGAGTCGGCGCCGATCCCGACCGACGCGTCGCCGAAATCGTCAGCGGCGTCCGAGTCCGCGAAGCTCACGGTCACCGATGTCCGCGTCGGCGAGCACGAGGGCTTCGACCGCGTGGTGTACGAACTCGGCGGCAAGGGCACGCCGGGCTGGCGGGTCGGTTACGTGAACGAGGCGGTGCAGGACGGCAGCGGCAAGACGATCCCGGTGTCGGGCAACGGCATCCTGCAGGTGCAGATCGACGGCTCGGCGTACCCGTTCGACAGCGATGTGGAGGGATACTCGGGCCCCAACCCGGTGCCCGGTGTTCCCGGCGGCACGGTGACCGAGGTCAACGGCGCGCTCGTGTTCGAAGGCGTCACGCAGTCGTTCATCGGCGTGACACAACCGGACCGCCCCTTCACGGTCTCGACTCTGTCCGACCCGACGCGAGTGGTCGTGGACGTCGCGAAGTAACGCTTCCACGCTCACAGCTTGACCTCGAGTAAAGTTGAGGTTCTACCGTCATGTCATACCCCGGCTCTACCGTGGGGGGATAGCGACAGGAGGCCGCTGGCATGAGCATGGAAGTCACGGCGTGGAACGCGATGTACAACGCGATGCACGCCCAAGAGGATCGTCGACCCTTCTCCCGCACGACGTTGCGGCGGATAGCCCGATTCGCCCTGCCGCACCGCCGCAGCCTCGGGTGGTATCTGCTGCTCAGCGTCGTCACGGCCGCACTGGCGGTGGCCACCCCGGTGCTGGCGGGCCGTGTCGTCAACGCCATCGTCGGCGGCGACGCGGTGTCCGTCGTCGTGCGCCTCGCGGCACTCATCGCGGTCATCGCCGTACTCGAATCCGCACTCGCCCTGTGGACGCGGTGGCTGTCCGCGAGCATCGGCGAGAACCTGATCCTCGACCTGCGGACCGCCGTGTTCGACCACGTGCAGCGGATGCCGATCGCCTTCTTCACCCGCACTCGCACCGGCGCGCTGGTCAGCCGCCTCAACAACGACGTGATCGGTGCGCAGCGCGCGTTCAGCGACACGCTGTCGGGCGTGGTGTCGAACCTCGTCACGCTCGGCATCACGCTCATCGTGATGATCGGGATCTCCTGGCAGATCACGCTGTGCGCGCTGCTGCTGTTGCCGATCTTCGTCCTGCCCGCCCGCAGGATGGGTGCGCGGCTGGCGCAGCTCAATCGTGAGGCGGCCAACCACAATTCGGTGATGAGCACTCAGATGACGGAGCGGTTCTCGGCGCCGGGTGCCACACTCGTCAAGCTGTTCGGCCGTCCGTCCGAGGAGTCCGCGGAGTTCGCGATCCGGGCCAGACGGGTGCGGAATATCGGCGTCCGCACGGCGATGCTGCAGTCGGTGTTCGTCACCGCGCTCACTCTCGTGTCGGCTCTCGCGCTGGCGCTCGTCTACGGACTGGGCGGGTTCTACGCACTGCGCGGACAACTCGACGCGGGTGCCGTCGTCACGATGGCGATGCTGCTGACCCGGTTGTACTCACCCCTCACCGCACTGGCCAGCGCACGCATGGACGTGATGAGCGCGCTGGTGAGTTTCGAGCGCGTCTTCGAGGTCCTCGACCTGAAGCCGTTGATCGCGGAGAAGCCCGACGCGGTCGCGGTGCCCGAGGGCCCGGTGTCGGTGGAGTTCGACTCCGTGGAGTTCGCGTATCCCTCGGCCGACAAGGTGTCGCTGGCCTCGCTCGAGGAGGTCGCGACCCTCGACACCCGCGGCGGCGTCGAGGTGCTGCACCGGCTGTCGTTCCGCGCCGAACCCGGGCAGATGGTCGCGCTGGTGGGATCGTCCGGAGCCGGCAAGTCCACCATCGCCCAACTGGTTCCCCGGCTCTACGACGCGGACGCGGGCTCGGTGAAACTCGGCGGGGTGGACGTGCGCGACCTGACCGCCGACTCCGTGCGGGCCACCGTCGGCATGGTGACTCAGGACGGGCACCTCTTCCACGACACCGTGCGGGCCAACCTCCTGCTCGCCCGCCCGGGCGCCACGCCGGCCGAACTCGCGGAGGTGCTGGACCGGGCGCGGCTCACCGACCTCGTCGCCGCACTGCCCGACGGCCTCGACACGGTGGTCGGCGAACGCGGCTACCGGCTGTCGGGAGGCGAACGCCAGCGGCTGACCATCGCGCGCCTGCTGCTCGCGCATCCGCGGGTGGTCATCCTCGACGAGGCGACGGCACACCTCGACTCCACGTCCGAGGCCGCCGTCCAGGAGGCGCTGGGCGAGGCCCTCGCCGGCCGGACCGCGGTGGTGATCGCGCACCGGTTGTCGACCGTCCGCGCGGCCGATCTGATCCTCGTGGTCGAGGCCGGGCGCATCGTCGAACGCGGCACCCATTCCGAACTGCTCGCCGCGGGCGGCCGGTACGAAGAGCTGTACCGCACTCAGTTCGACACGGGCACGGTCTCGTCCCCGGCCCTCACCGAGGTGCTGAGGTGAGTCTGCGAATGGCGGAGAGGGGCAGGCCGATCCAATTCGGGCGGTTCCTCGCCTCGTACACGGTCTCGTACACCGCCTTGTCGAGTTCGTAGGCCCGGAGCAGCGCCGCCGCCTTGCGTGGGTCGGTGCCCGACACGGAGGCATAGCCCTCGCAGAACGCGTCGGCGTTGCGCTGAGCCCACTCCCTCGCGCGGAAGTCCCGCTGCGACGCCGCCCCCATCGCTCCCATCGGCACCGAATCGGCCAGCAGATGGTGAGCGGCGTAGTCGAAGGACCGCAGCATTCCCGCAACGTCCCGCAACGGACTATCCCGTTCCCGGCGCTCGTCGAGGGTCTTGGCGGGTTCGCCCTCGAAGTCGATGAGCAGCCACCGCTCCGGTGTCCGCAGCACCTGACCGAGGTGGAGGTCGCCGTGAATCCGCTGGACGGTGGTGGCGCCCAGAGCTTCCGCCTCGGCGAACTTTCCCCGCACCGCAGCGGCCACCTCCCCCAGTTCGGGAACGATCGAGGTGGCGGCGTCCAGTCTGCGCGTCATCGCCTCCACGGTCGTCGACGCCACCTGACGTTCCTCCGCACCGAGCGCACGCGCCAGTGTCGCGTGCACCTCGGCGACCGCGGCGCCCATCCGGTAGGACTCACCGGCGAAGTCCGTCCCCAACTCCGCGGCGTGGAGATCCGCTTCGATCAGGAGGTCACGGACACTGCCGAGTGCCATACTCCACCCGTCCGCCGAGTTGGCCTCGAAATCCTGCACCATCGCGAGGGTGGTCAGAATCCCGGCCACGTCCGTCTCCATCCACGCCCGCAGCGTCGCCACGTATTCGCTGCCCGCTTCGGCGAGCGCGAGGTGGAGTTCGACGTCGGGGTTCACCCCCGGCGTGACCAGACGGAAGATCTTCATCAGGAGCTTCTCCCCCAGCACCACCGAGGTGTTCGACTGCTCCGCACCGAGTGTCCGCCCGCGGAGCCCCGGTTCGATCACCGTGCCCGGCACGGTCTTCAACTGCACCGGCCCGGACCCCTCGGCCTCCGACAGCAGGTCGGCGTACAGCGTGATGATCTCGGCATCGTGCAGGCCGTCGTACGCGATCATGATGTTCCCGTCGGCGTCCGGCAGCGCCCACGGCTCGAGGTCCTCGGGCAGATGACTGCGGAACCCCAGAGGTATCTGGTACACCTGCGACGGCCCTGCCTCGAACTCCACCGAGACCAGGAGATGCTCGGCGGAGAACCCGAAGGCCGACGTCAGCTCGTGGCGCAGCAGGATCCGCACCGCCGAGATGGTGGTGCCCTTGGCGGCGAACCACCGCCGGTCCGGCAACCACCGGACGAGTTGCCGCTCCAGGGTCTCGTCGGGAATGCGTTCACTGCTGGGTTCGTTCACTGCTGCACCGCCTGTTCCGCTTCGCTGCTGACCGGGTGTCCGCTCACCGCGCCGTCGGACTTCGGATCCGGTTGCAGCGCAAACCAGAAGAATCCGTGCCCGGGGAGCGTGATCATGTACCCGTCGTCCCCGATGGAGGGGAAGGGAACGGAACCGGTGAGCTCCACGGGGATTCGGCCGGCGAACTGGGTGAGGTCGAGGATCACCGCCTGCGGGAACCTGGACAGGTTGTTGACGCACAGAATGACGTCGCTGTACGGCCGGTCCTGGCTCGGCGGCGTCTCCCGAACATACGACAGGACGGCCGGGTTCGCACTGCCGAGTTCGGTGAACGACGCCGTTCCGAACGCCGGGTGCTGTTTGCGGACCTGGAGCAGGCGCCGAGTCCAGTGCAGCAGCGAGTTGGTCGAGTTCATCTGCGCCTCGACGTTCACCGACTGGTAGCCGTACGTGGGATCCATGATGACGGGCAAGTACATTCGGGCCGGGTCGGCACGGGAGAATCCGGCGTTGCGGTCGGGAGTCCACTGCATCGGCGTCCGCACCGAGTCCCGATCACCGAGCCAGATGTTGTCGCCCATGCCGATCTCGTCGCCGTAGTAGAGGACGGGCGAACCCGGCAGGCTCAGCAGCAGCGCGGTGAACAGCTCGAGCTGGTTGCGGTCGTTCTCGAGCAACGGCGCGAGCCGTCGCCGGATGCCGATGTTCGCCTTCATCCGCGGGTCCTGCGCGTACTCGGAATACATGTAGTCACGCTCCTCGTCAGACACCATTTCGAGCGTCAGCTCGTCGTGGTTCCGGAGAAAGATTCCCCATTGGCACGAGCTCGGAATCGGCGGGGTCTGCGCGAGAATCTCGGAGATCGGGAACCGGTTCTGCCGCCGCACCGCCATGAAGATGCGGGGCATCAGCGGGAAGTGGAACGCCATGTGGCACTCGTCGCCCACGTCCGGCTCCCCGAAGTACTCCACGACGTCCGACGGCCACTGGTTCGCTTCGGCGAGCAGCGCCCGCCCCGGGTACTCGGCGTCCATGACGGCCCTGCACTTCTTGAGAAATGCATGGGTCTCGGGCAGGTTCTCGCAGTTGGTGCCCTCCCGCTCGAAAAGATAGGGCACGGCGTCCAGCCGGAAGCCGTCGATTCCGAGGTCCAGCCAGAATCGCAGCACGTCGATCATCGCGTCCTGGACATCGGGATTGTCGTAGTTCAGGTCCGGCTGATGGGAGAAGAAGCGATGCCAGTAGTACTGCTTGCGCACCGGATCCCATGTCCAGTTGGACGTCTCGGTGTCGACGAAGATGATGCGGGCGTCCGGATACCCCGCGTCGCGGTCCGACCACACGTAGAAGTCGCCGTACGGGCCCTCGGGGTCGGTGCGCGACTCCTGGAACCATGCGTGCGTATCGGAGGTGTGGTTCATGACCAGGTCCGTGATGACTCTGATCCCGCGGCGGTGCGCCTGATCGAAGAGCTGGACGAAATCCTCGACCGTCCCGAACTCCGGCAGCACGGCGCGGAAGTCGCGGATGTCGTATCCGCCGTCGCGTAGCGGTGAATCGTAGAACGGCGGCAGCCACAGGCAGTCGACGCCGAGCCAGGACAGGTAGTCGAGTTTGGACGTCAGCCCCTGGAGATCGCCCGTTCCGTCTCCGGAGGAATCGAAGAACGCGCGGACCAGAACCTCGTAGAACACCGCGGTCTTGAACCACTCGTTGTCCACTTGCAGTTCTCGGGCGTGGAAAAAATCCTCGGACCGGGCCTCGATGATGTGGCCTTCGAGGTCGTGCTCCGGTGGGGTCGCGCCCTCCCGGGACTGGTCGGCGAAGGCCGACGACGAATCTTCCAGGGGCATAAGCACCTCGGTTCGCGACTCGATCACAGGAACAGGGGCGTTCCCCGGACACGTGCCTCGATCGTAGGTCGGTCCTGCCCGAACCGCTGGGAACGCGCGCAGCCGCCCCCGGTTTCGGTGAGCGGGGCCGAGCCCTGTTCGCGCGGTCCAATCCCCCGCGGTGCGCCGCAGCCTGCGACTATTCTGAATTTCGGCAGGCGCCGTCGGGCGTTCCGATGTGAACCAGCGGAATGAGTAGCCATGGTGGATCGTACGGGCGGGCGTCGCGGGGTTCTTCCGATTCCCGATCGGCAGCATCTCGGCCTGACAACCTACGACGCGAAAGATCCGGACACGTCGTTCCCGCCCATCGAGCCGTTGCTGCCACCCGAGGGCGCCCCGAATGTGCTCGTGGTGCTCCTGGACGACGTGGGATTCGGCGCCAGCAGCGCATTCGGCGGGCCCGCGCAGACGCCGACCGCGGAGCGCCTGCAGGCCGGTGGGCTCACGTACACCCGATTCCACACGACCGCGCTGTGCGCACCGACCCGTGCGGCTCTGCTCAGCGGTCGCAATCATCACTCGGTCGGAATGGGCATGATCACCGAGACCGCGACGTCGGCTCCCGGTTCGTCCGGGCTCCGTCCGAACACCAAGGCCGCGTTGCCGATGACGTTGAAACTCAACGGCTATTCGACGGCCCAGTTCGGCAAGTGCCATGAGGTGCCGCCGTGGCAGACCTCGCCGGTCGGACCGTTCGACGCCTGGCCGTCCGGCGGCGGCGGGTTCGAGCACTTCTACGGGTTCATCGGGGGCGAGAACAACCAGTACTACCCGGCGCTCTACGAGGGTTTCGCCCCCGTCGAGCCCGACAAGACACCCGAGGAGGGCTACCACCTCACCGAGGACCTCGCCGACCACGCCATCGACTGGGTGCGCACCCAGAAGGCGCTCGCCCCGGACAAGCCGTTCTTCGTCTACTTCGCCCCCGGCGCCACCCACGCACCGCACCACGTGCCGCCGGAGTGGGCGGATAAATACGCCGGCCGGTTCGCCGGCGGCTGGGACGCGCAGCGTGAGTCGATCCTCGAACAGCAGAAGCAGCGCGGGGTCGTGCCCGCCGACGCCGGGCTGACCGCGCGTCCGGATGCGATCCCGGCGTGGGACGAGATGGACGACGCGCTGAAGCCGGTGCTGGAACGTCAGATGGAGGTGTATGCGGGTTTCCTCGAGCACACCGATTTCCACGTCGGCCGCGTGATCGACGCGATCGATGCGATCGGCGCCCTCGAGAACACGCTCGTGTACTACATCATCGGCGACAACGGTGCCTCCGCCGAAGGAACGCTCAACGGTGCGTTCAACGAGATGGCGAACTTCAACGGCCTCGCCGCGATCGAGACGCCGGAGTTCATGGCGGAGGTGAAGGACAAGCTCGGGACCACGGAGGCCTACAACCACTATTCGGTGGGCTGGGCGTGGGCGATGTGCGCACCGTTCCAGTGGACGAAGCAGGTCGCCTCGCACTGGGGCGGCACCCGCAACGGGACGATCGTGCACTGGCCTGCCGGCATCAGCAGCCGAGGCGAGACCCGGTCCCAGTTCACCCATGTCATCGACGTCGCCGCGACGGTGCTCGAGGCCGCCGGACTGCCGGAGCCCACGTTCGTCAACGGGGTGCAGCAGGCACCGATCGAGGGCACGAGCATGGTGTACAGCTTCGACGAGGCGGACGCTCCGGAGCGCCACGACCTGCAGTACTTCGAGATGGCAGGCAACCGCGGCATCTACTACAAGGGCTGGAGCGCCGTCACCCGGCACAGCACCCCGTGGCTGCCGGACGAGGTGCTGCCCGCACTCGACGACGACGTGTGGGAACTGTACGACGGAACCACCGACTGGACGCAAGCGCACGACCTGGCCGCGGAGATGCCCGAGAAACTCGCTGCGTTGCAGCGACTGTGGCTGATCGAAGCGGTGAAATACAACGTGCTGCCCATCGACGACCGCCGGTTCGAACGCCTGAACCCGACGATCGCCGGCCGGCCCCAACTGGTGTCCGGCAGTAGGCAGGTGCTGTTTCCCGGGATGAAGCGGCTCACCGAGCACAGCGTCATCGACATCAAGAACCGCTCGTTCTCGGTGACCGCAGCCGTCGAGACGGCGAAGAACGCCGCCACCAACGGTGTCGTCATCGCCCAGGGCGGCCGCTTCGGCGGGTGGGCCCTCTATGTCAAGGAGGGGCGGGCTGCGTTCGTCTACAACCTGCTCGGCATGAAGGAGTTCACGACCGAGGCCACCGAAGACCTGCCCGCAGGCAGTCTGCAGATTCGAGCGGAGTTCGCCTACGACGGCGGCGGTCTCGCGAAGGGCGGCGACGTCACTCTCTTTTACGACGGCCGCAGCGTCGGGTCCGGCCGAGTCGAACAGACGCAGCCGATGATCTTCTCCGCGGACGAGACGACAGACATCGGCGACGACTACGGGATGCCGGTCAGCGCCCACTACGGTGGAGAAACCAGGTTCAACGGGCGAATCGACGTCGTGCAGATCGACGTCGGCGACGACGACCACTCCCATTTGATCGACCCGGCGGAGGTGGCGAGGGTCGCGACGTCCCGCCAATGATCCCGAAAGTCGCTGATCGAGGACAGTAGGTGTCCGCTATCCGCGCCACACTGAACGCATGACCGAGACACCCAGCACCCAGCACACCATCTCCGACGAGCGCGGACTCCTTCTCCTCATGCTGGACAACCAGCGCACCGCCTTCCGCAACGCGGTGTCCGGGCTGACCGAGGAGCAGGCCCGCAGTGTCCCCAGCGCCAGCGAGATGAGCCTGGCTTCCCTCCTCAAACACGTGATCGACGGCGAAGAGGCGATGACCTCCCGCATCACCGGGGCTCCGCGCGGTGTCGGCGACGATCCGGTGGCAGCGTGGATGGCCGCATGGAACGTCACCGAGGACGAAACCGTCGACGTCCTCCTCGCCCGCTTCGACGATGCACAGCGCGCCACCGAGGCCGCAGTCTCCGCCGAAACCGACCTGGATCGCGACGTCGACCTGCCCGCCGGTCACGCCGACATCATCCGGCAGTCCCTCGACGGCGCGCGCGCCGATACGCTGGCCGGCGGCGGCAGCTGGTCCTGACTGTTTCCACTCTCTCGGGTAAATTCTCCGCACGGGCGGCGCTGCAGAGCTGCCCGGACGAGACAACGAGGAGTTCAGGTGGACGGTATGAGCGTGATGCGACGCACGATCGCGGCGGCAACGGTCGGTATCGCGGCGACTTTCAGCCTCTCGGGCACGGCAGCGGCGGAACCGGCCACCCCGGACGTCCCCGGACTCGCCGAACTGCGCACCCAGGCCGACAAGCCCGAGGAGAAGGCCGCGGTCGAGGCGCTGGCCACGTCGACCGTGCTGCATGACGTCGCGGGCGCGTCCACGCCATTCCTCTACACCGCACCGACCGTGGGTTGCGGCACCGTCGCACCGGTCACGCTGACGCTGGCGTCGGGCACCACCGGGCCCACGGCGGAGGTCAAGGCGAACGAGATCAGCTTCCAGGCCCTCTCCGCGTACCCCGGTGTCGTGAAGTCGTCGGGACTCAACGTCGCGTGGATCAACACCAACACCGGCGCCAGCGGAATCCTGCCCCTCGACGGCGTCACCGAAGGCGGCTACCCGGCACTGAACAAGGTCGTGGCGACGGGGGCGGGCACCGTCGTGGCATCGATCTTCGGCACCGTCGGCTACACCGACGCGACCTGCTACGTGCTGCCGACAGTCGGTTCGTTCTTCGTTCCCGAGGAGGGCCCGCTGCCCGCCGAGGCGGCACAGCCGGCCCCGGCTCCCGCTCCCCCGGCGTAACCGCCGGGGATCCCTTTCGGGAGGGCCGCGCGAGGACTACTCGCGCGGCTGTTTCCCGCTGTCCCGGTCGCGCTGGAACTTTCCGCCGGCCCGATCGTCGCGACCCCCGCGCGGTCGGCCCGACGGCGGACCCGAATCGGGCTGCAGCTGAATCAGCACACCGGAGATCCTGGTACGGCGCAGGGCCTCGAGGGTCTCGGGAGCCAGGTCGGCGGGCAACTCCACCAGGCTGTGGTCCGGGCGGATGCTGATGTGCCCGAAATCGCTGCGCCGCAGCCCGCCCTCGTTCGCGATGGCACCGACGATCGCACCCGGCACCACGCGGTGCCGCTTGCCGACCGCAATGCGGTACGTCGCGAGCTCCTGGCCCTCCGGTCCACGCGACCGCGTGGGCGGGCCGTCGTCGAACCGGCGCGCCGGGCGTTCGCGGGGCTCACGCTCACGGCGGGGCGCCGGCGGCGGCTCGGGCGCCATGAGGAACGCCTCACCGTCGCGCGACTGCACCGCGAGCGCGGCGGCGATGTCGGCGAGCGGCACGTCGTGCTCCTGCTCGTAGTCCTCGATCATCTTGCGGAACAACGCCAGATTGTCGGACGTGAGGCTCTCGGTGATCGAGTCGCCGAACTTGGACACACGCTGCGCATTGACGTCGTCGACGCTGGGCAGCTGCATCTCGGCCAGCGGCTGACGGGTCGCCTTCTCGATGGCCTTGAGCAGGTGGCGTTCGCGCGGTGCCACGAACAGCAGCGCCTCGCCCGCGCGCCCGGCGCGGCCGGTACGGCCGATCCGGTGGACGTACGACTCCGTGTCGTGCGGGATGTCGTAGTTGACGACGTGGGAGATGCGCTCGACGTCGAGGCCACGCGCGGCCACGTCGGTGGCCACGAGAATGTCGAGGGCGCCGCTCTTGAGCTGGCCGATGGTCCGCTCACGCTGCGCCTGCACGATGTCGCCGTTGATGGCCGCGGCCGAGAATCCGCGCGAGCGCAGTCGTTCCGCGAGGTCTTCGGTGGCCTGCTTGGTGCGCACGAAGATGATCATGGCTTCGAAGGCCTCGACCTCGAGGACACGCGTCAGGGCGTCGAGCTTGCGCTGGTGCGCCACCTGGACGTACCGCTGCGAGATATTGGACGCGGTCGACGTCTTCGACTTCATCGTGATCTCGACGGGGTCGTGCATGTACTGCTTCGAGATCTTGCGGATGGCCCCTGGCATCGTGGCCGAGAACAGCGCCACCTGCTTGTACTCCGGAGTGTCGGCGAGGATGCGCTCGACGTCCTCCTGGAAACCCATCTTCAGCATCTCGTCGGCCTCGTCCAGGACGAGGTAGGAGAGCTTGGACAGGTCGAGCGTGCCCTTCTCCAGGTGGTCGATCACGCGACCGGGCGTGCCCACCACCACGTGTGCGCCGCGCCGCAGTCCCGACAACTGGACGCCGTAGCTCTGACCGCCGTAAATGGGCAGGACGTGCAGGCCCGGAATATGGGCGGAGTACTTGCCGAATGCCTCCGCGACCTGCAGGGCCAGCTCCCTCGTCGGCGCGAGGACCAATGCCTGCGGCGACTTCTGCGTCAGGTCGATCTTCGAGAGGATCGGTACCGCGAACGCAGCGGTCTTGCCGGTGCCGGTCTGCGCCAGGCCGACGACGTCGTTGCCGGCGAGGAGGGGCGGAATGGTGGCTGCCTGGATCGGCGAGGGCGACTCGTAGCCCACATCGGACAGTGCCTTCAAGACCCGATCATCGATGTCGAGGTCGGCAAAAGTGGGGGGTTCGGGGTCACGCTCGATATCACTCATTGACCAGCAGTTTAGTGCACGAGTCCACAGTGCATCGCCACGCCGCGGAAATACGCGGCGACCGGGACGGGAGGCACCTGCCGCGGGGTCGTCGCCTAGCGTGGACGGCATGGTCGATGTCGCTGTCATTCAGTTCGCTCCCGGTCAGGACAAGCAGGAGAACCTGCGCACCCTCCGCATGCTCGCCGCCGAGGCCGCGGGCCGTGGCGCGAAGGTGGTGGTGGCGCCCGAGTACGCGATGTTCACGGCGCCGAGAACGGACGAGCGGATCGTCGAGTCCGCCGAGGGCCTCGACGGCGAGTTCGTCGGTGGGCTGGCCGCGACCGCGAAGGAACTCGACGTCCACCTGGTGGCAGGGGTCAACGAGCAGCTGCCCGGGGACGATCACATCTCCAACACCCTCGTCGCGCTCGGACCGGGCGGCGACGTCGTCGCCACCTACCGCAAACTCCACCTGTACGACGCGTTCGGCTACAAGGAGTCCGACGTCATCCGCGCCGGGGACATCGGCGCCCCGGAGACCTTCGCCGTCGACGGCCTCACGTTCGGCATGCAGACCTGCTACGACCTCCGATTCCCCGAGGTCACCCGCCGCATCGTCGATGCGGGCGCCGACGTGCTGCTGCTGCCCGCGCAGTGGGTGCCCGGACCGTTGAAGGAGGACCACTGGTCCACTCTCGTGAGGGCACGCGCCATCGAGAACACCGTGTACGTGGCCGC
Organism: Rhodococcus sp. NPDC059968; assembly: GCF_042738615.1. Lineage (NCBI taxonomy): Bacteria > Bacillati > Actinomycetota > Actinomycetes > Mycobacteriales > Nocardiaceae > Rhodococcus > Rhodococcus sp. NPDC059968. Next base: position 55,764 of record NZ_JBHWUE010000011.1, read on the forward strand.
CGCCGACCAGAGCGCGCGCACCGGTGCCGGGAACAGCATGATCGTCGATCCGATGGGCGTGACCCTCGCGTCGCTCGGTGAGCGGGTGGGCACCGCGGTCGCGGCGGTCAGCGCGGAGCGGATCGCCGAGGTGAGGGAGAAGAACCCCGCCCTCGCCCTGCGCCGATTCACCGTCAGCGAGATCTGAACGGCCCGATCGGGAGTAGCGTCGGAGACGAAGTTCTTCCCGATCACGGAGCGTTCGATGTTGTACACCAGTCGCGCCGACGCCGGTCGCAGACTGGCCGCCGCACTGGAACACCTGCGCGGCACCGATCTGGTGGTGCTCGGTCTGCCGCGCGGCGGCGTCCCCGTCGCGTTCGAGATCGCTGCCGCCCTGTCGGCCCCTCTCGACGTCGTGCTCGTCCGAAAGCTGGGTGTCCCATGGCAGCCGGAACTCGCCATGGGTGCCATAGGTGAGGGCGAATCCCGGGTGATCAACGACGACGTTCTCCGCATCGCCCGAATCAGCAAGACCGCGCTCGCCATGGTCGAGGCGAAGGAGCGCCGCGAGCTCGAACGGCGGGCACGGGTGCTGCGCGGCGGCAAGCCGCGAGCGTCACTGAAGGGCCGCACGGCCGTCCTCGTCGACGACGGCATGGCCACGGGCGCGACCGCGGCGGTGGCCTGCCAATCGGTGAAGAAACTGGGCGCGGCACGCGTGATCGTCGCGGTTCCGGTGGCCGCCCCCGAGGCTGTCGGCCGCCTGCGCGTGACCGCCGACGAGGTGGTCTGCCCGTACATCCCGGCCGATCTCGGCGGCGTCGGCAACGCGTACGACGATTTCCATCAACTCTCGGACACCGAGGTCACAGACCTGCTGGCCCACCGCTGACGGTGATTCTCGAGGAATCTTCAGCTCCAGTGCAACGTTCCCGGAGGCCCTGTCGATACACCGGACAGAGCACAGAACAGACTGCCTTTGGAGGATCTCGTGACCGTCTCTGCCGATACCGTCGAAACCGTCGTCACCGCCTGCCGCGACCGATTGGGCGACCCGTCCGGCTGGGTCACCTCCGATGCCTATCGGCACAGCCTCGCCCTCTGCATCATCGAATCGGTGCAGTCGAGCGCCGGGCACAGCGAGGTCGCCGTCGTCGACCGCTATCTGGCGTACCGGCGGGCGCACCCCGATCAGCCCCTCACCGACGGCGCCCGCGACCTTCTGCGCACGTTCGAGGAGGCGGGCAGCTCGGATCAGTGGGCGGGCAAAGTCGGCTCGTACAAGCGGCGGTACACCGCGACCGGCGTGCCGATCGAGGCTCGTCACATCCAGCTGGCGGCGGAGCGACTACACCAGCTCCGCATCAACAGCATCGACGACCTTCTCGAGGCCGCCCGGGACGAAGCCGCCCTGGAACAGATCCACGATGCGTGGATCGAGGTCTGCGGGGAGAGCAGCGACGTCACGTGGGCGCATTTCCTGATGCTCGCCGGGATCCCCGGGGTTCGGCCGAATCGGGTGGCGGACGTGTTCATCAGCGGCGCGCTCGGCATTTCGGAAGCCACCGACGACGGCCTTGCCGAGGAGATCCTCGCGGCGACCGCGACCGAACTCGGTGTCGATCCGGACCAGTTGAACTACGCGATCCGGCGCTGGCTGTCGGCCAACTCGCGCCGTCTCGAAGAGGCCGCCTGAGTTATCAGTTTACGCCGAGTTACACTAATCTCCGCTGGTCAGAACAGAAATACACATAACGGACATCGACCCTGGTGCGAAACTGGGACAAATGTGATCGAATGCACATCCGTCATGTCGTTTCAGTGGAGGGGTCATAGTGCGTGAATTCTCGGTACCGCAGTCGTTCTCAATTCCGGAGGACGCCTCCATGGCGGACACGGTCTTCCGTCACGCCGAGGAAGATCCGAAGTTCGTCCCGTTCCAGCGCCCGGGCAAAGGTGGTTGGGTAGACGTCACCGCCGCCGAGTTCGCGGAGCAGGTCTCCGCCGTCGCGAAGGGCCTCATCGCTTCCGGCGTCGAGCTCGGTGACCGCGTCGCGATCCTCTCGGCGACCCGGTACGAGTGGGTCGTCATCGACTACGCGATCTGGACGGTCGGCGGGTGCACCGTCGCCATCTACGAAACGTCCGCACCCGATCAGGCGAAGTGGATCCTCGAAGACTCCGGCACGTCGCTGCTGGTCGTCGAGAACCCCAAGCAGGCCGAGGCGCTGAAGGTCGTCACCGACGCCGCGCCGGACCTGCGTGAGGTCCTGCAAATCGAGGGCGGGGCGAGCGAAGCGACGGGGAAGACATCCGGCGCGATCGACGAACTGTCGAAGCGCGGCGAGGGCGTCACCGACGAGCAGCTGCACGAGCGTCGTCACCAGGTGCGCGCGTCCTCCCCCGCCACCCTCATCTACACGTCGGGGACCACGGGCCGTCCCAAGGGCGTGCAGTTGACCCACTCGAACTTCTACGCGGAATCGGCGGCCGTGAAGTTGGCGCTCAGCGACGCGATGTACGCCGGCAGGCGCACCCTGATGTTCCTGCCCCTCGCGCACGTCTTCGCCCGCGCCATCTCCTTCGGTGCGTTCGACGCCAAGGTCACCGTCGCGCACACCGCCGACCTCACCACGCTGCTCGACCAGTTCGCCGCGTTCAAGCCGCACTTCATCCTGTCGGTGCCGCGCGTGTTCGAGAAGGTCTACAACTCCGCCAAGCAGAAGGCGTACGACGGCGGCAAGGGCAGCATCTTCGAGAAGGCGTCCGCCACGGCCATCGCGTACAGCGAGGCGCAGGACAACGGCGGCGCCGGGCTCGGCCTCAAGCTCAAGCACGCCCTGTTCGACAAGCTCGTCTACTCGAAGCTCCGCACCGCGCTCGGCGGCGAGTGCGACCGCGCCGTCTCCGGTGGCGCCGCGCTCGGTGCACGCCTCGGTCACTTCTTCCGCGGCATCGGCGTCCCGGTGTACGAGGGCTACGGCCTCACGGAGACGAGCGCCGCCATCTCCGTGAACACCACCCGCGCGCAGAAGGTCGGCACCGTCGGCAAGCCGATCGACGGCCACGCCGCGAAGATCGGCGAGGACGGCGAACTGCTCCTGAAGGGTCCCGTCGTGTTCGGCGGGTACTGGCACAACGAGCAGGCCACTGCGGATTCGATCCGGGACGGCTGGTTCCACACCGGCGACCTCGGCTCGATCGACGAAGAGGGCTACGTCTCGATCACCGGCCGCAAGAAGGAGATCATCGTCACCGCGGGCGGCAAGAACGTCGCGCCTGCGGTCCTCGAGGACGCACTCCGCGCGCACCCGCTGATCAGCCAGTGCCTCGTGGTCGGCGACGGTAAGCCGTTCATCGGCGCGCTCATCACCCTCGACTCCGAAACCCTCCCGGGCTGGAAGGAACGCCACGGGCTGGCCGCCGACACCCCGGTGTCCGAACTGGTCAAGAACCCCGACCTGGTCGCCGAGATCGACGAGGCCGTGGCGGAGGGCAACAAGAAGGTGTCCAACCCCGAGCGGATCAAGAAGTACCGCATCCTCGAGGTCGACTTCACGCAGGAGACCGGTGAGCTCACGCCCACGCTGAAGCTCAAGCGGAACGTCATCCACAAGGAGCACGGCGCGGCCATCGAGGCCATCTACGCGTAAGCGGCTCCGCCGCCCGTGAGTGCCCGAGGAGTGCAGAGACTCCTCGGGCACTCACGGGCGCGCAGCGTCCAGGATGAAGTCGCGGACCACCGCGGTCACCGTGACCTGGACCCTCTCGTGAAGCAGGTCGTGTCCGGCGTCGTCGAACTCCCGGAACTCGAGGCCTCTTATCCCCGCCGCCCAGTCCCGGACGGGGTCGATCGGTGCGATGCGGTCGTCGACACCGTGGACCGCGAGCAGCGGTATCCCGAGTGAGCCCAGCGCGTCCGCCGTCTGCTGCACGGCGGCGGTCTTCGGTGTCCCGCACAGAATCGCGCACCGGAAACCGGGGTCACCGGACGCGAGAAGTTCCATCGAGACCGCGGCACCGAGCGAATGCCCCATGAGCACGAGCGGAACATCCGGCGCGTGCCTGCCGGCGAGGCCGGTGAGAAGCGCGGCGTCCTCCGCAAGGTCCGCGACGGATCCCGGATGATCGCCTTCGGATAATCCGTGACCGGCCTGGTCGATTCCCCACACCCCGATTCCGGCGGGCGTCAGTCCGCGCGCGAACCGGTGGTAATGACCCGTGTGCTGCCCCATTCCGTGGAGAAACACCAGCTGGGCGACGGGTCCACCCACCGCGCTCCAGTGCCGGTAGTGGACTCGTCCGGAGTGGCCGTCGAAGAAGGGCATGGCTGCCATTCTGGGCCTGTCGCACCCCGATGGCACAATCGGCCGGGTGAACTCACCGGCAGAACTGGGGACGTAGCTGTGTTCCTCCTCGACGACACCATCGTCTACAGCGCCAGCGACCTCTCCGCGGCCGCCACCTGCGAGTTCGCGTTGCTGCGCCGGTTGGACGCCACGCTCGGGCTCGCCGGGGCCGGTTCCGCCACGTCTGTCGACGACGATCCGATGCTGCGACGGACGTCGAGCCTGGGCGATGCTCACGAACATCGCCGGCTCGAGCAGTTCCGCGCCGAGTACGGCGACGGGGTGGTCACGATGGACCGTCCCGAATACACCGCGGTGGGTCTGTTCGAGGCGAACCTGGCCACCGTGGAAGCGATCCGCGGCGGCGCCGACGTCGTGTACCAGGGGACGTTCTTCGACGGCCGATTCCTGGGTTTCTGCGATTTCCTCGTCCGCGACGGCGACACGTATGCCGTCTACGACACCAAACTGTCACGGCACGCGAAGGTGTCGGCCCTGCTGCAGCTCGCCGCGTACGCGGAAGCGCTGGCCGGCAACGGGATCCCGACGTCTCCGGACGTCCACCTGCTGCTCGGCGACGACAGCGACTCGGCGCACTCGCTCGGCGACATCATTCCCGTGTACTCCGCGCGACGCTCCTCGCTCGAACGAATTCTGGACGAGCACCGCGACGAGCAGTTGCTCGCGGAATGGGGCGACCCCCGGTACACGGCGTGCGGCCGGTGCGACACGTGCACCCCGGAGGTGGAGCAACACCGCGACCTCCTGCTGGTGGCCGGAATGCGCTCGACGCAGCGGAGCCGGCTGATCGCGGCCGGGATCGGCACTCTCGACGCCCTCGCCGCGCATGCGGGCAGCGTCGAGGGCCTGCCCGAGCGCACCCTGGAATCGCTTCGTGCGCAGGCCGCCCTGCAGTTGCGGCAGGAGTCCTCGGGGACCCCCGAGTTCCAGGTGTACGCCCCGCAGGCTCTGGGCGGGCTGCCGGAACCGGACGACGGCGACATCTTCTTCGACTTCGAGGGAGACCCGCTCTGGGCCGAGAACGGTTCCACGGACTGGGGTCTCGAATACCTCTTCGGTGTGGTCGAGGGTCCCGCCGACGCCGCCGTCTTCCGGCCGTTCTGGGCACACGACCGCGCCGAGGAACGGCAGGCACTCGTCGACTTCCTCGACTACGTGACAGCGCGTCGTCAGCAGTACCCGAACATGCACATCTACCACTACGCCGCGTACGAGAAGTCGGCGCTGCTGCGGCTGGCGGGACGGCACGGCGTCGGCGAGGAGACCGTCGACACCCTGCTGCGCGACAACGTCCTCGTCGATCTGTATCCGGTGGTGCGCGGGTGCCTGCGCATCGGCGAACGGTCCTACAGCATCAAGAAACTCGAACCGCTGTACATGCCGGAGCAGCCGCGTGACGGCGACGTCACGAACGCCGCCGCGTCGGTGGTCGCCTACGCCGACTACTGCGATCACCGCGACAACAGCCGCGACGACGAGGCACGAGCGCTGCTGCAGGGCATCGCCGACTACAACGAGTACGACTGCGATTCCACGCTGCGGCTGCGCGACTGGCTGATCGGGCAGGCGGAGACGCACGGCATCGCCCTCCGGCCACCCGGCGACGGGCCCACCCCGGTGACCGAGGAGTGCACCCCCGCGGAGGCGGCATTGCGCGAGTTCGCCGGGCACGGACCGAGCGAGCACCGGGGACACGACCAGCAGGCCGCCGCGCTCATGGCGGCGGCGGTCGGTTATCACCGCCGCGAGCGGAAACCGTTCTGGTGGGCGCACTTCGATCGGCTGGTCGTGCCGCACGACGAATTGTCGGACATCCGGGACGTGCTGGTGGTGTCGTCCGCGGTCGTCGAGGAGAACTGGCACAAGAGCAGCCCGCGGCAGCGCAAGCTGCGCCGGCGCCTCCAGCTCACCGGCCGTTTCGGCACCGGGAGCACGGTGGGGCCCAAGACCACGATGTACGCGCTCTACGACACTCCCGCACCCGAGGCGGTCGCGGGCGACAATCCGCAGCAGCGGGGAACGTGCACGGTCAACGTTCTCGACGTCGGGAAGGACGGCCGGCGCCGCGACGTGGTGATCGTCGAGGAACTCCTGAACGGCGAGGAGTACGTGCAACTTCCGACAGCGATCACTCCCGGTCCCCCGATCACCACCGACCGCATCGAATCGTCCATCGCGGTGGCCGCGGACGACATGTGCTCGCCGCTACCGGAGCTCCCGCTGTGCGCGCCGGTGGACATTCTACGGCGGTCCGACCCGCGCACGCGGAGCGGGAACCCGCTCCCACCCGTCGACGGCACGGACTACGCGGGCGCGATCACCGCGGCACTGCTCGACCTCGATGACTCGTACGTCGCGGTGCAGGGGCCTCCCGGCACCGGCAAGACGTACACCGGGGCCCGGGTGATCAAGGCGCTCGTCGAGCGGCACCACTGGCGGATCGGCGTGGTCGCGCAGTCGCATTCGGTGATCGAGAACATGCTCGGCGGTGTCGTGAAGGCCGGGCTCCCCGCCGAACTCGTCGCGAAGAAGGACGGGCGGCACCGCGCCGCGACGTGGACCGACATCAGCTCCAACGACTACCCCGGCTTCATCGCCGAGGCCGAGGGCACGGGCTGCGTGATCGGCGGGACCGCCTGGGATTTCGCAAACACCGACCGCGTGCCGCCCGGCAGCCTCGACCTGCTGGTCATCGACGAGGCCGGGCAGTTCGCTCTCGCCAACACCATCGCGGTGGGCGGAGCGGCCCGCAACCTCCTACTTCTCGGCGACCCTCAGCAGCTTCCGCAGGTCAGCCAGGGCACCCACCCGGAACCGGTGGACGCGTCTGCCCTCGGATGGCTCGCCGAGGGGCACGGGGCGCTGCCCGCGAGCCGGGGCTATTTCCTCGAACGCACGTGGCGCATGCACCCGGAACTGTGCGCACCCGTGTCCACACTGTCCTACGAGGGCAAGCTGCGTTCGCAGGAATCGGCCAGTGCCGCACGACGACTCGACGGCATGGAACCGGGTGTGCATACCGTCTTCGTCGACCACCAGGGCAACGCCACCCGATCCCCTGAGGAATCGCGGGAAGTGGTCAACCGGATCACCAAGCTGCTCGGTTCCGGCTGGACCGACCCCAGCGAGTTCGAGGGCACCCGCCCACTCGACGAGTCCGACATCCTGGTCGTCGCGCCGTACAACGCTCAGGTCGGGTCGATCGAACGCGATCTGGCCGCGGTCGGCCTCGACAAGGTCGAGGTGGGCACGGTCGACAAGTTCCAGGGGCGGGAGGCGGCCGTCGCCATCGTGTCGATGACAGCGTCGGCGATCGAGGACGTGCCGCGCGGCATGTCGTTCCTGCTGTCGCGGAACCGGATGAACGTGGCGGTATCCCGCGGCAAGTGGGCTGCGATCATTATCCGGTCGGAATCGTTGACGCAGTACATGCCGAGCACCCCGGAAGGTCTGACCGAGCTGGGCGCCTTCATGCGGCTCACCGGTCAGCCGAAGCACTGACCTTCGCCGCGGTAGGTGGGCACCACGGTGCGGGAGCCGTCCGACTCGACGAGGTGCACCTCGGTGAACCGCTCGCACAGTTCGCCGGCCTTCGCGTGCCGGAACCACACCCGGTCGCCGATGCCGAGATCCGCTGCCGCCTTTCCGGTCACCGGGGTCTGGACCTCACCGGCACCTTCGTTGCGTAATAGCTTCAGCCCGAGCGGCCACGCCGGCTTGGGCACGCGACTGCCCCCGGCGGGACCGGAGGCGATGTAGCCGCCGCCGAACAGCGTCGCGATGCCGGGAGCCGGTCGCCGGACCGCCGACAGGGCGAAGTACAGCGACGGGTGCGGACGGAACGCGCGGTACCTGTCGAAGAGCGTCGGAACGTACAGGCCCGAACCCGCCGTCACCTCCGTGACGACCGGGTCCGCGGAGCTCACCTCGAGCGAGCCGGTGCCCCCGCTGTTGACGATCTCGAGCACCCCGACCTCTGACTGGACGGCGTTCACCACGGCACCGCGCCGGGTCGCGAGCTCTTTCGCGGACGCCCGCTTCATCCAGCCGATCGGCGGGCTCGAGTCGGGTAGCCCCGCGATCTGCGCTTCGTAGAACATGACGCCCACGACGGCGAATCCCCGCCCCGCGGCGCGCGTCGCGAACGCGGCGACGGCGGACGGTTCGCGGAGCGGGGAACGCCGGACCCCGATGTGGACGGGTCCGAGTCGCAGCGAGGCGTCCACGTCGATGCACAGCCGGGCCCGGAGCGACGTGGTGCCGGCCGCGGCGAGAACGAAGTCGAGGTGGTCATCGCCGTCGACCATCAACGTGATCTGGTTCAGCAGTTCGGGGTCGGCCGCGAGTTCGGCGAGGGCCCCGCGGTCGGCCGTCGGGTAGCCCATGAGGACGTCGTTCGCGCCGTGCCGGGCGAGCCAGATCGCCTCGCGAAGCGAATACGCCATGATCCCGCGGAACCCGCCGGCCCCGGTGAGATTCTCCCCTAGGGCGACCTGGAGTACCGCGCGGCAGCGGACGGATTTGCTGGCGACGCGGACGGGGGTGCCGCCCGCGCGCAGCACCAGGTCGGCGGCGTTGGCGCGCAGCGTGGTGAGGTCGAGCGCGGCCAACGGCGGGTCGACCTCGGTCGTCGAGGCGATGAGACGGTCGAGCGTGGGCGTCACAGTTCGTCCAATCGTTTTGCATCGATCTGCGACGCCAGTCAACCATCGAGTTGGACGATTGTCCAGATCGAATCGGGCCCGCTCAGGCCTGCTCGACCGCCTTCGACGCGATCACTCGCACCATGTCGTCCAGCGCCGCGATCATCGCCTCGCTGTCGCGGTCCACCAGCCACCGCAGCACGAGCCCGTCGAGGATGGCCAGCCCGAACCGCGCGATCGCCTCAACCGGGGTGCCCCAGCCGACTCCGGCGATGCGGGCGCACTCGGCGAGGAACTCGATCGCTTCCTCGTCCATGGTCCGGTACTGCTGACCAGCGATGTCGCCTGCCCGCTCGCTCCCCGACGCCCGGTGCCGCAACGCCTGCGCGGTGATCTCGTACGTCAGTAACTGGCGGTCCGGGGTGGCCTCGATGATCGGCCACATTCCACTGATCCCGATGTGGAGAAGTTCGCGCAGACCGTCGATCCCGCGCAGATCCGGCGCGTGCCGCACCTGACCGAATGCCAGCCGCATCGACGCGCTGAGCTGCAGAACCAGGCTCTCACCCATCGCCGCGAGGAGCTCCTCCTTGCTCTCGAAGCAGTAGTGCACCACACCGAGCGAGACGCCCGCCTCCTCCGCCACGGCACGCACCGTGACCGACGCGACGCCGCGCTGCTCCGCGATGGCCAGCGCCGACTCGACGAGTTGGGCACGACGTTCATCCGCAGGAAGCCTGTTCAGCATCCTCTGATGGTAGAACCTGCGGGGGCCTCGCCCGTGACCAACACGGACGCCCGACCAACTCGCCATTTGCCTGGACGAGCGTCCAGGTTCATGATGGGCGAATGGCACAGGACACATGGCGCAACTGGGCGGGCACCGAGACGGCGAACCCGCTGCGCTTCGCGACTCCACGCTCGGTGGAGGAACTCAGCGCGCTCGTCTGCGGTGCCGCGGAGCAGGGGCAGCGGGTCAAGGCCGTGGGGTCGGGTCACTCCTTCACCGGGGTCGCCGTCACCGACGGGATCCTCGTCAGCCTCGACGCCCTCACCGGGATCGAATCCGTCACCCTCGACGAACCGGCGGGCGCCCTCGTCACGGTCCTCGCCGGCACGCGGCTGCACGATCTGAGTGAGCAACTCTGGCACCGTGGCCTGGCCATGATCAACCTGGGCGACATCGACGTGCAGTCCATCGCCGGTGCGCTGTCTACCGGAACCCACGGCACCGGAGCGCGTTTCGGAGGTCTCGCCACTCAGGTCCGCGCCCTGCAGATGGTGCTGGCGGACGGCTCGGTGGCCGACTGCTCCCCTACCGAGAACCCCGAACTGTTCGAGGCGGCACGCCTGGGGCTCGGCGCCGTGGGCATCATCTCGAAGGTCACGATCCAGTGCGTGCCGAACTACGTGATGCACGCAATCGAGAAGCCCGAGTCACTGGACGCCACCCTCGACCTGCTCGATCACGACCGCACCACGATCGACCACTTCGAGTTCTACTGGTTCCCCCACACCCGCCGCGTCCTGACGAAACGCAACACCCGGCGACCCGGCGACACCGCGGTCTCTCCCCTCCACCCGATCCGCGCCTACGTCGACGACGAACTGCTCGCGAACGTCCTGTTCGAGGGCATCAACAGGGTCGCCGGCCTTGCGCCGTCGACGATTCCGAAGATCAACCGGCTGTCGTCCCGCATGCTGAGTGCGCGCGAGTTCACCGACCGCAGCTACCGCGTCTTCGCGTCGGAGCGCCGGGTCAAGTTCCGCGAGATGGAATACGCGGTTCCCACCGAGGCGCTTCCCGACACGCTCGCGGCGATCGACTCGTGGGTGGAGAAGTCCGGTTTCACGGTCGCGTTCCCCGTCGAGGTCCGCTTCGCCGCGGGCGACGACGTATGGCTGTCGACGGCGAACGGACGGGACACGGCGTACATCGCGGTGCACCAGTACCACCGCCGCGATCACGAGCCGTACTTCTCCGCGGTCGAGGCCATCGCCCGGGAAGTGGACGGGCGACCGCACTGGGGCAAGATGCACGGCCGCACCGCCGAGGACTTGCGGCCCGCGTATCCGAACTTCGACGAGTTCGTCGCCGTGCGTGACAAGTACGATCCCGAGCGAATGTTCGGCAACGCGTACCTCCAGCAGGTCCTCGGTCGCTAACGTGGGCTGGGTGGCCCCCAGTCGATCTTTCGACCGTCGCGACTTCCTTCGTGTCGCGGGCACCTCCGGCGCGGCGGCGCTCGGCGCCGTGACGCTCGGCGCGTGCGGGGAACGCCTGCACAATCCGGAGGTTCCGCCGCTTCCCGACGGCCTGTCCGCTCCAGGCGGTGCAGCGGTGTCCGAGTTCGTGCCCGTCGACAAGGCGACGTGGCGCGTGCAGGGGGATCCGCTGGTCGCGCCGACCGGTGACGGGCCCCTCGCCGGCATGCGACTCGCCGTCACCGACCTGTACGCCGTTGCGGGACAGCAGATCGGTGCGGGCAGCGGACGGCGGCTCGCCGAGGCACCCACCGAAACTGGTACCGCCGCAGTGGTGGCGCGCCTCGTCGGTCAGGGCGCCCGCGTCGTCGGCCTGGCGCAGACCGACGACCTCGGGTACGGGCACTCCGGCATCAACCAGCAGTTCGGGACGCCGCCCAACCCCCGCGCCGAGGACCGTCTGCCCGGCGGGGCGACCTCGGGCGCCGCGAGTGCGGTCGCGCAGGGCGCCGCCGACATCGGATTGGGTGTCGACACCACCGGTTCCGTCCGCATCCCCGCCTCGTATCAGGGCCTGTACGGCTTCGCACCGTCCCGGGGTGCCGTCTCCACCGACGGGCTGTTCCCGCTGTCCCCCACATTCGACACGCCGGCGTGGGTCTGCGGCGACCTCGACACCCTCGTCGCGGTCTCCGGCGCGCTCCTCCCGCTCACGGCGGAGACCCCGTTCCGCAGCGCGCTCACCTCGGACGGCATCAACGCCGTCGCCGAGGCGGGGGCGCTCGGTGCGGTGCGGCGCGCCCTCACCGCGTGGGAGAAGAGTTCCCTCCCCCGGCTGACGTGGACCGACACGGACATCGGCCGGCTTCCCGACTGGTACGACGCCGTCGTCTCCGTGCAGGGCTACGAGGCGTGGCGACTGCACGGCGACTGGGTGAGCGGGGCGATGACATCACTCGGCGACGAACCCGGCCGCAATTTCGCCGACGCGAGCCGCATCTGGGAATCCACGTACGGCCGGAAACTGATCATGCTCGCCGAGGCGTCGCAGACGATCACCGCGTATGTAGGCGACAGCCTGCTCCTGCTGCCGGCGACCTCCTCCACGGCCCCCGAGCGGACGAGCTACCCCAACGGGGACCGGTTCCGGAACACGATGCGCGCCACCGGCATGCTCACGTGCCTCGCGACCATCTCCGGACTGCCCAACGCGACCGTGCCGTTGCGCACCGACGACGGAGTTCCCGTCGGCCTCTGCCTGGTCGGCCCGTACGGCCGCGACCGCGACGTCCTGGCCGTCGTCGCGAGTCTCGGCGACACGGGGTTGATCGACTGACGGCCGGAACCGTCAGCCGCGGAGCAGTTGTGCCTTGCGCGCGTCGCTCGCGAACGACGCCGTGATCGAGTTGCGCGCCAATGTTTCCCGCTCGGCATCGGTGAGGCCGAGCTGATCCCGCAGCTGGGCGAAGTTGTCGTCGACGTACCCGCCGAAGTACGCGGGGTCGTCGGAGTTCACGGTGACGAGCAGACCCGCCTCCAGCATGGTCCGCAGCGGGTGCTCGGACAGCGAGTCGACGACGCACAATCGCACGTTCGACAGCGGGCACACGGTCAGCGGCACTTCCTCGTCCACCAGACGCGCCACGAGCGCCGGGTCCTCGAGCGCCCGCACCCCGTGGTCGATGCGCTCTGCGCCGAGGAGATCGAGCGCCTGCCAGATGTACTCCGGCGGGCCTTCCTCGCCTGCGTGGGCGACCACGTGCAGCCCCTCCGACCGGGCGCGGGCGAACACGTCCTCGAACAGCGACGGCGGGTTACCCACCTCGGCCGAGTCCAGCCCGAGCCCGACGATCGGCGTCTGCAACCGGATGATCTCGGAGAACACTTCCTCCGCCTCGTGCACGGGACGGTCCCGCAGGATCGCGGCGATCGCGGCGCTGCTGAGGCCGAACTCCCGCTCACTGGTTCCCACCGCGTCCATGATCCCGTCGAGCACCTCGTGCAGCGGGACACCACGATTGACGTGGGCCTGCGGGTTGAAGAAGAACTCCACGTGCGCGACGCCGCCCGCCGACGCCCGCGCGAAGTAGGCGCGGGTGAGGTCCGCGAAGTCCTGCGCCGTCCGCAGCACCTGCATGTTTGCGAAGTACAGGTCGAGGAACGACTGCAGATCGGTGAACTCGTACCGCGAGCGGAGATCGTCGAGGTCCGCGTACGGCAGCTGCACGGAATTCCGTTCGGCCAGCGCGAAGATCAGCTCGGGTTCGAGGGACCCCTCGATGTGCATGTGCAGCTCGGCGACGGGAGAGCTCACGGGTGGATACCTGCCTTTCGCACCACCTAGGCAGCGGTGTCGCGGTCGACGATACGGACGAAGCCCTCGCCGTCGATATTCGCGGTGTCGCCGGTGTGAAACCAGCCACCCGTGAAGCTCTTCGCGGTGACCTCGGGACGGTTCCAGTAGCCGCGGCTGACTCCCGGACCGCGGCACAGCAATTCGCCGACACCGCGGCCGGCGTCGGGTCCGAGGAGGGCCACCTCCATCCCACCGAACGCGACGCCCACACTGCCCGCGTGTGTCAGAGCGCACTCGTCGGGCAGCGCCAGCCCGGCCCCGCACGTCTCGGTCATTCCCCACCCGAGAAAGTGCCGGGCCGCGGGGAACGTCCGGCGGAGGCGTTGCGACTGCTCCAGCGACAGACCGGAACCGCTGTAGTCGATCCAGCGCACCGCGCGCCGGCCGAAACTCGTCACCCGCGAGGTCTCCACGGCCCTCAGGAGGACGGCGGGCGCCGCGGTGAGCACGTCGGCGCCGGTGCCGCGCCACGACGCCGCGTCGGTGCTCCCGGTCAACAGGACCGTTCCGCCCACCACCAGCGTCGAGAGCAGTTCGACGAGCGAGCCCACGGTGTGCAGTTCGGGTTCGACGAGGAGATTCCGCAGCCCCTCGGAACTGAACCCGCGCGCGTGGAGCACGGATTCGATGGTCGAGAGGACGTTCTCGTTGCTCAACTCCACCCCCTTCGGGGACTCCGAGGGGCCGGGCGTATAGGACAGCAGCACCAGCTCGTCGGGGCTCGCGCCGTCGTCGATGAACGAGATGCCCTCCGGCAGTTCGCCGTCGAGGATCAGCACCGACTCGCTGTCGGCGAGCACCTCACCGGTCTGCGCGTCGTCGAGTGCCGGGCTCACCCCGACCGGCACGCCGCCGGCGAGCAACACCCCGAGGAACGCCTCGACCCAGCGGACCCCCACGGGCTGCCGGACGGCGACGCGGTCGCCGATCTCGACGCCCTTCGACTTCAGACCGCCGGCCACCCGCGCCGCGGACGTCCACAGTTGCGAGAACGTGAGCGACCGGCCACCGTCCTCCTCGACGGCGACCCGGCCGGCGTAGCGGTGCACGGAAATGTCGAGCAGCTCGGTGAGCGACGGGTTGAGCCCGCCGTACCGGAGCAGGCCGTCGCGACCACGGACCACCCGGTCGTCGTGGAAGAAGGGACCACTACTCGGGTACTCGACGAGGGACGACGGCATCTGCACCTCCGCTGACGACACTGCTGCGCGACCGGGACGTTGCCACGACTATATGACGCCCGTCACAGTTGCGGGGAGCGGATCGCCGACGCCTACTGTCCGCGGTACGTCGCCTTGCCCGGTCCGACGTCGAGGAAGCTGCGTACCGCGCCCCGGAGGTCGTCGGTCTCGAACTGCTGTGGCACCGCCGACCGGGTCGGGCGACTCTGTGCCGTCGGGCTTTGCGCGGGGCGTGCAACGTCAGCTCGTCGCATGCGCCCGCCGCGGTGGCGGGGCACCGGCCGGCCGGTTGCGGATCACCGACCTGCAGGAACCGCCGCAGACGAGCGCGATGGCCCAGCTGTCGGCCGCCGACCGGCAGCTCGCAGGGATCACCGTGACAGAGCGTGAACTGGTGTTGACGGTGAAGCTGCCCACCAGCGAAACCCCGGCGGGGCGGGCGCAGTGGCGGTGGGTGCGGCTGACCGCCGTCATCCCCGCGCACCTGCACGACAGAACGGTCACCGACTGGCACCTGCCGACCCTGATCCGCGACCGCCGGGGCCTGTTGTGGCGGTGCGCCGCGACCGAACTCGTCCCGGCAGGCGACCTGGCCTCGGCCACCGTCGCGGTCGGGGTCGACTGGTCCCCGTCCACGCTGGGTGCCGCCGCCATCGCCGCCGACAACCCGGACGGGCTGTCCTCGGATTACCGGGGCTGGACCTACGACGACCGCGGCCTCGGGATCAAACTGGCCCGCCTGCAGGCCGAGGGGCAGCTGCTGCACGCCAAGGCGGCCCGGTTGACCCGACTGGCCGCCGCCGCCCCACCCGAGGTCCGCGCCGCGCTGGAGGAGAAGATCGTCGTCCTGAACGAGCATCGCGAGGCGGTGGGTATCAAGAGGCGAAAGATCAACCGGGAACTGGCGTTCCACTTCGCCCGCCAGGTCACCGACTACGCCGCCGACGCCCAGGCGCAGGTGATCGCGGTGGAGGATCTCAGCACCCTCGAGAGCCGCGGACACGGGCGGGTCAACAACAATCGGGCCGCGCAGTCGGCCCGCCGCCAAGCGGTCGCCGCGCTCGCGCACACCGCCGCGGGTGTCGGTATCGCGGTGGTCTCGGTGCCCGCCCGAGGATCCTCCGCGCTGTGTCCGGGCTGCGACGAAGAGCTCGCACGCCCCGGCGGCTACCACGACGCGTGGTGTCCGGGCTGCCTGGTCGGCGGCAACCGCGACCATGTCGCGGGGGTGAACCTGGCCAAACGCGTACTGCTCGGCAAAGGCAAGGTCACTCGTCGGCGGGGGCAGTTGCCCGCGGTCCGGGTGGTCGAGCACGCGCCGGTGCGCAGGTGCCGCGACAAGAACGGTCCCACCCCGCGTCGGCCACGGCACCGCCGGGTCCGCCGCAGCCTGCCCACCGTGACACCGCGGTTGGGGGTGACTCCGAAACAGCATGTTCCTGCACCACAAGCGTCGGTGTGGGACACGGTCAAACCCCCAGCACCGCACGGTGATGCGGGTAGCCGTGACACACGTCCATCTCCAACGCCCGCCACATCGGTGGCAGATAGTAGGAGAACTACGTAGACGCTCAGTCATGCCGCCTGTTCCGCCTACGATCGGGGTGTGGACTCGCTGCGCGCGGCGCTGGCCGACGTCGTCGGAGAACGGTTCGTGACCGTGGACGCAGACGTGCTCGCCGCCCGCGCGATCGACCACACCGGGCGCTACAGCGGGCGTGCAAGCGCACTCGTCCGGCCCGCGGACGCCGCGGAAGTCTCGGCCGTGCTGGGCATCTGCCGCCGAGCCGGCGTGAAGGTCACCGTGCAGGGTGGCCGCACCGGACTCGAAGCGGGCACGGTTCCCGAGCACGGCGACGTACTGCTGTCGACGGAACGGCTGACCTCGATCGGCGGCGTCGACCGGGAGAACCTGCGTGTCACCGTCGGCGCCGGGGTAACCCTCTCGACGCTCCGGCGCGCCGCGTCCGACGCCGGACTGCTGTTCGGCGTCGACATCGCGTCCCGCGATTCCGCGACGATCGGCGGCATGGTGTCGACCAATGCCGGTGGGCTGCACACCGTGCGGTACGGCCACATGTCCGCGCAGGTGCTGGGCCTGGAAGTGGTGCTCCCCGACGGGGCGATCGTGCGGCGCAGCATGAGGGTGGGCGCCGAGAACTGCGGATACGACCTGCCGGCGCTGTGGGTTGGCAGCGAGGGCACTCTCGGTGTGGTCACGACCGTCGATCTCGCGCTGCACCCCGTGCCGGAGTTCCGTGTGACCGCCCTCGCGGGCTTCGCGCAACTGCCCGGCCTGATCGATGCGGCTCGCGTCGTCCGGCGGCTCGACGGGGTGGACGCCGTGGAGATGCTCGACGGCCGCGGGCTCGAATTGGCCTCCTCGCGGCTGGGTTTCGCCGTTCCCACGGGTCTGCCGTGGTATCTCCTGGTGGAACTGGCCGGCCGGCGCGACCTCACCGACGAGCTGGCCGAGGCGCTGGAGCAGTGTGCTCCCGACGACGAACCCGCCGTCGGGATCGATCCTGCAGGGCGCGCCCGGGTGTGGGCGGCGCGGGATGCGTTCGCGGAGGTGGTCGGATTGTTCGGACCTCCGCTGAAGTTCGACGCCGCCCTCCCGCTGGACACCCTCGCCGCGTTCGTCGCCGACGCGGTCGCGATGGTGACGAGCCGGGCGCCCGACGCGATTCCGGTGCTGTTCGGGCACGTCGCCGACGGCAACGTCCACCTCAACGTGCTGC
Organism: Rhodococcus sp. NPDC059968; assembly: GCF_042738615.1. NCBI lineage: Bacteria > Bacillati > Actinomycetota > Actinomycetes > Mycobacteriales > Nocardiaceae > Rhodococcus > Rhodococcus sp. NPDC059968. The sequence continues at coordinate 73,242 of NZ_JBHWUE010000011.1, forward strand.
GCTGCCCCGACGAGTCCGTGCTGTACCGGCCGGTCACCGAACTGATCCGCGATCACGGCGGCAACATCGCCTCCGAACACGGCGTCGGCGCACACAAACGCAACTACCTGGACCTCGCCCTCAGCCGCGAGGACATCACCGCGATGTGGACGATCAAGCAGGCATTCGATCCCGCGGACTACCTCAACCCTGCAGTGATGTTTCCCGACTGGCTGCGTCGCCCGCACTGACTCCGGGCTTCTCACGCAACGGTCGCGCAAAACACACCGAGGCGATGAAACCGATCAGCAGGACGGCGGCGGGCAGCCAGATCGACTGCGACATCGCCGTCGCGAACGGTTCCTTCACGAACTCCGGCATCTCCCCGACGCCGGCCTCCTGGCTGTCGGCGTTCAGACCCTGGGCGGACAGGCGGGCCGTGATGAGTGCGCCGATCGCGGCGCTGCCGAGGACGGCGCCGACCTGTCGGGTGGTGTTGTAGACGCCGGCTCCGGCGCCCGCCTGATGGGGCGGAAGGTTGTGGGTTGCCGTGGCCGCGAGCGGCGACCAGATACACGCGTTGGCGAGGCCGATCAGTCCGATCGGCAGAAGCAGTTCCCAGATCGCCACGTCGGGCGACATGACCATGGACAGCCAGCCGAGTGCGATCGAGAACAGCAGGAACCCGGCGCCCGCGATGTACCTCGGGTGGGTGCGGTCCACGAGCTTGCCGATGAACGGTGCGAACACGCCGGTGAGGACGGCCATGGGCACGAGTAGCAGGGCCGATCGCGTGGGCGACAGACCACGCACCGCCTGCGTGTAGAACATGAGCGGCAGGACCATCGCGGTGATCGCGAACCCCATCGAGGTGATCGCCACGTTGGCGAGCGAGAAGTTGCGGTCCTTGAACAGGCCCAGCGGCAGGAGCGGCTCGTTCTTGTTCCAGGACTGGTACCAGACGAAGACGCCGAGGAGAACGAGGCCGGCGCCGATCGACGCCAGGACGGTCGCCGACCAGTCGTAGGAGCTGCCCTCCTGTATTCCGAACACGAGGAAGAACATGCCGAGCGCGCTGAGCACGACACCGGGGATGTCGAACTTGTGTTCGTGGGTCTCGAGCGCGGGCACAAGCCGCCAGGCCAGCACGAACGCGATCACGCCGACGGGCACGTTGACGATGAAGATCCACTGCCAGCCGAGGTTGTCCACGAGCACGCCGCCCGCGAGCGGTCCCACCAGGGTGGCGACACCGGCGACGGCGCCCCACAGACCCATCGCGGTGCCGCGGCGGTCCGGCGGGAACGTGCGGGTGATGACGGCCATCGTCTGGGGCGTCATCAGTGCGGCGCCGAGTCCCTGGAACACCCGGGCGACGATGAGGAGGGTGATGGTGCCGGACAGGCCGCACCACAGCGACGCCCCGGTGAACAGGACGAGCCCGATCAGGTAGATGTTCTTGGGACCGAACCGATCCCCGAGGCGGCCGGTGACCAGCAGCGGCACCGCGTAGGCCAGCAGGTAGGCGCTGGTGACCCAGACGACCTTGTTGATGTCGGTGTGCAGGTCGTTCATGATCGCCGGGTTGGCCACCGCGACGATGGTGCTGTCGACGAGGATCATGAAGAAGCCGATGACGAGGGCCCACAGGGCCGGCCAGGGATTTCGGTGCTCGGGTGGCGACGTGGGTGGTGCGGTGCGCTCGGTGTCCATCATCAATCCTTTACTGAACCGGATGGGATCCGGCGTGAGTGTGTCAGTCGTTCGAGTAGTTCCGGCGAAAGCCACGGGAGGGCTCCGGAGTCGATGTCGGCCACCAGGGCGCTGAGCCATTCGTGCTCCGCGCGGGCGACAGTGACGAGAAATTCGTTGCCGAGGAGGAAGATCCTGGGGATCTCGGTGGAACAGGCGAGCGCGGCGGCGGTCTCGAGTTCGTCGATCTCGCGGGTGAGGTGATCGAGCCGTTCCCGGAGCAGTTCTGCCACGGTGGGTGCGTCGACGTTGTGCGCCTCCGCCAGCGCGAGGGGGAACTGCGGGTACTCGTGCACCGGGCTGGCCAGCATGTCACTCACCCGTTGGACGAGCGCTTCCCGGCCCGCCTCCGTGACCTCGTACATAGTGCGTTCGGGCCGGTTCCCCGCCCGGTCGGTCCCGGTGGTGCGCACCAGTCCTTCACCTTCGAGCCTGCTCACCGTGTGATACAGCGACCCCGGCCGGATCTTCACGACGCGTCCACGCCGGGCGGCGGCGAGTTGGTACATCTCGTATGGATGCATCGTGCGCTCACACAGCAGACCGAGGATGGTGACACCGAGCGGCGTGAGTGCCACGGTCACCACCTCCCACTACTCCACGTCGAATACTCCACGTGGAATATACCGTCCGGGCCGACGGGGAACAAGCGGTTACCGTGGGTCCCGTGGACTCCCATCACCTCGACATCATTCGACTCGCCTGGTCACGCGAACTGGGATTGCCCGACGACGCACTGTCCACCCGGCCCGGCGCCGACGACCGCGCCGTCCGGGTGGACGACGACACGGACACGATCCGATTCCTGCGCCTGGGCGAGACGTCCGCGCTCGTCGGACCGCGGTGGGCGATCGAGCGTGCCGACGGGCACACGTCGGAGGAACTGACCGAATCCGCGACCCTGCTCGCCCTCACCCAGGATCGGTCCGGACGGTGCGCCGGTCCCGTGGTGCTCGCGTTCGGCACCGACTACCAGGATCCGGCGACTGGGCGGCCACCGCTCGTCTCCCACGAACACGACCACGTCCGGCAGGTCGAAGAGGCGTGTCCCCCGGACGACGTGACGGAGGCCCATCTGGGTGACCGCGACCGATGGTTCACGATTCTCGACGACGCGCAGCAACCGGTCAGTTCCGCCGGGTACGCCGAGTTCCAGGGCTTCCTCGCCGATGTCGGCGTGCTGACGGCGCCGGCGTTCCGGCGCCGCGGACTGGGCGCCACGGTCGCCGGAATCGCCACCGACGACGCGCTCGACAGCGGCCTGATCGCCCAATGCCGGTCACCCCGCGACAATCTGGCCGCTCGCGCGCTCGCCGCCCGCGCCGGGTACCGGGAACTGGGCAGCTATGCCGCGGTCACGATCTCCCGAAGTACGCTCTGAGACGACATCGAAAGACGGGGAAAAGTCGACTATGACAGACCGAACGGCAGAACCGCACAGCACGGAAAGCGCCAACGTCGAATCCGGCGCCGAGTTCACACGCGACACCCACTACATCCCCACCCGTATCACGGCCGACGGCCGCGACGGCTATCCCATCGAACCCGGCCGGTACCGCCTCGTCGCCGCCCGGGCGTGCCCGTGGGCCAACCGCGCGATCATCGTCCGGCGACTGCTCGGGCTCGAGGACGTGTTGTCGATGGGACTGTGCGGCCCCACCCACGACAAGCGCAGCTGGACTTTCGATCTCGATCCGGGCGGCGTCGATCCCGCGCTGAAGATCCCGCGCCTGCAGGACGCGTACTTCGCACGCTTCCCCGACTACTCCCGCGGCATCACCGTGCCCGCGATCGTCGACGTCCCCACCGGGCAGGTGGTCACCAACGACTACCCGCAGATCACCCTGGATCTGTCCTCGGAATGGACGCAGCACCACCGTGAGGGCGCTCCCGACCTCTACCCCGAGCCGCTCCGGGAGGAGATCGACGAGGTCGCCGATCTCGTGTTCCGCGATGTCAACAACGGGGTGTACCGGTGCGGTTTCGCCGGATCCCAGGAGGCGTACGAATCTGCGTACGACCGCCTGTTCGCCCGCCTCGACTGGCTCGAGGACCGTCTCACCGACCGCAGGTTCCTCGTCGGAGACACGATCACCGAGGCGGACGTGCGTCTGTTCACCACCCTGGCCCGGTTCGACGCCGTCTACCACGGACACTTCAAGTGCAATCGCAACAAACTCGACGAGATGCCCGTGCTGTGGAGCTACGCCCGCGATCTCTTCCAGACACCCGGGTTCGGCGACACCATCGACTTCACCCAGATCAAGCAGCACTACTACATCGTGCACACCGACATCAATCCCACCCGGATCGTGCCGAAGGGTCCCGACCTGTCCGGCTGGCTCGAGCCACACGGGCGTGAACAGCTGGGCGGCAGGCCGTTCGGGGACGGCACGCCGCCGCCTCCGCCGAAGCCCGGCGAGCAGGTCCCGGCCGGGCACGGAGCGTGATCGGGCGGGCCTACGCGCCGGTGTAGGTGCCGAAACTCCAGAACACGCCCTCGGGGTCGCGGCAGGTGAAGCCGCGCGATCCGTAGTCTTCGTCGCGCAGTCCGCGGACGATCGTGGCGCCGGCGGCCACGGCGCGCTCGTGGAGCGCGTCGGGGTCGTCGACGACGAGGTACACCGAGCCCGTCCCGGGCGGCAGGTCGCTGATGACCGAGTCCTCACTGGGCGAGCCGAGCATGATCCCGCCGCCCTTCGGCCAGCCGAGTTCGGCGTGATCGACCCGGTCGCCCTCGCCGTACACCGCGTTCTCGGCGAACCCGAAGGCGTCGACGAGGAAGCGGATCGCGGCCCGCGCGTCGCGGTAGACGAGGGTGGGCCACACATATGTGGTGTGCGTCGAAGTAGTCATGTCATCACTCTGCGCCGTCGTCGTGGTAGGGGTCTTGGACGAATGAGAACGGGTCGATCTCACGCCACCGCGACGGTGGGACGCCCGCGAGGTCGCGCCAGTCCCGCGCCATGTGGGCCTGGTCGTAATACCCGCACACCGCGGACACGTCGGCGAGCGTCACCCCGGTGGCACCCTCGAGCATCCGGTGCGAGCGGTGGAAACGGGACAACCGCACCACGTCCTTGGGCGTCACGCCGTACTCCGCGACGAACTTGTTCACCAGATGCCTTCGGCTCCAGCCGACGTCGTGCGCGACATCACCGACCCGGGGGCCCTCGCCGGCGACGAGCAGATGCCAGGCGCGGGTGAGGTGCGGGTCGATCTCCGCCGGCGCCGCGCGGCGCGTCAGGACCTCGTCGAGGATCGCGAACCGTTCGTCCCAGCCGGGTTCGAGCGACAGCCGCTCGGCCAGTTCCCCCGCGTCCGGACCGAGCAGTTCCTCGAGGCCGACGACCCAGGCGCCGAGGGCGGCGGTGGGCACCCCCAGCAGCGCCCGGGCGCCGAGCGGGCTGAGGGCCAACTGGACGCCGTGCTGATTGCCGTCGTGCCGGATCGTCACCGGTGCCGTGGCGATGCCGCTGGCGAGAGTGTCGTAACGACCGGGCGCCTGCTCGGGCGTCGCCTGGGCGGCGATGTCGAGCGGCTCGTCGATCGTCACGATCACTGTCAGGCAGGGCGACGGCAGACCGAGGTGGATGCCGGGCTCGAAACCGGCCAGCCGATAGCCGTCGTATCCCGTGACCAGAGCGCGCAACGATGCCGCCGGGCGCCGGAAGGCCCCGGACGACACCGCGGTATCGCTGTCTGCGACGCTCACGAAACCAGCCTAGGCAACGGTGCCGTCACCGGCCACAGCGTTCACTCACCTACAGTCGGTGCCAGCACACTCGAAGCACACGGCGAGACGGGAGCCCCGATGGCTGGCAATGGTGGACCGGTGGAGAAGGTACTGGTCTCGGTCCTCGACAACGGAAGCCGTCTCCAGGCTCCCGCGGTGGCCAAGTACGTCGAATGGGTCCGGCGCTCGCACCCCGGTGAGTCGCCCGCGCAGATCGTCGAGCGCATGGAGAAGATGTTCCTGCTGGCCGTGACGGGCAGCGGCAGCGCAGTTGGCGCCACCGCCGCCATTCCCGGGGTCGGCACCGTCGCGTCCATCGCGGCGGTGGGCGCCGAATCGGCGTTCTTCCTGGAAGCGGCGGCGCTGCTCACTCTCGCTGTCGCGTCGGTGCACGGCATCTCCGCCGCCGACCACCAGCAGCGGCGCGCACTCGTCCTCTCGGTGGCGCTGGGCGAATCGGGCATGGAAATCGTCCAGAAGGCGACGGGCGTCACGGCGAAGAACTGGGCGAGCGCCATCACGAGCCGCATACCCGGCCCCACCATGAAGGGTATGAACAGCACCCTGGTGCGCAAGTTCATCACCAAGTACGCCGCCCGCCGCAGCGCGCTGGTCCTCGGCAAACTCGTGCCCGCCGGCATCGGCGCGGCCATCGGCGGCGCGGGTAACCGGGCTATCGGCAAGGGCGTCGTCAAGAACGCACGCGAAGCGTTCGGGCCCGCCCCGGCCCGCTGGCCGGACGAGATCCGCGCGATCGAAGCCTGAGCCGGTAGACGAAGCGGCTAGTGGGCGAAGTGCTGTTCCGTCGAACGCCCGCCACCCTTTTCGCGGAGTTCGGCACACACTTCCTCGATCGCCTCGGCGACGAGGGATCCGAGATCGGCGCTGAAGCCCTCGCGCACGACGATGCGCAGGACCGCCACGTCCTCCGCGTCGGCGGGCATCGTGTAGGCGGGCACCTGCCACCCCCGCGCCCGCAACTCGTGTGACACGTCGAAGACCGTGAACCCTGGGTCGCCGACGAGTTCGAACGCCACCACCGGAATGTCGGTGCCGTCCGTGATCAGGGTGAAGTGTTCGATCTCGGCGATGCGTCTGCCCACGCGAACTGCGGTGTCGCGCAGCGTCTCCATGATCGACCGGTAGCCGGCCCGGCCGAGTCGCAGGAAGTTGTAGTACTGCCCCACCACCTGATTGCCGGGCCGCGAGAAGTTCAGGGTGAACGTCGGCATGTCGCCGCCCAGGTAGTTGACCCGGAACACCAGCCCCTCGGGAAGATGCTCACGGTCGCGCCACACCACGAACCCGATCCCCGGATACGTCAATCCGTACTTGTGACCACTCACGTTGATGGAGGCCACGCGCGGAACCCGGAAGTCCCACAACAACTCCGGTTGCAGGAAGGGAACGACGAACCCACCGCTCGCCGCGTCCACGTGGATCGGGACGTCCGGGCCGCCGGACGCGGCGAGTTCGTCGAGAGCCGCCGCGATCGCGGCCACCGGTTCCAGTTCCCCCGTGTAGGTGGTGCCTACGATCACGACCGCTCCGATGGTGTTCTCGTCGACCGCGTCCCGCACCTGCTCCGGCGTGATGACGTAGCGGCCCTTCTCCATCGGCAGGTACTTCGGCTCGACGTCGAAGTACCGGCAGAACTTCTCCCACACCACCTGGACGTTGCTGCCGAGCACCAGATTCGGTCGGGCAGTGTCCTTCCCGGCCGCCTCCCGCTTCGCCCGCCACAGCCACTTGAGCGCGAGACCACCGAGCATGACCGCCTCGCTCGAACCGATCGTCGAGACGCCGGTCGCGCTGGCCGGGTCGGTGTTCGACAGATCGGGAGCGTGGAACAGATCGGCCACCATCGACACGCACCGGGACTCGATCGCCGCGGTCGCGGGGTACTCGTCCTTGTCGATCATGTTCTTGTCGAACGTCTCGGCCATCAGCTTGTCGGCCTCGGGATCCATCCACGTGGTGACGAACGTGGCCAGGTTCAGCCGCGAACTGCCGTCGAGCATCAACTCGTCGTGGATGAACCGGTAGGCGGCCTCGGGATCGGTTTCGTCGTCCGGCAGCCGCAGCGCCGGAAACGGGTCGATCGAGAGGCGCCCCGTGTACGCGGGGGAAATGACGTCGCGATGGTGATGGTGGTGCTTGCTCATGTGCGTCCCCAATCGATTGGTTTCAGCATGCGCCGTCGCAGACGCCCTGTACGTCAGTTGGTGAATCTCGGCACGGCAGCCCAGTAGGGTCGAAACAGTTCCATTCGATTGTGGCAGGGGAGGACGGGTTGACCACAGCAATCCCGGGAAGTTTCACGGCGCCGATCGAGGTGCGGGGGCTGTCGAAGCGCTTCAAGAACGTCGACGCGGTCACGGACCTCAGCTTCACCGTGCCGCAGGGTTCGATCACCGGATTCCTCGGTCCCAACGGGTCGGGCAAGACCACGACCCTGCGGATGATCCTCGGTCTCGTGAAGCCGACGTCCGGCACCTCGACGGTCGCCGGTGTCCCGATTCGCCTCCTCGTCGACCCCGCGCGCACGGTCGGCGCCGTCCTGGACTCGCAGAGCCTGCACCCCAACCGGACTGCACTCGACCATCTGAAGGTGTACGCGTCCGCGATCCGCGTACCGGACGCACGCGCACTGCAGGTGCTCGCACTCGTCGGGCTCGAGGACGTCGCCGGACGCAAGGCGGGCGGCTTCTCTCTCGGCATGCGTCAGCGACTGTCGCTGGCGACGGCGCTGCTGGGTGATCCGCGGATCCTGATCCTCGACGAACCGGCCAACGGACTCGACCCCGAGGGCATCGCCTGGCTGCGTGAATTCCTCAAAGGCTTCGCCGCATCCGGCCGAACCGTGCTGATCTCGAGCCACATCCTCCGCGAAGTGGAGCAGACCGTCGACAATCTCGTGATCGTCAGCCGCGGCTCCCTCGTCTATCAGGGACGCATGGAGGAGCTGCGCAAGTCGCAGCAGAGCCGGCTGCTGGTCGCGTCCTCGAGCCCGCCCGCGCTGGCGACCGCCTTGGCCGCCAAGGGCATCGTCGACGCCCGGTCGCTCGCGGACGGTCGCCTCGCCGTCGTCGGCGCGTCCCTCGAACTCGTCGAGGCCGTCGCCGCCGAAGCCGGGGTCACGATTTTCGGAGCCGTCGGCGATCACATCGACCTCGAGCAACTCTTCCTGTCGATGACCGCAGGCCAGTACGTGGCCGGAGCGAGCGCCGCGGCGCCCTCGGGATACGGCCCACCGCCGACGTACGCGCCCCAGCCCGGGTACGCACCTCCCGGGTACGCCCCACAGCCGGGTTACGGTCCGCCTCCCGGGTACGCCCCACCACCGGGCTACGGTCCACCACCCGCACACCCCCAGCACGGTCCGATGTCCGGAGGTCCGCGATGACAGCGCTGCTCACCGCGGAATTCCGCAAGGTCACCACACTGCGGTTCTGGTGGATGCTCGGTCTGGCACCACTGATCGTCGGGATGTTCTCGAGCGCGATCACACTGCCGGTGATGCGTGCGTTCACCGACGCGTTCGAGGCCGATCCGAGCGAGGCCAACCTCGCCGCCACCCTTTTCGGGCTGGCGGTCGCGGTCGCCCTCGTCGTCCTGTTCGCCGCGGTCTTCGGGGCGGTGAACGTGGGCACGGAATTCCGGTACAAGACCCTCACCACCACGTTCCTCACCGCCCGCGGCCGGGACGGGGTGATCGGCACCAAGCTCGCCGTCACCGCGGCCTTCGGCTTCTTCTACTGCCTCGTGGTGGAGCTGGTCAGCGTCGCCCTGCTGCTGACGTTCGGCGGTGACACCTTCGAACTGCGCGGATCCCTGTTCGCCATGCTCGGGGCGGCCCTGATCTGCGGGGCGCTGTGGGCGCTCATCGGCGGCGGCGTGTCGATGCTCACCGGCTCGTCCGTCGGAAGCTGCATCGCCCTGGTGGTCTGGTACACCCTCGGCGAGATGATCCTCCGCTCGATCCTCAGCGGGATCGGCATCGGCTCCGTCGGCAGTGTCCTCCCCGTGTCGGCCACCCTCGGGACGGTCGCGAACGCGGCCGCGGGCAACGAGATCGACTGGCTCACGCTCTGGCCAACCGCGCCCCTCGCCCTGCTCGTGTGGACCGCGGTCTTCGTCGGCGGCGGCTGGGCGCTCACGCGGCAGCGCGACATCACCTGACGCCGCGCCGGGTGCTGACCCTGTCGGTACCCGGCGCTAACGTGGATCCAGTGGTAAGTGAGAGTGCGTCCGGTTCGGTGATCGAACGGGAGCAGACGCTGGAGCAGGATCAGGCACGGCCGGGCTGGATTCGACGGCTGAGCGGTGAGTGCTGGGCGCACCGCCGCGTCGCACTCGGTGCCCTGTCCGTGACGATCGTCGCCGCGGGTATCGACATCTCGTTCCCTCTCCTCACCAAGTACGCGGTCGACGCCGGGGGATCGGGTCGCGCCACCCAGGTGATCGGCATCGCCGCCCTGCTCATCGCGTTGCTCGCGTGCGTCCGCTTCGGCTGCCAGTACGGCCGCCGGATGCTCGCCGGCAAGCTGTCGCTCGACGTCCAGCACGATCTGCGGCTGGGTCTGCTGGGCGCGCTGCAACGACTCGACGGGCGGGGGCAGGATCAGATCCGCACCGGTCAGGTGGTCTCCCGGTCCATCACCGACCTCCAGCTGGTTCAGGGTCTGCTCGCGATGGTCCCGTTGTCGGCGGGCGCATTGCTCCAATTCGTCCTCGCGCTCGGCATCATGGCCTGGCTGTCACCGCTGCTGACCGTCGTCGCGCTGGTGATCGTTCCCGCCGTGTGCCTCGTCGTCTACGCGATGAGGCCGAAACTGTTCGCGGCCACCTGGTCGGCGCAGCAGCGGGCGGCCGACCTCGCGCAGCACGTCGAGGAGACCGTGACCGGCGTCCGCGTCGTCAAGGGCTTCGGCCAGGAGCGCCGGGCCGTCGACCAGCTCGAGGACCACAGCCGGACGCTGTACGCGGAACGCCTGCGAGCCGCCCGGATCAACGCGCGCTTCGCGCCGACCATGGCAGCGCTGCCCCAGCTCGGTCTCGTCGGCGTCATCGCCGTCGGCGGCTACCTGGCCCTGCACGGCTCCATCACGATCGGCACGTTCCTCGCCTTCGCCACGTACGTCGCCACGATGACCGGCGTCACCCGGACGCTGTCGTCGGTCGTGATCATGGCCCAGCTGTCCAGGGCCGCCGTCGAGCGCGTGTACGAGGTGATCGACGCCGAACCGGAGGTCGCGGACCCGCCGCACCCCACCGCACTGCCCGGCGGACCGCTGGGTGTGGACCTGCGCTCTGTCACGTTCGGATTCGAGTCGGACCGGCACATCCTCCGCGGACTCGACCTGCGCATCGCGCCCGGCGAGACGGTCGCGGTGGTCGGGATGGCGGGCTCCGGCAAGACCGCCCTGTCGCTGCTGCTCCCCCGCTTCTACGCCCCGTCCTCGGGTTCCGTAGCCCTCACGTCGGCGGGCGAGTCGTTCGACGTCGCGCACCTGAGCGCCGAGCAGTTGCGCGAAGCCGTCGGCCTCGTGTTCGACGAACCGTTCCTCTTCTCCGACACCATCGCGGCCAACATCGCCCTCGGCAGGCCCGACGCCAGCGCCGAGGAGATCCGCGCCGCCGCCGACATGGCCGCCGCCGACGAGTTCGTCTCCGCATTGCCGGACGGCTACGACACCGTGGTCGGCGAACGCGGTCTCACGCTCTCCGGCGGGCAGCGGCAGCGGATCGCACTGGCACGCGCGCTCCTCACCGACCCGAGGGTACTGATCCTCGACGACGCCACTTCCGCCGTCGACGCCACCACCGAGGCGTCGATCTTCGCGGCGCTGCGCGCGAATCGCGGACGGACGGCGCTGATCCTGGCGCATCGCCGGTCGACCCTGTCGCTCGCCGACCGCGTCGCCGTGCTCGACGGCGGACGGATCATCGATTCCGGCACGGTGGCCGAACTCGACGAACGGTGCCCGCTCTTCCGCGCGCTGTTCGCCTCCCCCGACAACGCGGGCCCCATCGACGTCAGCGTCCCCGCACCGAGCGAGCCGATGCCGTATCAGCGCATACCGTCCGAGTCCGAGTTGTGGCCGCAGGACGTCGAGGAGTGGGACGTGCCCGCCTCGTCCGGCCGCACCCCGGCTCCCGGCGCGGGCCCCGGCGGCGGCCGTGCCGCCGGCGGACCGATGGCGGGAGCGCTGGGCAACGTGGCCGCGACCCCGGAACTTCGGCAGGCAGTGAACGCGCTGCCGCCCGCCGTCGAGAGCCCGGGTATCAATACCCGGAACCTGCGCCTGCCCGAGCCCGACTTCCGGCTGTCGCGGATCCTGCGACCGGTCCGCGCCCTCCTGGTCGCCGTCGTCGTCTGCCTCGCGCTCGACTCGCTCGCGGGGATCGCGTTCCCGTCGATCGTCCGGTTCGCGATCGACCGCGGTGTCGTCCCGCAGGACTCCGCGACGCTGTGGACCGCGGCCGGGGTGGGCGTCGCTCTCGTGGTCGCCGGCTGGCTCGTCGTCGCCCTGATGACGGTCCTCACCGCCCGAGCGGGAGAACGTGTGCTGTTCGGGTTGCGGGTGCGCAGCTACGCACACCTGCAGCGGCTCGGACTCGACTACTACGAGCGCGAGCTGTCCGGCCGCATCATGACCCGGATGACCACCGACGTCGACGCGTTGTCGTCGTTCATCCAGACGGGGATGTCCACCGCCGTGGTGAGTGTCCTGACCGTCTTCGGTATCTCCGTCGCCCTCGTCGCCACCGACGTCACGCTCGCGTTGGTGGCGCTCGCCGTCATCCCGCCGCTCGTCGTCGCGACGCTGATCTTCCGCAGGATCTCCTCGGTGGCGTACACGGTCTCGCGTGAGCGGATCTCACTCGTCAACGCCGACTTCCAGGAGAACATCGCCGGGCTCCGCGCCGCCCAGGCGTACCGTCGCGAAGGGTTCGCCGCCCGCCGGTTCGCCGAGCGTGCCGACAGTTACCGGCGCAGCCGGATGCGGTCACAGCGGGCGATCTCGGTGTATTTCCCGTTCATCGCGTTCCTCTCGGACCTCGCCCTGGCCGCCGTGGTGTTCGTCGGTGCGCGCCAGGTGGCGGGCGGCGACACGACGACCGGGACGCTCGTCGCCTTCGTGTTGTACCTCGGGCTCCTGTTCGGGCCCATCCAGCAGCTGTCGCAGGTGTTCGACGGGTACCAGCAGGCCAGTGTGGGTCTGCTCCGGATCGGGGATCTGCTCCGCACACCCAGTTCCATCGAGCGGGCAACCTCGCGCGAGAACCTCCAGCCGATCGACGGGCACCTGCGCGGCGAGCTGTGCCTACGCGACGTCGGGTTCCGCTATCAGGGCGCCGACAGCGACGCCCTGACCGACATCGACCTGCACATCCCCGCCGGCACCACCGTCGCCTTGGTCGGCCGGACCGGCGCCGGCAAGTCGACCATCGTGAAACTGCTCGCCCGCTTCTACGACCCGACGTCCGGCGCGGTGCTCGTCGACGACGTCGATCTCCGCCGGTACCCGCTCGGCGCGTACCGCGGACGCCTCGGCGTCGTCCCCCAGGAGGCCCACCTGTTCACCGGGACCGTCGCCACCAACATCGCGTACGGCCGCCCGGATGCGAGCCGCGCTGAGATCGCGGACGCTGCCCGCGCGGTCGGAGCGCTGGGCACGATCGCCGGATTGCGGGGTGGGATGCATCACCCCATCGGCGAGCGCGGGCAGGGGCTGTCGGCGGGCCAGCGTCAGCTGATCGCGCTCGCCCGGGCCGAGCTGGTCGACCCCGACCTGCTGCTGCTCGACGAGGCGACCGCGACGCTCGATCCGGCCACCGAGCAGGTAGTTCTCGAGGCGAGCAGCCGTGTGACCCGCACCCGGACGTCAGTGGTGGTGGCCCACCGACTGGCCACCGCGGCCCGGGCAGATGTGATCCTCGTCATCGACAAGGGGCGGGTGGTCGAGACCGGATCGCACGCCACCCTGCGCTATGCCGGTGGCCACTATTCGGGACTGTGGGATGCGGCGGAGGCCGGGTCGGGGAATAATCGCGGGGCGAGAACCGTCATCGATGGTGACCCCATCGGTTGGCCGTGAGACAGCTCACACGTGCAGGCCTGGCGATCTACACGTCACACGCGAGGGCTAGTCTCATGTATATAGGCGCTCTGATCGGGTACCGAAATAGAAACGAGGCGAACACCTGCCGTGAGCAGCAGCTCTACATCCCAGTTCGGACAGAACCAGTGGTTGGTTGACGAGATGTACCAGCGTTTCCAGGACGATCCGTCGTCCGTGGACGCGAGTTGGCACGAATTCCTGACGGATTACTCTCCCGACGCCGCCGCCAAGGCAGGCGCAGCCAACGGACACGGCACGAACGGCACCACCACCGCCGCACCTGCTGCCGCTCCCTCCGCCAAGGCGTCGACTCCCCCGGCTCCCGAGTCCGAGACCGCACCCAAGCCTCAGACCAAGACGGCCAACGGCGCCGCACCGAAGACTGCACCCAACGGTGCAGCTCCGAAGGCTGCTGCCGCGAAGACCGAGGCCCCCAAGAAGGCCGCAGCGAAGGACGCGAAGGCATCCGCTCCCGCTCCTGCAGTAGAAGAGTCGAAGGTTCTCCGCGGCGCAGCTGCTGCCGTCGCCAAGAACATGTCGGCCTCGCTGGCCATTCCGACCGCCACCAGCGTTCGCGCCATCCCTGCGAAGCTGATGTTCGACAACCGGATCGTCATCAACAACCACCTCGCCCGTACCCGCGGCGGCAAGATCTCGTTCACGCACCTGCTGGGTTACGCGATCGTGCAGGCGGTCAAGGCGTTCCCGAACATGAACCGGCACTTCGCCGAGATCGACGGCAAGCCCAACGCGGTCACCCCCGCACACACCAACCTCGGTCTGGCCATCGACCTGCCGGGCAAGGACGGCAGCCGGTCCCTCGTCGTCGCCGCGATCAAGAACACCGACACCCACAACTTCACGCAGTTCTACAGCGCCTACGAGGACATCGTCCGGCGCGCGCGTGACGGCAAGCTCACCGCCGAAGACTTCTCGGGTGTCACGATCTCGCTCACCAACCCCGGCGGCATCGGCACCGTGCACTCCGTGCCGCGGCTGATGAACGGCCAGGGCGCCATCATCGGTGCCGGCGCGATGGAGTACCCCGCCGAGTTCCAGGGCGCGAGCGACGAGCGCCTCGCCGAGATCGGCGTCGGCAAGCTCATGACGCTCACCTCGACGTACGACCACCGCATCATCCAGGGTGCCGAGTCCGGCGACTTCCTCCGGACCATCCACAACCTGCTGATCAGCGACGAGTTCTACGACGAGATCTTCCACGCGCTGCACATCCCCTACGAGCCGGTCCGCTGGCGCAAGGACGTGCCCGAAGGCGCCGTCGACAAGAACACCCGTGTTCTCGAGCTGATCGCCGCGTACCGCAACCGCGGTCACCTGATGGCCGACACGGATCCGCTGCAGTTCGTCAAGGACAAGTTCCGCAGCCACCCGGACCTGGACGTCCGCACGCACGACCTGACCCTGTGGGACCTCGACCGCGAATTCAAGGTCGGCGGCTTCCACGGCCAGGAGAAG
Organism: Rhodococcus sp. NPDC059968; assembly: GCF_042738615.1. Classification (NCBI taxonomy): domain Bacteria; kingdom Bacillati; phylum Actinomycetota; class Actinomycetes; order Mycobacteriales; family Nocardiaceae; genus Rhodococcus; species Rhodococcus sp. NPDC059968. The sequence continues at coordinate 88,314 of NZ_JBHWUE010000011.1, forward strand.
ATGAAGCTGCGCGACGTGCTCAGCGTGCTGCGCGACGCGTACTGCCGCCACGTCGGTGTCGAGTACACACACATCCTGGAGCCGGAGCAGCAGCAGTGGCTGCAGGACCGGGTCGAGGCGCACCACGTCAAGCCCACGGTCGCCCAGCAGAAGTACATCCTGAGCAAGCTCAACGCCGCCGAGGCGTTCGAGACGTTCCTGCAGACCAAGTACGTCGGCCAGAAGCGCTTCTCCCTCGAGGGCGCCGAGTCCGTCATCCCGATGATGGACGCCGTCATCGACCAGGCCGCCGAGCACCAGCTCGACGAGGTCGTCATCGGCATGCCGCACCGCGGTCGCCTCAACGTTCTCGCGAACATCGTCGGCAAGCCGTACTCGAAGATCTTCACCGAGTTCGAGGGCAACATGAACCCGGCGGCCGCTCACGGCTCCGGCGACGTGAAGTACCACCTCGGCGCCGAGGGCACGTACATCCAGATGTTCGGCGACAACGACATCACCGTGTCGCTGACGGCGAACCCGTCGCACCTCGAGGCGGTCGACCCGGTCCTCGAAGGCCTGGTCCGCGCGAAGCAGGACATCCTCGACAAGGGCGAGGACGGCTTCACCGTCCTGCCGCTCATGCTGCACGGCGACGCCGCGTTCGCCGGTCAGGGTGTTGTGGCCGAGACGTTGAACCTTGCGCTGCTGCGCGGGTACCGCACCGGCGGCACCGTGCACATCGTGGTCAACAACCAGGTCGGTTTCACCACCGCCCCGGAGCACTCGCGTTCGTCCGAGTACTGCACGGATGTCGCGAAGATGATCGGCGCGCCGATCTTCCACGTGAACGGCGACGACCCCGAGGCCTGCGTCTGGGTCGCCCAGCTCGCTGTCGACTTCCGGGAGAAGTTCCAGAAGGACGTCGTCATCGACATGATCTGCTACCGCCGTCGCGGTCACAACGAGGGCGACGACCCGTCGATGACGCAGCCGGCGATGTACGACGTGATCGACACCAAGCGCAGCGTGCGTAAGAGCTACACCGAATCCCTGATCGGCCGCGGCGACATCTCGCTGAAGGAAGCCGAAGACGCACTGCGCGACTACCAGGGCCAGCTGGAACGGGTGTTCAACGAGGTTCGCGAACTCGAGAAGTACACGCCGGAGCCCAGTGAGTCGGTCGAGCTCGACCAGGTGCTGCCCACCAAGTTGAAGACGTCCGTCGACGACTCGGTGCTCGAGCGGATCGGCGACGCGTTCGTCAACGTGCCCGAGGGCTTCACCGTGCACCCGCGCGTCAAGCCGGTCATCGAGAAGCGCCGTGAAATGTCCCGCGAGGGCAAGATCGACTGGGCCTTCGCCGAGCTGCTCGCGTTCGGTTCGCTGGTCGACCAGGGCAAGATGGTTCGCCTGTCCGGCCAGGATTCCAAGCGCGGCACGTTCACGCAGCGTCACTCGGTCCTCATCGACCGCAAGACCGGCGCCGAGTACACCCCGCTGCAGAACCTCGGCAGCGAGAACCCCGGCAAGTTCCTGGTCTACGACTCCGCACTCAGCGAGTTCGCCGCCGTCGGCTTCGAGTACGGCTACTCCGTGGGCAACCCGGACGCGCTCGTGCTGTGGGAGGCGCAGTTCGGTGACTTCGTCAACGGCGCGCAGCCGATCATCGACGAGTTCATCTCGTCCGGTGAGGCCAAGTGGGGCCAGCTGTCCGACGTCGTGCTCCTGCTGCCGCACGGCCACGAGGGTCAGGGCCCCGACCACACGTCCGGTCGTATCGAGCGCTTCCTGCAGTTGTGCGCCGAAGGTTCGATGACCGTGGCCGTGCCGTCCACCCCGGCCAGCTACTTCCACCTGCTGCGTCGCCACTCGCTCGACGGAATCCGCCGCCCGCTGGTCGTCTTCACGCCGAAGTCGATGCTGCGGAACAAGGCTGCGGTCTCCGACGTCGAGGACTTCACCACCGGTAAGTTCCGCTCGGTGTTCGAGGAGCCCACGTACGAGACGGGCAACGCCGAACGCGACAAGGTTCGTCGTGTCCTCCTCGTCAGCGGCAAGCTGTACTGGGAGCTGCTGGCGAAGAAGCAGAAGGACAACCGCGAGGACATCGCGATCGTCCGCATCGAGCAGCTGTACCCGGTTCCGAGCCGTCGTCTCCGCGAGACGCTGGACCGCTACCCGAACGCCACCGAGTTCCGGTGGGTTCAGGAGGAGCCGGCCAACCAGGGTGCGTGGCCGTTCTTCGGTCTCGCGCTGCCCGAGTTGCTGCCCGACAAGCTGTCCGGAATCAAGCGCATCTCGCGTCGTTCGATGTCGGCCCCGTCCTCGGGTTCGAGCAAGGTGCACGCTGTGGAACAGCAGGAGATCATCGATGAAGCCTTCGGCTGAAGAGCGTGTAACGGCTGAAGCATTCAGCTGAGCGTTTGATTGACTGATCTGCCACTGAGCCGGGTCGAGTTCACTCCACGGAGCGGATTCGACCCGGCTTCGTCATATGGAACTCCCCGCGGTCGCGGAACTGTGCGACAACGGGCTGGCATTCGAGCGGCCGGTCACGGTGATCGTGGGTGAGAACGGCGTCGGGAAGTCGACTCTGGTGGAGTCGATCGCCGCGGCCTGGCAGGGCGGGTTCCGCGGGGCGCAGGACCGGTTGTGGTCGGCTGACGCCAGCCCGGAGGACGCGGACCTCGGCGCGCACCTCACGTGTGTCGGCGCCCGTCCGCAGCCCGCGCTGTCGTTCCAGTCCTGCCTGGCGCTGCTCGGCGTGATCACGGATCTCGCCGAGGAGGGTTCGCAGGTGATCATCGCGACGCACTCTCCCCTCCTCGCCACCGCGCCCGGCGCCGAGATCTGGGAACTCACCGACGACGGCATCGACTACCCCGAGTGGAATCAGCTCGATCTCGTCCGCAATTGGCGATCGTTCCTCGACGGACCCGACCGCTTCCTGCGGCATCTCTAGGCCGGCCCTGCCTGCGGCCCAGCGTCCGCCCGCGACCTCACGGTCCGGACGGCGACTGCGGTGGCGGCGAGAAGTCCGCCGAGGACGACGAGGGTGAGCGCGTCGGTCGTGGTCTGCCGGCCCTGGAATCCCATGAGGTACCCGAGTGCCATGCCGGCCACCGCCAGGAACATGCCCGCATGGATGGCTCGGGTGAGGGGACGATCCCCCACGCGCTGGAACAGCAGAATCAGGGCGATCACGAGGTTCGCGACGAACAGTCCGGGGACACCGGTCATGAACACGTACTGACCGATCGTATTGACGGCGTCGTCGGACGTGTTGAAGTGGCTGAACGTTCCGCGGGCGGCCTGTACCGCGATGAATCCGACATCGATGATGCCGGTCACGGCGAACACCGTCGCCATGATCCGGGTCCATCTGCTGCCTCGGTGCGGGAGGGTCAGCATCCACGCCAGGGTGGCCCCGTAGAGCGCGAAGGAGACCGCGAACTTCAGCGGTTTGAGCCACACGGACACCCCGAGCACGGTCCGGTCGTCCACGAGGAGTCCGACGGCGCACACGAGTGCGAGTGCGGACATCGCAGCGACCATCACCGCCAGCGGCACCTGGCGGGACGCGACGATGCGGGAGCGAAGATCGAGGGTGGTCATGACGAGAACGCTAGGAACATCGCATGCGTCGCCACGTCACGCCGGGGAATGAAACCGGTGCCACCCGCGGGTACTACGGGTGTACCCCGAGTACTAGGGGTGTCAGGTCGTGGTGGCCGACACCAGCGCGGCGGCGATCTCGGGTGCGGCGGCGACGGCGAGCGCGGGAAGGGCCTGGACGTTGAGTTCGATCAGTTCGTCGCGGGTCAGGTGCGGGTCGCGCAGCCAGGTGATCGTGACTTCCTCGACGTAGGCGATCCAGCCCCGGACGGCGAGTTCGACCGCCCGGGTGGGCTCGATCCCGATCGCAGGCAGTTGTTCGAGGGTCCGTTCGGACATCACGGCACGGGTCTCCTCGAAGACGGCGCGCATGTCCGGGTCGCCACTCGCCGTTCCCCGCAGGAGCGACACGTACGTGCCACGGTTCTCGCTGACGTAGTCGACGTACGACGCGAGCACCGAGCGCAGGATCTGCATCGGATCCCGCGCTTCCCCGACGTACGGGTCGGGGGCGGTGCGGGCGAGCATCTCACTGCTGGTGTGCCGCACGATCTCGAGGTGGAAGTCGTGCTTGGACGCGAAGTAGTGGAACAGGAGACCGCGGGAGACACCGGCCTGATCGGCGATGTCCTCGACGGAGATCTGCTCCAACGGGCGCTGCGCCAGCATCTTCGCGCCGAGGTCGATCAGTTGCGCGCGCCGTTGTTCTGGGCTGAGACGGGTCCGCTTCACGACGTCCATGAGACAAGACTACTGAACGAAGGTCAATAGGCTATTGACTGCCCCTCAATAGCGCCCTATTGTTTCTTACATGAGTCTTCCCGTCACAGATACTTCCGCCCCTACCGCAGGTGTCCGGCACATCGACACGCTGATCATCGGCAGCGGGTTCGCCGGCCTCGGCGCGGCGATCAAGCTGACCCAGGCAGGCAAGACCGACTTCCTCGTGCTCGAACGCGGCACCGACGTCGGCGGCACCTGGCGAGACAACACGTACCCGGGCGCGGCATGCGATGTTCCCTCACATCTGTACTCCTACTCGTTCGCGCTGAACCCGGAGTGGACTCGGTCGTTCTCGACGCAGCCCGAGATCCAGAAGTACATCCGGTCGGTGGCCGACAAGTACAAGGTGCGCGACAAGCACCTCTTCGGCTGTGACGTGCAGTCCGCCCACTGGAACGAGTCGACCACCCGCTGGGAGGTCAGCACCACCAAGGGCAACTTCGTCGCGAAGGTCGTCGTCTCCGCGGTCGGTGCACTGTGCGAGCCGTCCCTCCCCGACATCAAGGGCATCGAAGGCTTCGAGGGCGAGATCTTCCACTCCGCCCGCTGGAACCACGACGCCGACCTGACGGGGAAGCGCGTCGCCGTCATCGGCACCGGCGCCTCGGCCATCCAGATCGTGCCCGCCATCGGCAAGAAGGTGTCGCACCTCGACGTGTACCAGCGCACGGCGCCGTGGATCCTGCCCCGGGCGGACCGCGAGTACACGAAGCTCGAGCACACCGCGTTCAAGTACCTCCCCGGCTTCCAGAAGCTGTGCCGCACCGGGATCTACTGGATGCGCGAGAGCCAGGTCGTCGGACTCGCGAAGGCCCCCGTGTTCATGAAGCCACTGCAGATCGCGGCCGAACGCCACCTGCGCCGCCAGATCAAGGACAAGGATCTGCGCAAGAAGGTCACGCCGAACTTCCAGATCGGCTGCAAGCGCATGCTGATCTCGAACAACTACTACCCCACCCTCGCACAGGGCAACGTCGACCTGGTGACCGACGGCATCGCCGAGGTCACGGCCAACTCGGTGATCTCGAAGGACGGCACCGTCCGCGAGGTCGACGCCATCGTCGTCGCCACCGGCTTCCACGTCACCGACTCCCCCACGTTCGAGGGCATCTTCGGCAAGGACGGCCGCTCGCTCGCCGACGTCTTCGACCAGGGCGGACAGCAGGGCTACAAGGGCGCCGCGATCGCGAACTTCCCCAACATGTTCTTCCTGGTGGGCCCGAACACCGGTCTGGGCCACACCTCGATGGTCTTCATGATCGAGTCGCAGCTCAACTACCTCGTCGACGCCCTGCAGACGCTCGACAAGTACGGCATCGGCAAGATCGAGGTCCGTCAGGCCGCCCAGGACCGGTACAACGCCGAACTCCAGGAGAAGCTGTCGCACAGCGTCTGGAACAACGGTGGGTGCGCGAGCTGGTACCTCGACAAGCACGGCAACAACACCACGCTGTGGCCGGGCTTCACGTTCCAGTTCCGGAACGAGACGAAGCGCTTCGACCTCACCGCGTACGACAGCGTGGCCACCGCCGATCTGCCTGCACCCATGCACGTGAACGGCAAGATCCCCGGCCCCGCCGCCATCCCGGCACAGATCGACCTCGACGACGACAAGGTGACAGCACAGTGAGCGAGTTCGCAGGCAAGGTAGTCGTGATCACCGGAGCCGGATCCGGTATCGGCAGGGCGCTCGCCCTCAACCTGGCGGGCCGGGGTGCCCGGCTGGCGATCTCGGACATGGACACGGTCGGGCTCGCCGAGACCGCACGCCAGGCCGAGGCGCTGGGCGCCGAGGTCAAGGCCGATCACCTGGACGTCACCCAGCGCGAGGCGGTGCTCGCGTACGCCGACGAGGTGCGGGCCCACTTCGGCAAGATCAACCAGGTGTACAACAACGCCGGCATCGCCTACCACGGTGAGTTCGAGAAGTCCGAGTTCAAGGACATCGAGAAGATCATGGACGTGGACTTCTGGGGAGTCGTCAACGGCACCAAGGCCTTCCTGCCGCATCTCATCGCGTCGGGCGACGGCCACGTCGTGAACGTCTCGAGCCTCTTCGGCCTGCTGTCCATGCCGGGTCAGAGCGCGTACAACTCGGCGAAGTTCGCGGTGCGCGGTTTCACCGAGTCGCTGCGCCAGGAGATGCTGATCGCCAGGCACCCCGTCAAGGTGACGTGTGTGCACCCCGGTGGCATCAAGACGGCCATCGCCCGCAACGCCACCGCGGGACCGGGCGAGGACCTCGACACGTTCGCGAAGTTCTTCGACCAGAAGCTCGCACGCACCACTCCGGAGGCGGCTGCCGAGACCATCGTGAACGGTGTCCGCAAGAGCAAGCCGCGCGTCCTGATCGGCGCCGACGCCAAGTTCCTCGACGCCTGGGTGCGGCTCGCCGGACCGAGCTACCAGCGTGTGGTTGCCATCGTCGCCGGACGAGTCCTCCCCAAGTCGAACTGAGGTACCGATGAGCTTCCACCTGCCGCTGCCGGTCGTCGCGACGGCCCTCCGGCCGTTCTACCGCCTCAGCCTCAATGCCCGACTCCCGTACGCCGTCCAGAGGGCGATCCTCGACCTCGGCGCTCCGTTGCAGCAGGTGCCTGCGGGTGCCGTCGTCCGCCCGACCTCGCTGGCCGGGCGGCCGGCGGAGCGAATCACGGTGGGAGCCACCGAACGCCGGACCGCTGTGCTCTACCTGCACGGTGGGGCGTACACGATCGGCTCGCTCGCCACGCACCGTTCGCTGGCCGCTCACATCGCCAGGGAATCCGGCAGCGTCGTCTACACCCTCGACTACCGGCTGGCTCCGGAGCATCCGTTCCCGGCCGGGCTCGAGGACGCGGTCGCGGCGTACCTGGAGCTGAACACGGAACACGGTTACGAGACAGAGCAACTCGCCATCGCCGGCGATTCGGCGGGCGGTGGCCTCACGGTCGCCACCGCGCGCCGCCTGATCGACCGGCACGGTGTGACTCCGGCCGCGTTGGCGCTGATCTCTCCGTGGGTCGATCCCGGCCGGCGTGACACGTCGCGGGACCGGGATCTCGTGGTCAACACGGCGTGGTCGTTCGATGCCGCCGAGAAGTACCTGGGCAATGGGGACGTGCACGATCCGGGTTACGCACCGCTGCACGGAAATCTGGCGGGACTGCCGCCGACACTGATCCATGTCGGGGTGGACGAGGTGCTCTACCCGCAGATCATGGAGTTCGTCGACAAGCTGAACGAGTCGGACGTGGACGTCACGCTCACCGAGTACGCCCGGCTGTGGCACGTCGCCCACCTCCAGGCGTCCCTGGTCCGCGAGGCCGCGGACGCGGTGGCGGAACTCGGGGCGTTCCTGGGTTCACAGATGGGCGTCGAGCCACACCCGCGCCACGTCGGCTGAATCGGCACCACCGCGGACCTGGCCGATCATGTCGGCCAGGTCCGCGGTCGTCAGCTCACCCGCCACGACGTTCAACGCCTTCAGCTGGGCTTCGCCGAGGGTCCCGATCCGGAACAGCGGCACCACGTTCTGTGCGGTGAACACGTGATCGTCGTCCGCCAGCAGCACCAGATCCGCGCCCGCGACGGCGGGTGACGCGGTGGTCACCCCGGCCACCCGCACGGCTCCGTCCGCCGGTGCGGGGGCGGCGAGTTCGCCGACGGCGGCGTCGTCGTCGGCCACCGTCCGGGTCTGCGCGAACGTGCAACCGGTCAGGTCGGGAAAAGCGTCGGCCTCGAACGCCGGGGCGAGCACGGCCGTGCTCCTGCCGCACGAGGGAACAAGTTCGTCGAGGGTGGTGAGATCCAGCTGTCCGGACGTCTGCGGGGTCACCGCCAGCGCCGACCTGTCCTCGGCGGCCGCGAAGTCGGAGATCGAAAGTCCCTGCGGCAGAGCCTTGCTCAATGCCTCGAACACATCGTCCTGCTCCGTTTGCGTCGATTCGGGGTCGTAGTAGCGCAACAACCGGCCCGTGAACTCCGGCACCAGCGTGACGTTTCCGGCATCGAGCTGTCCGAGGTACGCGGTCCGGTCACCGAGGCCCCCGTCGGTGGTGACCGGCGCCCCGGTCGAACGCAGGGCACCCGCATAGATTTCGGCCAGGATCCGGCTCTCTGCTCCGTCACCCGCACCCACCACGATCTCGCCCGCCCCCTGCCCCGCGGAACTGTCGAGGGTCGTGTCACCGCCTGCGCATCCCGACGCCACCCCCGCGAGCAGTAGCAGCGCGGACGCGGCGATCAGTGCCCGGGACCATGGCCCCGGGCGCTCGGCCGATTCGTCTGTCCGTGTGTGTGCCACGTCGCGCCTTTCGTTTACCTCGAGCTGGTCGAAAACCGTGCCCTGTCCGCCCCTATCGTTACACTGGCCAACCGATGGCGCAGAAACGCGTCCACCGGTTTCCGTCGGCAGGTCCGGCGCCGGTGACAACGGGAAGGACGCTCATGCGCACCTCACGAATTCTGTCGGGCTTCACCCGCCGCTCCGTTGGCAGTATCGCTCTCGCGACGGTGGCCGTCGTGTCGCTCGCGGCGTGCGGCGGCGGATCCGACCCCCTGTCCTCTGGCGGCGCGGGATCGGGTGACGACCCCAACACGATCATCGTGGGATCGGCGAACTTCCCCGAATCGGAGACGGTCGCGAACATCTACACCGAGGTGCTCCGCGCCAACGGGTTCGACGTGACGACGAAGTTCAACATCGGCAGCCGTGAGGCCTACATTCCCGCGCTGAAGGACGGGTCGATCGACGTCATCCCCGATTACACGGGCAACCTGCTGCAGTATCTCGACCCGGATTCGACGGCCACGAGCGCCGCCGACGTGGATGCCGCGCTGCCTGCCGCTCTCGGTTCGGAACTGACGATCACCACCCCGGCCCCGGCTGAGGACAAGGATGCCGTCGTCGTCACGAAGGAGACGGCGCAGCGCTGGAACCTCACCTCCATCGCGGATCTCGCGGCGCACTCGAACGAGGTGAAGTTCGGTGCACCCGCCGAGTTCCAGGAACGTCCCGGTGGTCTGCCCGGCCTGAAGGCCAAGTACGGCCTCGACATCACGGCCGACAATTTCGTCCCGATCGCCGACGGCGGCGGTCCGGCCACGGTGGACGCCCTCGCGTCGGGGCAGATCACGGCCGCCGACATCTTCACGACGTCCCCGGCGATCGCGCAGAACGGTTTCGTGGTGCTCACGGATCCGCAGAACAACTTCGCGGCGCAGAATGTCGTCCCGGTGGTGCGCGCCACCAAGTCCTCCGACAAGCTGACCCGGGCGCTCGACGCGCTGTCGGCGAAGCTGACCACCGAAGAGCTTGTCGCGCTCAATGATTCCGTCTCGGGTGACGCGAAAACCGAGCCGGCCGCGGCCGCGAAGCAGTGGGTGACGGACCAGGGGCTCGACAAGCCGGTCTCGTAGAGGAGCCTGCCGTGATCACATTCTCGGGAGTCACGAAGCAGTACCCGGACGGCACGACGGCGGTCGACAACCTCGACCTGGAGATCGACGCCGAATCGTTCACGGTCTTCGTCGGGCCGTCCGGCTGCGGCAAGACCACGTCGATGCGGATGATCAACCGGATGATCACCCCGACCGCGGGAACGATCACGGTCGACGGCCGCGACATCGCCCAGACCGACGCGGTGAAGCTTCGACTCGGCATCGGCTACGTCATCCAGAGCGCAGGACTGCTCCCGCACCGCACGGTGGTCGACAACGTCGCGACCGTGCCGGTGCTGCGCGGCGACTCACGACGCAACGCCCGCAAGGCCGCGTTGGCTGTGCTCGAACGCGTCGGACTCGACCCGGCGCTGGCCTCCCGCTATCCCGGGCAGCTGTCCGGCGGGCAGCAACAACGCGTCGGAGTCGCGCGGGCGCTGGCCGCCGACCCACCGATCCTGCTGATGGACGAGCCGTTCAGCGCCGTCGATCCCGTTGTCCGCGAAGACCTGCAGGCCGAGATGCAGCGCCTGCAGGCCGAAATGCGCAAGACCATCGTGTTCGTCACCCACGACATCGACGAGGCCGTCAAACTCGGTGACCGGGTGGCGGTCTTCGGACCGGGCGGCCGGTTGCAGCAGTACGACGCACCCGACACGGTGCTGTCCGCGCCGGCCACCGATTTCGTCGCCTCGTTCGTGGGACGCGACCGCGGGTACCGCGGACTGTCGTTCCGGACGGCAGATCAGGTTCCGCTGCACACCATCCGGACGGCGACCGAGAGGGAGTTGCCCGGGCTCCGGCTCGAACAGGGCGAATGGGTCCTGGTCGTCACGGACGCGGGCGTACCGCGGGGATGGATCGACGTCACCGGTGTCGAGGGGGCGCGGGCCGGACGCCCCGTCTCCGAATGCACTGCGGCGGGCGGATCCCTCTTCGCCCCCGGCGCCGACCTGCGGCAGGCCCTGGACGCGGCCATCTCCTCTCCGTCGGGCATCGGGGTGGCCGTCGACGCCGACGGCGCGGTCACCGGCGGCATCCTCGGCTCCGAGGTGATCGCGAAGCTGGCCGAGCAGCGGGCGGCCGAGGATCGTGCGAGGGGTGAGCACTACTTCACTGCCCAACCGGCAACCCCGGACGGGCCGTGATCCCATGCGGTGGCTCATCGACAACTTCTCGGTCGTCGTCGACCTGACGAAGACCCATCTCTACCTCGCGCTGGTTCCGCTCCTGATCGGGTTGCTCATCGCGGTCCCGGTGGGGACCGCGATCCGGGGTGCGTCCTGGCTGCGGAAGATCACGCTGATCGTCGCGGGCATCGCGTTCACGATCCCGTCGCTGGCACTGTTCGTGACGATCCCGTCCGTCGTCGGACTGCAGATCCTGGACCCGCTCAATGTGGTGATCGCGCTGACGATCTACTCCACCGCCCTGCTGATCCGCGCTGTGCCCGAGGCCCTCGACTCCGTTCCCGCCGACGTCGTCGACTCCGCCACCGCGATGGGTTTCACCCGGCTCCGCCGGGCTCTGACCGTCGAATTGCCCCTCGCGCTACCCGTTCTCGTCGCGAACGTGAGAGTGGTGGCCGTGACCAACATCTCGCTGGTGTCGGTGGGTTCGCTGATCGGGATCGGCGGTCTCGGCACCCTGTTCACCCAGGGCTACCAGCGTGACTACCCGGACCAGATCCTCGCCGGGATCATCGCGATCGTCGTTCTGGCCCTCGCGTTCGATCTGCTGCTGTTCCTGGTCGGCTGGGCACTGACACCGTGGACCCGGCAGCAGAAGGTCCGGCGCACGCCGCTGGTCGCGGGACAGTCGGCGGCCCCGGCCGCAGAGGAGGCTTCGTGAACATCTTCGGCGGCGCGTGGGAGTACATCGTCGATCCGGGTAACTGGTCGGGTAGCACCGGTATCGGCGCCCGCATCCTCGAACACCTCTGGTACAGCTTCCTGGCGGTCGCATTGTCTGCGGTGGTCGCGGTGCCGATCGGTCTGATCATCGGACATCTGCGCAAGGGTGACGTGGTCGTGGTCGGTCTCGTCAACGCGCTCCGCTCGCTGCCGACACTGGGTCTGCTGACGTTCCTGGTGCTGCTGCTCGGGCTGGGCCTCATCCCGCCGATCCTGGCCCTGGTGATCCTCGGAATCCCGCCGGTGCTCGCGGGCACGTACGCGGGTGTCGCGAACGTCGACCGGACGGTCGTGGACGCGGCCCGCGCGATGGGAATGACCGAATGGCAGGTCCTCACACGTGTCGAGGCCCCGAATGCGCTGCCGCTCATGCTCGGCGGGCTGCGCAACGCGACCCTGCAGATCATCGCGACCGCAACGGTCGCCGCGTACGTCAACCTCGGCGGCCTGGGCCGCTACATTTTCGACGGGCTGGCCCTGCGCCAGTATGACCGGGTGCTCGTCGGTGCGCTGCTCGTGACGATCCTCGCTCTCGTCGTGGACGGACTGCTCGCGCTGGCGGTGTGGGCGTCCGTTCCGGGGACCGGCCGCCTGCGCCGCAACCCGAGATCCGAACGGATCGCCGAGCCCGCGTCGTAGCGAACAATTCACCCAACGGCAAACACCCCGACACCGGAACCGTGGGTGCGGGTTCCGGATCGGGGTGTTCGACGGATTCTCGCTAGTCGGTGACGCCTTCTGCGTGAGCAGCGGCGGCGACTGCCTCCGCGACAGCGGGGGCGACGCGAGGATCGAGCGGGCTGGGAACGATCTTGTCTACAGCCAGCTCGTCACCGACGACCGAGAGGATTGCCTCGGCGGCGGCGAGCTTCATACCTTCGGTGATCCGGCGGGCACCGGCGTCCAGCGCACCACGGAACACCCCGGGGAAGGCAAGCACATTGTTGATCTGGTTCGGGAAATCACTGCGCCCGGTCGCCACGATCGCCGCATGCCTGCGGGCGACGTCGGGGTGGATTTCCGGGTCCGGGTTCGACAACGCGAACACGATGGAGTTCTCCGCCATCGTCGCGATCAGCTCCTCCGGCACGGTCCCTGCGGACACCCCGAGGAACACATCCGCCCCGTCGAGCGCTTCGACGATGCCGCCGCGGCGTCCGGCCGGGTTGGTGCGCGCGGCCAGATCCACCTTGACCTCGTTCAGATCGTGGCGATCCTTGGAGACGATGCCCTTGGAGTCGAGGACCGTCACGTCGGCGATACCCGCGGCGAGCAGGATGTTCGCGCAGGCGACGCCGGCGGCGCCGGCACCGGAGATGACCACCCGCAGCTCGGACAGCTCCCGGTTCTGGACCTTGACCGCACCCTTGAGGGCGGCCAGGACGACGATGGCGGTGCCGTGCTGGTCGTCGTGCATGACCGGGCAGTCCAGGGCCTCGATGACCCGCTTCTCGATCTCGAAGCAGCGCGGCGCGGAGATGTCCTCGAGGTTGACCGCACCGAAACTCGGGCGCAGCCGGATCAGGGTCTCGACGATCTCGTCGGGGTCCTTGGTGTCGAGGACCAGCGGGATCGAGTTCAGGCCCGCGAAGCTCTTGAACAGGGCGGACTTGCCCTCCATCACGGGAAGCGAGGCGCGGGGGCCGATGTCCCCGAGGCCGAGCACCGCGGAACCGTCGGAGACGACGACCACGAGGCGGCTGGTCCAGGTGTACCGGTCTGCGAGCGTTTCGTCGGCGGCAATGGCGCGGGAGACCTGCGCGACGCCGGGCGTGTAGGCGATGGACAGGGCGCGCTGGGTATCGAGGGCGGTCGTGGTCTCGACCGAGAGCTTCCCCCCGATGTGGCCGGCGAAGATCTCCTCGTCGGTCAGCTCGACCTTCTGCGGTGTGGTGGATTCGGACACGATGGACACGATGACACTCCTGCTAAGTCCAGGCTCACTCGGGGCCGGGTTACTGAGAAGTAACCGTGAGGATCGGCGCTGATCTTCACAGTTACTCCACGAACGACAACTGAGGGTGAAGCTTCCGGGGTGCGCGATCACGATGGCCGCAGAACTTCCGAAGCGTCATGGCACGGGCGGGTGAGCCCTGGCAACACTGCCATAAAACCCCCGCCGAAGGGCGGTGGCGCCGACGTCGGAGTGGTGCTAAGTCTGGCACGAATATCGATGCACAATCAAATTGCCACGACAGTCAGATGTCTCACGTTTTCTGGCCTCTACCTGTGAGAATAAGTTACCGACGGGTCACTGTGAGAGCCGGTTTCACATATCGGGCCGAGCGTCCGTCAACCCCACCACTGAGTAGCCAGCAGAAGCGCCGCCGCCGCGAGGACGGCCACGGATGCGACGACGGCGACGAGGCCGTCGCGGCGGTCCGCAACCCGCTGCGCCACGATCACGAACACGGATGCGACCACATGTGCGGTGATGGAGATCGCCCCGGGGCCGGGGAAGCCCCGGCCGCCGCCCACGTAGGCGGAGCCGATGACGACGAGGCAGAGGATCACCACGCCGGCGGCGACGGCCCCGCTGAGGGCGCGCAGCGCGCGGACCACGAGAGGACTGCGTCGCGGTTCGGTGGCCGTCACCCTCCTCGGGACGGTGGGACCGTAGGGGTCGTACCGCTCGGACTCGTGCGTGTTCATGCCGAGACCACCTGCACCCCGGATGCTTTCGATACGAGGGTGTCGAATTCGTCGGCGTCCGTCGTGAACTCGCCGAGCCGGATGGCCTTGTTCGTCCCGTGATAGTCGGAGGAGCCGGTGATGGCTAAACCGAGCTCGTCGGCCAGTTCCTGCAGTACCCGTGCGTCGACCGACGAATGGTCGGGGTGATGCACCTCGAGCCCGTGCAAACCGGCTCCCGCCAGGTCGCGGACGTGATCGAGCGACAGCAGCCGTCCCCTCGTGCGGGCCCGTCCGTGGGCGAGGACGCTCACTCCCCCGGCCGCCGCCACCAGCTGCACGGCGTCGTCGAGGGGGGTGTCCGACTTGTCGACGAAGTACCGGCCGCGTGGGGCCAGCAGGTCCACGAACGCCTCACCGACGCTGCCGACCACTCCGGCGCGCATCAGGGCCCTCGCCAGGTGCGGGCGCCCCGCCGCGGGACCTGCTTCCGCGAGCACCTCGTCGGCGTCGATGGGCAGACCGTCCTCCATCATCAGCTCCGCCATGGCGCGGATTCGCACGATCCGCTCGTTCCGCAACCGTTCCCGTTCGCGCGCGAACGCCGCGTGCGCGGGATCGAACAGGTAGGCGAGGAGGTGCACCGCGACCGGGCGTCCGTCCTCACCGCGTCCTTCGCAGGACATCTCCATGCCCCGAACCAATGCGAGCCCCGCAGGCAACGCCGCGACCGCTTCGGCCCACCCCGCGGTCGTGTCGTGATCGGTGATCGCCACGATGTCGAGTCCTGCCGCCCCCGCGGCACGCACCAGGTCCGCCGGGCTGTCGGTTCCGTCGGAGGCCGTCGAATGGGTGTGGAGATCGATGAGCACCAGACCAGTCTGTCAGGTGTCGTGGCACGCGGTCCGAGCGTGCGGCCCGGACGCCTGGCGTGTCGTGCGACGCCGCCGGCCCGGAGCGGGTGCTGACGTACGATTCACCAGCAGCGTTTCCGACTCGACGGTGAAGGGAGAGGCCCGTGCCGTCTGTGCCCTCACTCCCCAAGCGCGGCAGCGACAAGGATCAGCGCAGCGGTGACAAGGATGCGGGCCCCAGGATCCGCATCCCGACCGCGCGCGCCATCGTGGACTGCGGTGTGTACGTCGACGGCACCAGGCTCCCCGGCAAGTACACGCACCAGGCCGCGATGGCCGAGGTCCGCAAGCGGGGTGAAGGGTTCGTGTGGGTCGGGTTGCTCGCCCCCGACGAGGGGCAGATGGAGAGCGTGGCCGAAACGTTCGGGCTGCACGAGTTGATGGTCGAGGACGCCGTCCACGCCCACCAGCGACCGAAGCTGGAACGCTACGACGACGTCCTGTTCCTGGTGCTGCGGACGGTCAATTACGTGCCTCACGAGTCGGTGGCCACGGCCAGCGAGATCGTCGAGACCGGCGAAATCATGGTGTTCGTGGGCGCCGACTTCGTCATCACCGTGCGGCACGGTGACCATTCCCCGCTCGCGAACGTCCGCCATGCGCTGGAGGCGAACCAGGAGCGGCTCGCCCTGGGCCCGTACGCGGTGCTGCACGCCGTCGCGGACCACGTGGTGGACACCTACCTGGAGGTCACCCAGGCCATCGAGGAGGACGTCGACGGCATGGAGGAGGCGGTGTTCAGTCCGCGCAGCAGCGTCGCGGTCGAACACATCTACCTCCTCAAGCGGGAGATCGTCGAACTCCGCAAGTCGGTGAACCCGCTGTCCAATCCGCTCCTGCGGCTGACGCGAACACCGGGCAATCCGGTGCCGAAGGAGATCCGCCGCTACTTCCGCGACGTCCTCGACCACCACACGACCGTCGCCGAGCGGATCGCCGAATACGACGAGGTCCTCAGCTCACTCGTCGATGCCGCCCTCGCCAAGATCGCCGTGCAGCAGAACACCGACATGCGCAAGATCTCGGCATGGGTGGCCATCGCGGCCGTGCCGACGATGATCGCGGGCATCTACGGCATGAACTTCGACAACATGCCCGAATTACATTGGCAGTACGGCTATCACGGCGTGGTGTTCGTGATCGCATCGGTGGCGGTGGGCTTGTTCGTCATGTTCCGCCGGAATCACTGGCTCTAGAGGGACGCGGCACCGCGGTGCGGATCGCGGACGTCGATGCCCGCCTCCGTCCAGGCGTCGCGCAGTGCGCCGGCGCCGCGCAGTCGGACCCACGCCGCCTCGGTGCCGGTGAGCGGCACGACCGCGAGGAACCGCACGGCCTCCGCCGGTTCGGGCAGCGGGAGGTCGGGGACGGTCGATTCACCGAGCAGCACGGCGGTGAACGGTGCGTCCTTCCACAGCGGCTCCCCCAGGTCGAGCAGCGCGTCCTCGACGAGAACCACCCCTTCCACCGATGGAGCCGCCGCCAGAACCGCGAGTGTGCGCGCAACTCCCGACGCCACCCCGGCGCCGCCGCGCAGGGTGAGGATCAGTTCGGCGCGGGGGCCACGGAGCGGGTCGGCCACCAGTTCGCCGGGGTCGCCCATCGGGTGCCGGGAGCACCCCAGGGTCACGTAGCGAACCAGATCCTCGTCGTCGGGCGCGAAGCGCAGCACGTCCAGCGGCTCGACGCCCAGGAACGTCACCGATGCCGCAGTCGGCTCCGGTCCCCCGATCTGCCCCAGCAGGTGCGCGCGAACGGAGGCCACAACGCTGTCAGTCACCCAGTCATCAAACCACCGAAGCCGCTCACCCGTCCTCCGGCCTCGCGAGCCGGTAGCGTCGGAGCATGGTCTCGGTACTCGCAGTGTCCGACGAGACGATCGAGTCGCTGTGGAGTTCGCAGGTGCGTGCCATGGACGTCGACCTGATCCTCGGTGCGGGCGATCTCCCGTTCGACTACCTGGAATACCTGATCGACGCGCTCGACGCGCCGTGTGTCTTCGTGCCGGGCAACCACGACGCCGACTTGTCCGGCTACTCAGCGGGACGTGTCGGATGGATGCGGGCGGGTCTGCCCTCGGCGTGGCCGGGCCCCTGCGGCGCGGTCAACGCGGACGGCCGGATCGTGCGGATCGCGGGACTGCGCATCGCGGGTCTGGGTGGATCGATCCGCTACAACGACGGCCCCAATCAGTGGACCGAGCGGCAGCAGCGGCGGCGGGCGCGCAACCTGGCGCTGACGAGTGCGTGGCACGCGCGCCGCTCGGGTGTGTCCGGCGTCGACGTGCTGCTTACGCACAGTCCGCCGCGCGGGGTGGGCGACCAGGAGGATCCGCCGCACCGGGGGTTCGAATGCTTCGAGAACCTGGCGGGCAGGTTGCAGGCCCGAGTCATGATTCACGGGCACGTCCACCCGTACGGCCGGGCGGCCGAGGACCGCACGCTCGGCGCGACGACAGTGATCAACACCGTGGGATTCACCCTGATGGAGTTGGCCCCGGGCGCCGACCCCACCATCGTGAGGCGCCGGCATGGCACGTGACACCGGGTTCCCCGCCGCCGACGCGGAGAACGATTTCACCCGCCAGCGTCGTCGCGCCGAGTTGTCGCGGCTGGTCAGCTGGCTGCGCCGCGAACCGGACGACGTCAACGAGATCCTGCCGTTCGACGAGGTGGTCGCGGCCGTCGGCCGGGTGGGGGAACGATCGCTCGGACTGCAGGTGATCCCGGTCAACTCCATCGTCGGCAGCGTCGACCGCACCCGCGACTTCGACCGGTTCTTCCGGCCGACGTCCACCCGCGTGCGCGAGCGCTGGCAACGGCTCGCGGCCGCGCAGCGCCGGGGCGAGTCGGTGCCGCCGATCCAGGTGTACCGGATCGGGTCCATGCACTTCGTCAGCGACGGCCACCACCGCGTCTCCATCGCGTACGCGATGCACTGGAGCACGATCGACGCCTACGTCACCGAGATCCAGACCAAGATCTCCCCCGACGGGATCGCGCAGCGCGGCGACCTGGTCATCAAGGACCACCGCCGCCTGTTCCTCACGCGGGTGCCGTTGAGCGGGCCGCAGCGGGCGGCGGTGGTCGTCACCGACCCCTGGGAGTACGCCGAGATCAGCCAGAGCGTCGAGGCCTGGGGCTTCAGGCTCATGCAGGAGGTGGGCGAATTCCTCAGCCGTGAGACCGTGGCCCGGCGCTGGTTCGGTGAGGAGTTCCTGCCGGTGGTCCGGATGCTGCGGGCCGCGGAGATGCTGCCCGACCACACCGACGCCGAGGCCTACCTGTGGGTGGCGCGCGAGCGTTACCGCCTTGTGCGCCAGCATGTCTGGAACGACGAGATCATCGCCGAGCTCAGTCACCTCGCACCGCGCAGGCACAAACCGGCTAGCCCGTGAACCGCACGACACGCTCGGCCGCGTCGGGGTGCGCGAACTTCAGCAGTCGCCTGCCCTCCGCCTCGATCGCGGTGCGGTGCGTCTTCGCGATGTTCGCCAACGGCTCCACTTCGAGTACCGCACGGGACTTCTCGACCACCGTCGTGGTGAACGCCGCGACCCGGCCGTTCACCAGGACGGCAGGTTTGATGATGCCGTTCTGGGTGAAGACCTGCTTCCGCACGTCGTCGTCGAGGAGGCGACTGCGGTCCGCGTGCGAAAGCAGCACGTTGTCGAACGGCGCGAGGATCCGGACGGGGGCGGGGGTGCCCGGGTCCGGCCGAGGCGCGTCGGGAAGGTCGAAGAGTTCCGATCCCGATTCCCCGGCAAACACCCGGAGTTCCGGCCGCAGCCGGTCCAGGACCTCCCCGAGCCGGGTCAGCCCCGACCAGGCCTGGGCGTCCCGCGCGCTCGCCGGGCCGAACGCGGCGAGGTAGCGCAACAGCATCGTGTCGAGGGACGGCGACGCGGACAGTGGACGACCCACCCACGATTCCAGCGTCGACAGCGCCGGTTGCCCCGATCTGCCCCAGAGCCCGCGCGGGGGAACCTGGACCATCGGGACCAGTCCCCGCACCCCGTGGGCGAGCGCGGCCCCGTCGCGGCCGGGGAACCGCTCCTCGAGCAGGGGCCGCATCTGCGATTGCGTGCGCGGTTCGTCGCGCACCAGTTCGCGGCCCGCGGCGGCGAGGGCGCCGAAGTCGATCCCGGCGAGACTCGACCGGTACTGCGTGTTGGTGTGGAGGTCGCGGTCGAGCAGCGGTTGTGTGAGCGGACGGAACGAGAGCGCGTCCGAGGCCGACAAGGCGAAGACCGTCCCGCGCATCGCGGCGATCCGCACCACCGCGCGATTCTCGACGAGGTCCGACAACGACTCGGCGCGGAATCGTGTCAACCGCGCCCACAGTGCGAAATACGGCGGGGCGGGCGCCTGGGCCTGCAGTCCGCAGAGGTGCTCGATCATGTCGAGGGCGGATGTGTCCGAACGGCTCAGGAGCCATTGCCTGGCCAGTGTCGCCCGGCCCAGCGCTCGATTCGACATGCGTTCAGACCCCACCGTGAACCCCTTCATTAGTTAGCCCCAGTACCGTGTTTGATTACGCCCGTTCACCGACCCCTACAGGAGGACCCCATGGCCGCCGGATCGACAACCGCAGCCAGGGCTCTCCTGCCCGTCATGTGTTTCGTCGTGATGATTGTCGCCGTTCTGCAGACGTTGGTGGTGCCGATCGTCGGGACCATCGGTGCGCAACTCGACGTCGGCCCCACCGCCGTCGGCTGGCTCCTCACCGCGAACCTCCTCGCGGCCGCCACCGCGACACCCGTCCTCGGCCGCCTCGCCGATCTCCGCGGCAAAAGGCCCGTCCTGCTCGGGGTGCTCGTGGTCGTGCTGCTCGGGTCCCTGATCGGTGCGGTGTCGACGTCCGTGGGGGTGTTGATCTTCGCCCGCGTGCTCCAGGGCGTGTCGTTCGCACTGTTCCCCATCGGCATCGCGGTCCTGCGTGACGAACTCCCCGCCGAGAAGCTGACCGGGGCGATGGGGATCTTCTCCGGCACCCTCGGATTCGGCGGATGCTTCGGCATCGTCCTCACCGGTGTGCTGGTGTCCGACGGCGCCGACTTCCACCGCATCTTCTGGCTGTCCTCGGCCATCACCGCCGCCGGACTCGTCCTCGCCTGGATCGCGATCCCCCGCCGCCCGCGCGTCGGCACCGGTTCCATCGACTGGATCGGTGCGGCCGGTCTCGCCGCCGGCCTGGTCCTCGTCCTGCTGCCGCTCGCCGAGGGCGGCACCTGGGGCTGGACGTCTCCCGTCACCATCGTCAGCGGAATCGCGGGAATCCTGGTCCTGATCGGCTGGTTCCTCTACGAACGCAGGATCACCGACCCACTCGTCGCGCCCCGGCTGCTGACCAACCCGCCCGTCCTCGTCACCCACGTGTCCGCGCTCGTGGTCGGCATGTCGATGTTCGTGATGTTCCTGGGCAGCTCGTACTTCGTCCAGACCCCGCGCGCGGTCGCCGGATACGGCTTCGGGGCCACCGTCCTCGAGGCCAGCACCGTGTACCTGCTGCCGGGCGCGATCAGCGGCGTCCTCGCCTCGATCCTGAGCGGAAAGCTGATCCACCGCTTCGGTTCCCGTGCCGTTCTGATCGCCGCGAGTGTCGTCGGCGTCAGCGGTTTCGTCGTGTTCGTCTTCGCCCACGACCGCACGTGGGAGGTGGTTGCGGCCATCCTGCTGGTCAACACCTACATCAGCCTCGCGTACGCGGCGCTGCCGTCGCTGCTCGTGGCCGAGGTCCGGCAGGACGAGACCGGCGTCGCGAACAGCATCAACTCAATCGCCCGGTCCGTGGGCAGTTCGTTCGCCAGTGCGCTGCTCGCGACCCTGCTCGCCGGCATCACCATCGACGGAACGGATGTCCCGACCGAATCGGCGTACGTGATCGCGTTCGTCGTCGGCGCGACCGCAGCCGCGCTCGCCGGCCTGCTGCCGTTCTTCGGGATCACGCGCACCACCCGCACCCCGTCCGACGAGGAGGAGGACGAGGTCCACGCGACCGCCCTCGCGGCCGAGTGGGGCACGGTCGGCGGTCTCGGCGGGGCGAACACCCGAGGTTCGGGTGAGCGCCACACCACGGTCAGCGGGTGAGGTTCGCTCCCGAGTCCTGATCGAACAGGGCGATCTTCGCCCGGTCGAACCACAGTTCCACCGGCCTGCCGTGCGCCGCGGACGATTCGGTCGACAACCGGGCGACCAGCTGCCCGCCGCCCGCGACCGCGGTACCCGAGTCGGCGGCGAGCTCCTCGAGTTCCCGGGACGTCACCTGCGGCCCCTCGGCAGTGAAATAGGCGTACTTGTCCGAACCCATCGACTCGAGCACCTCGACGTTGGCCGTGAACGTGGCACCGGCCGCCCTCTGCCCCTCGTCGACGAGCGCCACGTCCTCGAAGTGCTCGGGACGGATCCCGACGACGACGTCCTTCGCCGTGTTCGACGACCCGATCTTGTCGCGGGTCTCCGGGGGCAGCGTGAACTCGCCGAGCGGCGTCGTCACGCCGTCGGCGGTGAGCTGTCCCGGGAAGAAGTTCATCGACGGCGAGCCGATGAACCCCGCGACGAACAGGTTGTTCGGGTGATCGTACAGATCCTGCGGCGCCCCGATCTGCTGGACCACACCGCCCCGCAGCACCACCACCCGATCGCCGAGGGTCATCGCCTCGGTCTGATCGTGCGTGACGTACACCGTGGTGGTACCGAGTCGCTGTTGCAGCCGGGCGATCTCGGTGCGCATCTGGACGCGGAGCTTGGCGTCGAGGTTCGACAGCGGCTCGTCCATCAGGAACGCCTTGGGGTTGCGGACGATCGCCCGGCCCATCGCGACCCGCTGCCGCTGCCCGCCCGACAGATTGGCCGGTTTGCGATCGAGGTGCTGGGTGAGGTCGAGGACCTTGGCGGCGTCGTCCACCTTCGCCGCGATGTCCGACTTCGACATCTTCGCCAGCGTGAGCGGGAACGCGATGTTCTGCCGCACCGTCATGTGCGGGTACAGCGCGTACGACTGGAACACCATCGCGATGTCACGGTCCTTCGGCGCCTTCTCGTTGACCCGCTCCCCCGCGATGCGCAGTTCACCGGACGAGATGTCCTCCAGACCGGCGATCATGTTGAGAGTGGTCGACTTTCCGCACCCGGACGGTCCGACCAGAATGATGAACTCGCCGTCGGCGATCGTGATGTCGACGTCGCTCACCGCCTTGGCACCGTCCGGGTACAGCTTCGTCACCTTGTCGAGCACGATTTCGGCCACAGAATTATCCCTTCACTGCGCCGGAGGTCAGACCGGCCACGATGCGTCGTTGGAAGAACAGCACGAAGATGATGATCGGGATCGTGATCACCATTGCGGCCGCGGCGATCGAGCCCGTCGGCTCCTCGAACTGGGAGGCGCCGGTGAAGTTCGCGATCGCGGCAGGGGCGGTGATGGACCGTTCCGTCGAGGTCAGCGAGATCGCGAACAACAGGTCGTTCCAGCAGAAGATGAAGACCAGGATCGCGGCGGTGACGATGCCCGGCGCCGCCAGCGGTGCCACGACCTTCCGGAACGCCTGCGCCGGTGTGGCGCCGTCCATCTTGGCCGCCTTCTCGAGCTCCCAGGGGATCTCCTTGAAGAAGGCGGACAACGTATAGATGGCCAGCGGGAGCGCGAATGTGATGTACGGGAGGATCAGACCCGCCCAGGTGTCGAACAGCCCGAGCCTGCGCTCGATGTCGAACAACGGGCTCACGAGGGAGATCTGGGGGAACATCGCGATCAGCAGGGCCACGCCGACCAGCAACTTCTTGCCCGGGAAGTCCAGCCGGGCAATGGCGTAGGCGGCCATGGTGCCGATGACGACGGCGATCACGGTGGAGATGAGGCCGATGCCGATGGAGTTGATGAGCGCGCTGGTGAACGCGTTGGTCTGGAAGATTCCGCGGTAGTTGTCGAGGGTCCACTTCTGCGGAATGAACTTGCCGTCCTTGATCGTTCCCGCGGGTTTGAACGACAGGCTGGCGATCCACAGCACCGGGACCAGTGCGTAGAGCAGGACGAGCAGGTTGACCACGGACCAGCTGATCTTGCGGCGAGGTGTGTCGACAACGGCCATGGCTATCGGTTTCCTTCCGTGTCGGACCCGGGAGCCGAGGCGCCGAACAGCTTGATGAACACGAACGCGAGCAGTGCGACGCAGAGGAAGATGAGGACGCTGATCGCCGAGCCGATTCCGAGGTTGAACGCCTTGAACAGGTTGTCGTAGCCGAGGATCGACAGCGATCCGGTGTCGTTGGCGCCCTTGGTGAGGACGTAGATGTTGTCGAAGATCCGGAACGCGTCGAGCGTGCGGAACAGCAGCGCCACGAGGATCGCGGGTTTCATCAGCGGCAGGATGATCCGCACCAGCCGCGTCCACGCCCCGGCGCCGTCGACCTGCGCGGCCTTGAGGAGATCATCGGGGACGAGGGCCAGTCCGGCGAGCAGCAGCAGCGCCATGAACGGCGTCGTCTTCCACACCTCGGCGAGCACGATGATCGCCAGCGACGGAATCTGCTGCGTCAGCGGGGCACTGCCGTCGGGCAGCAGATTGGCGAGATACCCGGTCCCCGGCGTCCACGCGTAGTACCAGCTGTACGCGGCGGCCACGGTGACGATGCCGTACGGGATCAGCACCACCGTCCGTACGATGCCCTTCCCGACGAGCGTCCGGTGCATCACGAGTGCCAGGATCAGGCCGAGGACGAATTCGATCACCACCGACACGACCGTGATGCTCACCGTCACCGTGAAGGCCTGCCACCAGTACCCGTCCGACAGCACCGACACGTAGTTCGCGAGGCCCACGAATTTGCGGTCGTCGGGGAAGCGGAGGTCGTAGCGCTGCAAGCTCAGCCATACCGCGTAGACGACGGGGTAGGCCGTCACCGCGATCATGAGGATCGCGGCGGGCGCCACCAACCACAGTCCCAGTCGGCGTTCAGCCTTCTTCCCCTCCGAAATCTGGTTCTTCGAGGCGACTTTCGGCTCTTCGGCCCGGCCCGCCTGCACGGTTTCGGTCGTCACGGGATCAGCCCTTCCGAGTTGACCGCCTTGCGTACCTGTTCGGCGAGTTCGTCGACGGTATGCGGCGGATCGATGTCACCGACCGGATTCAGCGTGGCGGTGATCAGGGTCGAAATGCTCTGGTACGCCGGTGACACCGGGCGGACAGAAGCGGTCTCGAGGCTCTCCCGCACCTCGCGCCACGCGGGGTACGCCTCCTGGAACGCCGGATCGTCGTACAGGCTCGCCAACGTCGGCGGCACACCACCGTTGACGGCGTTGTTGCGCTGGTTCTCCTCGTTCCGCAGGCACGACACCGCCTCGAACGCCAGGTCCGGGTGCTGGCTGGTCTTCGCGACCGCGATGTTGAATCCGCCGATCGTCACCTCGGCCGGCCGCCCGGGGATCACCGACGGGTACGGCGCGGGGAGGAAGTTCTGCTGACCGTCGACGGTGAGCACCGTGTTGCCCGTGTCCACGGACGTCGGGTTGCCCTTCTCGTCGATGAACGGCAGGTCCCCTTTCTCGGCGTTCTCGATCATGCCCGGCAGCACGAACGGCCAATTGACCTCGAACGCAGCCTTTCCGCTCTCCATCCCGAGCCGGGACGACGCCTCGTCGCCCTGAGAAACCGACGGGTCGGCACCCTTCGCGGTGGCCACCCGCTTCATGACCTCGAGCGCCTGCAGGGCGGCGTCGCCGTCCGCGACCGTCACGGTGGTCCCGTCGTCGGCGACGACGGACCCGCCCGCGCTCGCGAGCAGGGTGTTGAACCACACCATCAGGCCCTCGTACTGCTTGCCCTGCACCCCGATCCAACTGGGCCTGCCCTCCGCGGCGAGGCCCTCCGCGATGTCGATCATCTGATCCCACGTCTGCGGCGGCTGCCCGTCCGGCATGAGGTCCTTGCGGTACCAGAGCAACTGGGTGTTGGTGTTCAGGGGCGCGGCGTACAGCTGGTCCTGCCACTTCGCGGATTCGAGGGGGCCTTCGAGCGTGCCCTCGCTGACCTCCGCCGCGATGCCGGGTGGGAGCGGCACCGCCCAGCCGGCCTCGGCGAACTCGGCGGTCCACACCACGTCGAGCGTCATGATGTCGAGCGACGTGTCGTTTCCGGTGAGCCGGCGGGCCAGCTGGAGCCGCTGATCGTCCGCGCCCTTCGGCAGCGTGCGTTGCTCCACGGTGTACCGGCCGCCGGCCGCGGCCGTGCAGTTGGCCGCAGCCTCCGCGTACTGTTCGGCCCCGTCGGCAGCCGTGTAGAAGCTGAGGACGATGCCCTCTTCGGACGACCCGCATGCAGCCAGCAGGGGAACGGTGAGGACGGTGGCGGCACCGATCAGTCCCCACTTCAGTGAGCGTCCGGGCTTGGTGCGATGCAGCACAGCCGCCTCCTCGAGCGGCCCTCACGGATCCAGTCGCGGTACGGCTGGGCACGCGGGCCCGCACATTTGTTCCTGCCGGAACGCGCACTCCACCGACAGGTCACGGTTTCGGCGAGGGCCTGGGCCCACGCATTGCGCCGTAAACCTATCCGACATCGTCGGCGAACTGGGTGAAATCGCCGCGAACGTCGCGAATAGGACGCAATCCGTGACCCGACCGCAACCCGCAGGTCGAGGCGGGAGCGCCGATCAGAGCGCCAGTTTGGCCAGCATGTCCCTGGCCTTCTCCGCCGACTTCGGCTCGCACAGCACGTCGTACCGCCCGGCGACCAGCTGCATCGTCGACGCGAAGTCCCGGGTCCCGCGCGTCGCCGCGTACGGGATCGTCGTGGAGATCAGCCCGAAGATGATGCCGCCGACGATGCCGACGACGAGCGGCGCCAGGAAACCACCCGTCACGATGCCCAGCAGCAAACCGAAGAACACGCCGAGCCAGGCGCCCGAAACAATGCCCCCGCCAATCACTTTCGCCCAGGTCAGGCGGCCCAGCACGCGCTCGACCTGCATGAGGTTGACACCCACGATGGTGACGTCCTCCACCGAGAATTCCTGATCGGAGAGGTAGTCGACGGCGCGCTGCGCCTCCGCGTAGGTGGGATACGAACCGATGGGCCAGCCCGTGGGGGGTTCCGGCAGAGCCCCACGCCGCGCCCCATTGGACTGTCCGAGTGGATTCGTCATCGTCAGCTGGTCTCCTCGTGTGGTTCTCTCAGGATCGGTCCTGTGAGAACCATTCTGCCTGCTGAGGCTATTTCTCGTCAGGTCGCACGAACTCGGTGGTCCGTTTCATACCCGCGGCGCGACCCTTGGCGGAGATCACGAGCGCCATCTTGCGACTCGCCTCGTCGATCATCTCGTCGCCGAGCATGACCGCACCGCGACCGCCGCCGGCCGCGGAGGTGTGGAACTCGTAGGCGTCCAGGATCAGTTCGGCCCGGTCGTAATCGTCCTGGCGGGGGCTGAACACGTCGTTCGCCGCCTCGATCTGGGTGGGATGCAGCACCCATTTGCCGTCGAAGCCGAGCGCGGCCGTGCGCTGCGCCGACCGCCGGAACGCCTCCACGTCGCGGATCTGGAGGTAGGGACCGTCGATGGCCTGGACCCCGTGCGCGCGGGCGGCCATGAGGATGGTCATCAGGATGTGGTGGTAGGCGTCGCCGCGGTCGTAGCCGTCCGGCTGCTCCCCGACGACCAGCGTGCGCATGTTGATGCTCGCCATGAAGTCGGCGGGACCGAACACCAGGGTCTGCACGCGGGGGCTGGCCGTCGCGATGGCGTCGATGTTGGTGAGCCCGATCGCATTCTCGATCTGCGGCTCGATGCCGATCCGGCCGACCTCGAGCCCGTTAGCCTTCTCTATCTGGGTCAGCAGCAGGTCGAGGGCCTGAACATGGCTGGCGTCCGGCACTTTCGGCAGCAGGATCGCGTCGAGGTGGGCGCCCGCGCGTCCCACGACCTCGACGACGTCGGCGTACGTCCACTCGGTGGTCCAGTCGTTGACCCGCACCACTTTGATCTGGTCGCCCCACCCGTCCTCGGCGAGCGCCTCGGCGATGGTGCCGCGCGCTTCCTGCTTGGCGAGCGGTGCCACCGCGTCCTCGAGGTCGAGGAAGATCTCGTCGGCGGGCAGCCCCTTCGCCTTGTCGATCATCTTGCGGTTGCTGCCCGGAACGGCGAGCACCGATCGCCGTGGCCTGTAGACGGAACTCATGACGGACGATCCTCCACTTTCGCAGGTGTTCGATTCCCTGTATTTCTGTACAAGGATCTAGCCTGGCAATCATGGCAGCTGCGAACAAGGTTTTTGCAGCCAGGCTGGCCGGCCTGGTGGTGCTCGGCCCCGACGGGGAGTCGATCGGCCGCGTCCGGGACGTGGTGATCACCGCGCGCGTCGGCCGGCAGCAGCCGCGCGTCCTCGGACTGGTCATCGAATTGTTCACGCGCAAACGCATCTTCGTCCCGATGCTCCGCGTCACCGCCATCGAACCGAGCTCGGTGACACTCACCACCGGCAACGTCAGTCTGCGCCGATTCCAGCAGCGGCCCGGCGAGGTGCTCGCCCTCGCCCAGGTGGCGGATTCCCACGTGCGCGTGGACGACCCGGAACTCGAGGAGCTGCGGGACGCCGACATCATCGTCGTCGATCTGGGCATCGAGCAGACCCGCACCCGGGACTGGGTGGTGTCGAAGGTCGCGGTGCGCGGGCACCGCGGCCGGCTCGGTCGCCGCGCCACCATGCACGTCGTCGAGTGGCAGCACGTCCAGGGCCTCACGCAGACCGACCTGGCGATGCCCGGCCAGGGCGTCTCGGCACTGCTCACGCAGTTCGAGGGCATGCGGGCGGCCGACGTCGCGAACGCGATGCGGCTACTGCCGGAGAAACGCCGCCACGAACTCGCCCTCGCACTCGACGACGAACGCCTCGCCGACGTCGTCCAGGAACTGCCCTCCGACGACCAGACGGACCTGCTCATGCACCTCGAGGTCGAGCGCGCCGCGGACGTCCTCGAGGCCATGGACCCCGACGACGCCGCTGACCTCCTCGGCGAGCTTCCCGCGACCGAGGCCGAATCGCTGCTGCAGTTGATGGACCCACAGGACTCCGAGCCGGTCCGCCGCCTGCTCGAGCACTCCCCCGACACCGCGGGCGGTCTGATGACTCCGGAGCCGGTGGTCCTCACCGCGTCGACGACTGTCGCCGAGGCCCTGGCCCGCGCCCGGATCTCGGACGTCACCCCCGCTCTCGCGAGCATGGTGTTCGTCGTCCGCCCACCGACCGCGACGCCGACGGGCCGCTACCTCGGCTGCGTACACCTGCAGAAGCTGCTGCGCGAGCCGCCCGCAAGCCTGGTCGGCGGATTGCTCGACACCGACATGCCGCGGCTGGCACCCGAGGATTCCCTGACGTCGGTGACCCGCTACTTCGCCACCTACAACCTGGTGTGCGGGCCGGTGGTCGACGCCGAGGACCATCTGATCGGGGCGGTCACCGTCGATGATGTCCTGGACCACCTCCTCCCCGAGGACTGGCGTGAAGAGGAGATCGACGGATGAGCGAGAAGTCACCCAGCGCAGCCGCCCGGAGCCTGTCCGACCGACAGCGCCTCGACACCCCGCGGGGCAACCGCCGCTTCCGGGTCACGTACGACGTAGAGGCCGTCGGGCGGGCCAGCGAGAACTTCGCCCGCTTCCTCGGCACGGGCCGCTACCTGATGATCCAAACGGTAATCGTGATCATCTGGATCATCATCAACGTCTTCGCCGTCCGATTGCAGTGGGACCCGTACCCGTTCATCCTGCTCAACCTGGCGTTCTCCACCCAGGCCGCCTATGCGGCGCCGCTGATCCTGCTGGCGCAGAACCGCCAGGAGAACCGCGACCGCGTCTCCCTCGAGGAGGACCGCTCGCGCGCCGAGCAGACGAAGGCGGATACCGAGTTCCTCGCTCGGGAACTGGCAGCGCTGCGGATCGCGGTCGGTGAGGTGGCCACCCGCGACTACCTGCGGCGCGAGCTCGACGAGATCAAGTCGCTGCTGGGTGACGAGGAAGACACCCGTACCCGGCGCAAGTGAGGGTCGGCGAATCCCCGCAAACTGCGGCAGGGTCGATCACGTATATGTAACGTCAGTCACATCTTCTCGGATGTATGCGGTGTGCGAACAGGAAGAGCACCGCAGGGGGTGATCGAGTGCGGATACGTGGACTGTTGACGGTGACTGCCCTGACAGTGGGCGCAGTCGCCACCCTCGGGTCCTCGACCGGCGGTTCTGCTGTGAGCGGCGCGTCCGTGGACTCTTCCGCCTTCGCCTCCACGTCGGGATCGACGACGCTCGCAGCAGCGTCGATCACGCCGGGAACCACGCCGCAGGCTGCGTACTTCCCGCCGTCGGGAATCGTGGCGCCCACACCCCGGGTCGCGCGGTCCCAGAGGGCCGCTCCCCCACCGCCCGCGCCGCTGCCCGCGGTGACAAATCCCACATCGCCGACGTCGCCGACGTCGCCGTCCGGCACCGGGCTCATCGCCGCACCGGTGATCCTGAGCGCTCTGGGCATCCCGGAGATCGTGCTCAACGCGTACCGATCCGCGGAACTCGAGATGATGGCGGAGTCCCCGAAGTGCGGTCTGCCGTGGCACCTGCTGGCCGGTATCGGACGCATCGAATCGGGTCACGCCGGCGGCGGCCGGACCGACTCGGTCGGCACCACGCTCACCCCGATCCTGGGTCCCGTTCTCGACGGCCGGCTGGCGGGCAACGAGGTCATTCGAGACACCGACCGCGGCGCCACTGACGGCGACCCCGGGCACGATCGCGCCGTCGGACCGATGCAGTTCATTCCGTCCACGTGGGCCAAGTACGCGTCCGACGGCAACGCGGACGGCGTCGCCGATCCGAACAACGCGTTCGACGCGACGCTGGCGGCCGCCCGGTACCTCTGCTCGGGTGGTCTCGATCTCCGCGATCCGCTCCAGGAGACCCGCGCGGTCCTGCGGTACAACAACTCTGCTGCGTACGCCGCCAACGTCATCACCTGGTCGAACGCCTACAAGAACGGTGGAACTCCGACGCCGGGCCAGCTGTCGGAGTCGGCCTCGCCGTCGCCCGGACGTCTCGCCGACGCCGCCGCGGCCGAATCGGACCTTCCACGCGATCTCGCGACCACCCCGCAGCCGTCCACGGACGGTGCGGCCAGTCCCACGACGCCCGCTCCGGCCCCGCCGATTCCGGGGCTCCCGCCGCTGCCGCAGCTGCCCTGTCTGATCTTCTGCCCGCCCGCCGACCCCGGGGCTCCGGCATCCGCCGCACCCGACCCGGTCGAGCCCGCCCCGGGCACCCCTCCGGCCGACGCCGTTCCCCGGTAAACACTCCCGCCTCCGCCGCGCGCTCTGCTCGCAGGGCGCGCGGCGGCGTGTTCCGGCGCCGGATCCCTGACGAGCGACGGGCGCGGTCCGTCCGACACCCCGTCCCCTGCGCGTCGTGGCGTGACCTTGCTGTGTTCGTTACCCTCGCTGACGTGCCTTCGGAGTAACGGAACCGTGCGATACAAGCCCGTTTGATCACGGTTGGATAACGGAAACATATCGAATCAGGTAGCCTCGATCCGGTCAGTTGAACGGAACACCCCGAGACGGGGGTCGCAGGAGGCAATCGAGTGGGTCGGCACAACAAGAAGACGGATTCCCATATCCGCCGCAATTCGGTCATCGCGCTTACCGGACTCGTCCCCATCGGACTGATCACCGCAGCCAACACGGCCGGCGCCACACCCAAGGTTCCTTTCCTCTCCACGAGCTCCTCGTCGGAGGTCGCCGACGTCGCCCAGGAGGCGACCGACACCGCACCCGAGGCCGCGGAAGCCGTCACCCCCGCGGCCGAGACCGCCGCCGAAGCCGCACCCGCGGCCGAGGCCCCCGCTCCGCCGGCACTCGCACCTGTCCAGGCGACCCCGCCCCTCCCGGAGAGCATCGCCCAGGGCGCGCTCGGCATCCCGGCCATCAGCGTCGCGGCGTACCAGAACGCCGAGCGCGTGCTCGCGGTCGAACAGCCGGGTTGCGGCATGTACTGGACGCTCATCGCCGGAATCGGCCGCGTCGAGTCCACCCACGCCTACGACGGCAAGGCGGACGACAAGGGCAACATGCTCAAGCCCGTCCTCGGCCCCGTCCTGGACGGCAGCCTCGGCGGCAACGCGGTCATCCGAGACACCGACGGCGGCAAGCTGGACGGCGACGCCAACTACGACCGCGCCGTCGGACCGACCCAATTCCTGCCCGAGACGTGGAATCGCTACGCGGGCGACGGCAACGGCGACGGCGTCGCCGATCCGCAGAACCTCTTCGACTCCGCGCTGACCACCGGAAAGTATCTGTGTGACGGCGGATTGAATGTCAAGGATCCGATTCAGGCCGCCAAGGCCGTGCACCGCTACAACAACTCCGCCGCCTACGTGGCCAACGTCCTCGCATGGTCCGCCGGCTACTCCAGCGGAATCATCCCGGCGGCCACGGACCTGCCGCGCATCCACTGAGCGCACATCCCTACCATTGAGTCATGTCAGTCCTGAGCGAGTCCGCTGTCCGTAGCGCCCTGGCGCGCGTCCAGGATCCCGAGATCCGGAAACCGATCACCGAACTCGGGATGGTCAAGAGCGTCGACATCGCGGCCGACGACAGCGTCGACATCGCGATCTACCTGACCACCGCGGGCTGCCCGATGCGGACCGAGATCAGCGACCGTGTCACCAAGGCCGTGGCCGACGTCCCCGGTGTCGGTGCGATCCGCGTCGAACTCGACGTGATGAGCGACGAGCAGCGCACCGAACTCCGCAAGTCGTTGCGCGGAGACTCGGCCGAGCCCGTCATCCCGTTCGCCCAGCCGGGTTCCCTGACCCGCGTCTACGCGGTCGCGTCCGGCAAGGGCGGCGTCGGCAAGTCCAGTGTCACCGTCAACCTGGCCGCCGCACTCGCCGCCCGCGGACTGTCGGTGGGCGTTCTCGACGCCGACATCTACGGACACTCCGTTCCCCGCATGCTCGGCACCGACGCCAAGCCCACGCAGGTGGAACGCATGATCATGCCGCCCGTCGCGCACGACGTGAAGATGATCTCCATCGCCCAGTTCACCCAGGGCAACACCCCGGTCGTCTGGCGTGGACCGATGCTGCACCGCGCGCTGCAGCAGTTCCTCGCCGACGTCTTCTGGGGCGACCTCGACGTACTGCTGCTCGATCTGCCGCCCGGCACCGGCGACGTCGCCATCTCCGTCGCGCAGCTGATCCCCGGTGCGGAGATCCTCGTCGTCACCACCCCGCAGCAGGCGGCCGCCGAGGTGGCCGAGCGCGCGGGCGCCATCGCACTGCAGACCCGTCAACGCATCGTCGGAGTCGTCGAGAACATGTCCTGGATGGACATGCCCGACGGCAGCCGGATGGACATCTTCGGGTCCGGCGGCGGGCAGGCCGTCGCCGACCGCCTCACGAAGGCTGTGGGCGCGAAGGTGCCGCTGCTGGGACAGATCCCGCTCGAGCAGGCGGTCCGTGAAAGCGGCGACGGCGGAGTTCCCATCGTCCTCGGCCACCCGGATTCGCCTGCCGCGACGGCACTCCGCGACATCGCGGACAAGCTGGCCGTCCGCAAGCGGGGACTCGCCGGAATGTCGCTGGGGATCGACACCACCCGCCACCTCTAGGCGCTTCGCACCCGTGCGCCTTTCTGGTTGTTCCAGCAACCAGAAAGGCGCACGGGCCCGGAGGGCCTATGTTGCGTCGAGGTCGATCGGGGGGCGCTCGCCTGCCGCGAGCGGCTTGTTCTGCGGAGGAGTGGGCGTCGACGGATCGGCGCTCACGGCCTTCGTTCCCGACTTGTCGAACGACACCGGATTCGGCTTGTCGAAGTTGCCGGTGAGAATCGAATCGTCACCGTCGAGCAGGTGCTTGGTGATGACGGCGCGCGGTGTCATGCCGCGCAGCTGATTGAGGTCCGACAGCGGCTTACGCAGATCCTCGAACTCCGGACCGAGCTCGTCCTTGAGTTGCTGGCTGGCGCCGCTCGCATACTCGCGGACCTGCCTCAGTGATTTCGTTACCCAGCTGACCGCACCCGGAAGCCGCTCGGGTCCCAAGATGACCAGAGCCGCGACGAGGAGGACCATGAACTCGCCCCAACCAATGTTGCCGAACACGTGGTCAGCCTACTGTGCGGTGAGGGTGTGTGCCCAGGTGGCGGCGCGATCTCACAGCAACCTCTCGAGTCAGTCGGAGGCCGGGGTCACGTCGACATCGACGAGTCGGCCCTCGCGGATCAGCTGAACCCGGACGGGCTCGCCGATCTTCTGCAGGTTGACGGCGACGACCAGTTCGTCGGCGCTGGTGACCGTGCGGTCGCCGACCTTGACGATCACATCGTTCTCGACGATCCCTGCCCGCGCGGCCGGGCTGTCCGAGCGGACATTGGCCACCTGGGCGCCGCTGGTGTTGTCGTTGACGACGGTGCGGGCGTTGACGCCGATGTCCGGGTGGTGCATCCGGCCGTCCCGGATGAGGGTCTGAGCGACCGCGGTGACGTCGTCGATGGGAATCGCGAAGCCGAGTCCCACCGAGCCGCCGGACTCACTGAGCATGGCGGTGTTGATGCCGATCACCCGGCCGGTGTCGTCGACGAGCGCGCCGCCCGAGTTGCCGTGGTTGATGGCGGCGTCGGTCTGGACGGCGTCGATGACGGCGTTCGTGTCGGAACCCTCGCCGGACAGTCGCATCGGACGGTGCAGGGCACTGACGATTCCACGGGTGACGGTCTTGCTGAGCCCGAGGGGCGATCCAACGGCGACGACGTCCTCGCCGACCTGCACGTCGCCGGACTTGCCGAGTTCCGCGACCGTCAGATTGTCGGCAGCAACCTTGAGTACGGCCAGGTCGGTCTTGATGTCGCGACCGACGATCTGGGCCTCGGCCTTGGTCCCGTCCGAGAAGATCACCTGGATCTTGCCGCCGTCGGGAGCGGTGGCCGCGGCGGAGATGACGTGATTGTTGGTGACGATGTAGCCGGCGCCGTCGATGACGACACCGGAACCGGTACTGCCCTGGTCGCCGACCGCCACCTGGATGGACACGACGGCGGGCAGCACAGCGTCCGCGACCTGCGCGACGGGCGACTGTCCGAGGTCTTCCTCGCCGCCACCCTGGACGAGGGTGACGCTCTGGCTGGTGAGCGAGCTGCGATCGGCGGTGATCACGGCGGCGAGGAGGCCGCCGACCAGACCGATCGCGAGTGCGATTCCGCCGAGCACGGCGAGCGCCTTCGGCGCCACCTTGCCGCCGAACAGGACCTCGCGGGCACTGAGCGCGGGGGCGGGCGGGCGGGAATGTTCTTCGGCGTGCAACGCCGGTGAGCCGAGCTCGACGCCCGCGTCGGGGTCACGCCACGGGTCGGCGGGCGGTGCCTCGACCGCCGGGGCCGCGGGCTTCCGGTGGGGATCACGCTGAATGGTGTCGACCTCACCGTCCGGCCGGCCGAACGCCTCCGCCAGCACGGGGTCGGGGGCACCGACCTTCACCGAAGGCTCGCTCTCACGCCGGGCATCCGACGGGGCGAAGGAACCGGTGACGCCACCGGGTCTTCCGAACGCGCGGCTGGACGCTGAGTCGATCTGCGGCCGGTAGACGGGCCTCGGATCGAGCCGTGGGGCGTCTGCCGGGCGGAGCGTGCCCGACTCGTCCGCCACGGGACCGTCGGATGCCGTCGTATCGGAACCCGGAGTCTTGTAATCCGCCGTCACGCTGTCGTGTCCCCCTCGTGTGCGTCAGTCACGCGCCCAAGTATCACCGATGCCTCGCTGAGCGCGGACACCGCCGTCGTCGGACCGGATGCGCTCAACGGCGCCGGCGCCGGGACCAGATCCGGCTCGTGATCGAGTACGCGCTCGTGAACGGCGAATCCGGGGTGTGGGAGTCGAACGGCGACTTGTCGGCGGGATCGCCCTGGTTGCAAGTGGGGATCTGGCTCAGCAGACCGAGGAGGCCGGACGGCATGGCGACGTCGCCGCTGCGGCGCAACGCCCGCCGGGCCTGCTGCTGGGAGTCCACCTCGAACGCGCATTCCGCGCAGATCGACAGGTGGTGGGCGGCGCGCAGATAAGCGGACATGCGGAGTTCACCGTCGACGTAGGCGGCCATCGCCTCACTCGCCAGGTGTTCGGTGGAGCCAAACTGGCGAGGTACACGCCCCTGCGTCATTCGTCCCTCCTGGTAACTACCCGACGCCGATCTGATCGGAGTCAACCTTTCCGTTCACAGCCAGATGCTCACGCAGAGCCTGCCTGCCGCGGTGGATGCGGCTACGCACGGTTCCGAGCTTGACACCCAGTGTGGCACCGATCTCCTCGTAGGACAGTCCTTCGATGTCACACAGCACGACCGCGGCGCGAAACTCCGGGGCCAACGAGTCGAGCGCTGCCTGCAGATCTGCGTCCAGGCGGGCGTCGTGGTAGATCTCCTCGGGGTTCGGCCCGTCGGCCGGGACACGATCGTAGTCCTCCGGGAGCGCTTCCATGCGGATGCGGTTACGACGGCGAACCATGTCGAGGAAGAGGTTGGTGGTGATGCGGTGCAGCCAGCCCTCGAACGTGCCGGGCTGGTAGTCGGACAGGGAACGGAACACGCGGATGAACGTGTCCTGAGTGAGGTCCTCGGCGTCCTGCGCATCGCCCGACAGCCGGTAGGCCAGTCGGTAGACGCGGTCGCCGTGCTCGCGGACGAGTTCGTCCCAGGACGGCATTGCGGACTTCTCGCCTGTGGCATCGAATACAGCCGTGCCCGTCAGCTCGGCGTCCGACAGCTGCTCGTCGGTGTTCTTCTCGTCTGGAGCCATCGTGTTGTTGCTCATCGAGTTAAGTGGATCCTCCTACTCAGGACCGCAGATCACTGGACGTGGTATAGGCGTCAACTCCCGAGGGCCGGGATTTGTTCCCAGGCTCTCGGACTTTTCCTCCGTCGTCGTGATCTCCCCGCCGGGCGGTCTTCGGATCTGGCGTTGGACATACTCTTTCCCACCGCGATATGTGTGCGGTGTGAGCAAGCTGAGGTATTCCTGAGAATCGCGGCCGGGCAGGTCGCGGCACTGTTGTCGAGCGCGCCTTGCAGCGGCGATGACGAGACCCCGATAGCCTCATGTGCGTGCAGACAAACGCCGAACGGATACTCACCCACGCAGAAGGGGCTGTCCGTGAAGACGAGGCCCTCGGTGCGGCCAGGGAGCGGGCGGACGACCTCGGTGCCGGACCGGTACCTCCTGCGGTCGGTGCTGCTCTCGCCCTGTTTGCCCGCATGCTGGACGCCAAGACGGTCGTCGAGGTCGGGACCGGCGCGGGTGTGAGCAGTTTGTGGCTGCTCCGGGGCATGCGCGAGGACGGCGTGCTCACCACAATCGACAGTGAACCCGAGCACCAGCGGGCCGCCAAGCTGTCGTTTCGGACCAACGACATCGCACCCGCCCGGACGCGGCTGATCAACGGCCGGGCGCTCGACGTCCTTCCGCGGCTCGCCGACGGGGCGTACGACCTGGTGTTCGTCGACAGCGCACCGGTCGATCACCCGCACTACGTCCGCGAAGGGGTTCGCCTGCTGCGGCCGGGCGGCGCGATCGTGCTGCACAACGCCCTGCACGGCGGACGGGTCGTCGACCCGAGCCAGCGTGACGCGGCGACCGTCGCCGTTCGCGAGGCCGCGAAGGCGCTCGCCGAGGACGACAAGCTGATCCGCGTGTTCCTGCCGATCGGCGACGGCCTGCTCTGCGCGTCCAAGCTCTGAGAGCGTCTACGTAGATCTCACACTATCTGCCACTGGTGTGGCGGATAGTGGAGATGGACGTGTGTCACGGCTACCCGCATCACCGTGCGGCGGTGCGGGTTTGACCGTGTCCCACACCGACGCTTGTGATGCAGGAACATGCTGTTTCGGAGTCACCCCCAACCGCAGTGTCAGGGTGGGCAGGCTGTGGCGGACCCGACGGTGCCGCGGTCTGCTCGGGGGTGGGACCGTGTTTGTCTCGCGACGGGCGCACCGGCGCATGCTCGGCCACCCGGACCGCGGGTAACTGCGGCACCGAGCGTGGACGGGGACCAGCCGACCCCGACCGCGACGGTCGCCGAGTCCAGGTCGCCTGCCGGGACGAGTTCGGTCGCGGCGCACCGCCACAACAGACCCCGGCGGTCGAGGACCAGGGTCGGCAGATGCCAGTCGGTGACCGCCCTGCCGTGCAGGTGCGCGGGGATGGCGGCGGTCAGCCGCACCCGCCGCCACTGCGCCCGCCCCGCCGGGGCCGGGCCGGTGGGCAGCTTCACCGTCAACACCAGCTCACGCTCTGTCACGGTGATCTGCGCGAGCTGCCGATCGGCGGCCGACAGTTGGGCCATTGCCGCCATCCGGGGTGGATCCTGCACGTCGGTGATCCGCAACCGGCCGGCCGGTGCCGCGCCACCGCGGCGGGAGCGGGCGACGAGCTGGCGCAGTACGCCCCGGGCGAAACCCGCCGCCACAAAGTCGCCCGGCCCGGTCGGCGGCGCCACAGCCCCGGTGGCCGGGTCGAATCGGGCCGACAGCGCCGCGATCGCGGTATCCCGGTATCCCGGTAGGCCAGGGTCCGCAGGGTCGCCATCACCTGCGCGGTCACCACCCTGCTCACCCTCGACGGCACATAGACCGCGTCCGGGTAGTGCGGGTTCCAGCCGAGGCGGGCCGCGGCGACATGACCCTGAGCGGGCAGCCTGCGGTCCTGGCGGTCACGACCGGCGGCGAGCACTTCGAACGTCGCCGGTCGCCACAGCCGCGACACCAGCTCGGCGCCGGCCGCGGTGACCAGGTTCAGGAGCCACCCCACCCGGGTATCGACGTCGTCGAGGCCGATCGGCTCACCGGTCGCGTCGTCGACCGCCACATGGGCGCGGGTGGTCACCGAAAACTGCCGAGCCACCACCAACCCAGACTCGTGCTCCCCCACACCGCTCATCGGTTGCCCCTACCCCCACCGTGCTGCGGCATCGCCCCGGCGCCTGCGCTGATCCCGCTTCGACCGCAGCCGGCAGCACCGGCCGGGAAGCGATACACCAACACCCGTGAAGTCATCCACCAGCTCCTCCACCAGACAACTCATCGCCCCGATCGGAACCCGGACAGTACCTCCCACCTCTGACAACGAACGCTCGATCCACGCCACCGACGATCCCGGCCACCCGGTCTCGCCACGGCACCCGCACCACCGTGCATCGGCCCTCGTGCGTCATCGAGCATCCGCCCGCGCCCCGCCCGCTGCCCAGGTCCACACGCCGCGGTCCTCGGAGACCGGGTGCGCCACACCACCGGCACTCTCCCGCACCATCTTCACCCGGTTATCCAGCGCCTCCACCCGTCCGGGCGCCACCGCCACCGAACCCCGACACGGGGCCTGCCCGGGTAGACGTCCAGATCCGCGCGATCAAATATCGGGTGTCCCGCACCGGTACGCCGACACCGCAACCGACCCTCCGACGCCGCCCAACGCACCCCACCACCGACATGCCCAGGTACCCCGCAGCCTCACCAATCCGCCTGCCGCAGAAAGTAGTAGATACTATGAGATAGTCCTAGATTTTCGATCAACAGCGGAAAGCCCCGTTCCGGGGCCCTCCCGCTAGATCCAGACGCCCTTGCCGATGGCGACGACGCCGCCGTTGCTGACAGCGAAGCGTTGCTTGTCGCGCTCGAGGTCGACGCCGATGATCTCGCCGTCGCCGACGACCACGTTCTTGTCGAGAATCGCGCGGCGCACGACGGCACCCTTGCCGATGCGCACACCGGGCATGAGGACGCTGCCCTCCACCGTCGCGCCGCTGTCGATCATCACGTTGGAGCTGAGCACGGAGTTGCGCACCGTGGCCGCCGACAGGATGCACCCGGCCCCGACCACGGACTCCTGCGCGAGGCCGCCCTGCACGAACTTGGCGGGCGCGAGGTTCTCCGTCTCACCGCGGATCGGCCACCGACGGTTGTAGAGGTTGAAGATCGGGTGGACCGACACGAGATCCATGTGGGCGTCGTAGAACGCGTCGAGCGTTCCCACGTCGCGCCAGTAGCCCCGGTCGCGGTCGGTGGCGCCGGGAACGATGTTGTCCTTGAAGTCGTACACGGACGCCTCGCCCGCCTCGACGAGCGCGGGGATGATGTCGCCGCCCATGTCGTGGTCGGAGTCGGAGTTCTCGGAGTCGGCCCGGATCGCGTCGACCAGCACCTTGGTGGTGAACACGTAGTTACCCATCGACGCGAACGTCATGTTGGGGTCGTCCGGGGTTCCCGGCGGATGCGCCGGTTTCTCGAGGAACTGGACGATGCGGCCCGACTCGTCGCTGTCGATACAGCCGAACGCGAACGCCTCGCTGCGCGGCACCCGGATCCCGGCCACCGTCACTCCGGCGCCCGACTCGATGTGGTGCTGCACCATCTGCTCCGGGTCCATCCGGTACACATGGTCGGCACCGAACACGACGATGTACTCGGGATCCTCGTCGTAGACGAGGTTCAGCGACTGCAGGATCGCGTCCGCACTACCGGTGTACCAGCGCGGGCCCAGACGTTGCTGCGCGGGAACGGGAGTGATGTATTCACCCGCGAACCCGGACAGTCGCCACGTCTGAGAGATGTGGCGGTCCAACGAGTGCGACTTGTACTGCGTCAGAACACACAGGCGGAGGTATCCCGCATTGACCAAATTGCTGAGCACGAAATCGATCAACCGGTAGGCGCCTCCGAAA
Source organism: Rhodococcus sp. NPDC059968 (assembly GCF_042738615.1). Lineage (NCBI taxonomy): Bacteria > Bacillati > Actinomycetota > Actinomycetes > Mycobacteriales > Nocardiaceae > Rhodococcus > Rhodococcus sp. NPDC059968. Next base: position 128,309 of record NZ_JBHWUE010000011.1, read on the forward strand.
GGCACAGCGGGCTTCGCCCGATCCGCGGTGAGCGGATAGAGACGTTTGCCCTCGCCGCCGGCGAGCACGATTCCAAGCACATGTGGCTGGCTCCTCACCCTGTCAACCTATCGGGCGGCCACTCCCCCCGCCAGCGAAGCGCCGAGTCACCGTTTCTCCGATACCTGAATGTGTCCGAGAGCGGTGGCCCGAAGCGGCCCGGACGGTTACGTTAGGCCGGTGCGGGTGGCGATGATGACCAAGGAATACCCACCGGAGATCTATGGCGGTGCGGGTGTACACGTCACCGAACTGGTTGCTCAGTTGAAGCAGCTGTGTGAGGTGGACGTGCACTGTATGGGCGCTCCGCGCGTCGGAGCGGTCGTGCACACCCCCGATCCCGCGCTGGCCGGAGCAAATCCGGCACTCGCGACGCTGTCCGCCGAACTGCGCATGGCGGACGCCGCGACCGGTGCCGACGTCGTGCACTCCCACACCTGGTACACCGGCCTGGCGGGCCATCTGGCGTCCGCGTTGTACGACGTGCCCCACGTCCTCACCGCCCACTCCCTCGAACCGCGGAGGCCGTGGAAGGCGGAGCAGCTGGGCGGCGGCTACCGCATCTCCTCGTGGTCCGAGCGCAACGCCGTGGAGCACGCCGACGCGGTGATCGCCGTGAGCGCCGGGATGCGACTCGACGTCCTCGACGCGTATCCGTTCGTCGACCCGCACCGGGTCCACGTGGTGCGCAACGGGATCGACACGTCGGTCTGGCACGCAGGGCCCGCAGGTCCGAGAGACTCCGCCCTCGCGAAGATCGGCGTCGACCCGGACCAGCCGATGGTGGCGTTCGTCGGCCGTATCACGCGGCAGAAGGGCGTCGGTCATCTGATCGCCGCAGCACACCACTTCGCGCCCGAGATCCAGTTGGTGCTGTGCGCGGGAGCCCCCGACACCCCCGAGATCGCCGCCGAGACCGAGCAGGCCGTCGCCGCGCTCGCGGCGCACCGGGGCAACGTGTTCTGGGTGCGGGAAATGCTCCCCACCGACCAGGTGCGGGAGATCCTGTCGGCCGCAACCGTCTTCGTGTGCCCGTCCGTGTACGAGCCGCTGGGGATCGTCAACCTCGAGGCCATGGCCTGCGAGACCGCGGTCGTGGCGTCCGACGTCGGCGGTATCCCGGAGGTGGTGGAGGACGGTGTCACCGGCCGTCTGGTGCACTACAACTCGTACGAGCCCGAGGCCTTCGAACAGGCGCTGGCCGAGACGGTCAACGCAATCGCGGCCGACGTCGGCACCGCCCAGGCGATGGGCAAGGCCGGACGGGCGCGGGCGATCGCCGAATTCTCCTGGGCGGCCATCGCGCAGCAGACCCTCGACGTCTACCAGGACGCACTGTCCCGGCGCTGAGCGAGGAGATCAGAGCCGGGTGTAGGTGGACACCGTCACCGACGCCGTCACCGGATACTCCCGCGGCAGCGCCGCGATCGAGGACGCGAGCCGGCCGGGGGTGAGGTGCCGCGCCGACGGCCCCATCCCGACGAGCCGGGCCACGTCGAGGTGCGACAACGACATCGGGTACTCCACGGCCACGTGGCCGGTGCGCTCGAACCGCCCGGACATCGCGGCCCCGAGCCGCTCGACCTTCCGGTCGTCCACCCGGACCATGCCGAGCAGGTCCACGAGCTCCCCCAGGTGCCGCTCCGTGGGGGTGAGGACCACCAGGGACCCGCGCTCGGCGAGCACCCGGTGCGCCTCGTCGGCGTTGCGCGGCGCGAACACGCACAGGACGTGGCTGAGCACGTGGTCCCGCACCGGAAGGTGTTGCCACACGTCGGCAACCACTGCTCCGGCGCGTGGGTGTGCCTTGGCGATGCGCCGGGCCGCGTACTTGGACACGTCGAGGCCGATTCCCCGGCCGGCCGGGACGGCGTCGAGGACGCGCGCCAGGTAGTGGCCTGTGCCCGCGCCGATCTCGAGGATCCGGGGATCGTCACCGGGCCCGGTGCCCGCCACCACCGTTTCGGCGACGGCGTCCATCAGCGGGTCGAAGCTGCCGCCGCCCAGGAAGTCCGCACGTGCGGCGATCATTTCAGGGCTGTCGCCGTCGAACTTGCCGCCGGCCCCGGTCATCAGGCTCACATAGCCCTGCCGCGCCACATCGAAGGTGTGCCCCTGGTCGCACAGGATCGCACCTTCGTCGAGTTCCACGCGGGACCGGCACTGCGGGCACGCCAGCAGGTCGGTCACATCGGCCAGCACGAACGTTCGCCTCTCGGTTCCGGACACGGAACAGGCCCCGCACCGAGAACGGCGACGGGGCCTGCCCTGTGAGGTTCTCTCCGCACTCGACTAACTGGTGACGCCCTTGAGCTCTTCACCGAGTGCGGCAGCTTCCTCCGGGGTGAGCTCGACAACCAGACGTCCACCACCCTCGAGCGGAACCCGCATGACGATTCCTCGTCCCTCTTTGGTTGCTTCGAGGGGACCGTCCCCGGTCCGGGGCTTCATGGCCGCCATCCTCTGCTCCCTCCAGATCTGCGCTGCCTGCTTGCGCCTCGACAAATTTTGGCACCCCGCCAACACTCGGCGAGGCTTGTGACATCCATTCTTCCCTATGGACACGAGTACCGGGAACCTGAGTCACGAATAGGCAGGTCCACCGGCAGTTCAGGCCGTGATCGGGACCCAGCAGGCGGCCACGTGGTCGTCCACCATCCCGGTGGCCTGCATGAGCGCATAAGCAGTGGTAGGGCCCACAAACTTGAACCCGCGGCGCTTCAATTCCTTCGCCATCGCGGTGGACTCCGGTGTGACGGCCGGGACGTCGTCGACGGTGGCGAGGCGGCTCGGGCGCGGCGGCGGGGCGAACGACCACAGCAGGGTGTCCAGGTCGGTGTCCGACAAATCCAGGAGGGCCCGCGCATTGCTCACCGACGCCTCGATCTTGGCCCGGTTCCGCACGATCGACGCGTCCTCGAGCAGGCGCGTCACGTCCCGTTCCGTGTACCGCGCCACCACCTCCGGATCGAACCCGGCGAATGCGGACCGGAAGGCCTCACGCTTGCGGAGAATCGTGATCCACGACAGTCCCGACTGGAACGCTTCGAGACACAGCCTTTCGTACAACTCGTCGCGGCCGTGCAGCGGACGACCCCACTCGAGGTCGTGGTAGTCGCGGTACAGCCCGGACCCGTCCGTGTCGACCGCCCACGCGCACCGCACCCGGTCTTCGTGGGCTGTCACGAGGCATCACCCGGCCGTTCGGACGCGGCCTCGACGGCCGCCAACTGCTCACGCAGCGAATCGATTTCACGTCCCAGCCGGGACAGCGCCCAGTCGACCTCGCTGGCCTTGTAACCCCGCAGTGTCTGCTGGAATCGCAACGCCTCCACGTCGGCCCCCGTCACACCCTCGGCGGGCAGGGCCGTCAGTGTGGTGCCGGGCGGCAGGGGCGCGAGTTCCTCGGAACGGCCGAACACCGCACTGGCGGCGAGGAACAGCATCGCGCCGACGAACGCCATGACGAGCAGATAGAGCAGGGCTGTCACCATGCCCCGATCCTGTCACGGACGTCCGACAACAACCTCCCTCAGGTGAGCGCGGTCAGGGGCACACCGTGTTCATCGGCGGGCGATCGGCCAGTGCGACGTCCGTCGTCGTCGGAACGAAGGAGTCGCCGTCCACCAGGAACTGGGTCAGACCCGCCCCGGAGTCGGGCACCCCGCAGCGCCGCATCATCGTGCCGATGATCTGCCTGCTCATCACCCCGAGCTCGGACAGCGGGCGGTTACGGTGCTTGCGCACCCCCAGATTGACCTGGCCGATCGCACCGAGTCCGAGACGGTCGTACGTGTCGAGCAGCAGCCCGATCTCGACGCCGTAGCCGGGGGCGAACGGGACCGCCGACAGCAACTCCCGGGTGCCCGCGTACTCGCCGCCCAGCGGCTGCAGCACACACGTCAGCTCCGGCCGGAGCGAGGCCAGCATGGGGCGCGCCACGAGCTCGGTCACCCGGCCACCTCCGTTGGCGTCCTCCGTGCCGCTGAGGCGAAGTGGACGGCGGTAGTAGCCCTTCACGAGATGGATTCCGTCGGCCGTGAGCAGCGGTCCCAGCAGTTTCGGGACGAATGCCGGATCCGGGTTGATGAGATCCGAGTCGACGAAGGCGATGAGGTCACCGGTGCTCGCGGCGACGGAACGCCACAGCACCTCGCCCTTGCCCGCCACGGGCGGGAACGCCGGCACCGCCTCCTCCCGGCTGATGACAGTGGCGCCCGCCGCGCGTGCGCGTTCCGCCGTCAGGTCCGTCGATCCGGAATCGAGCACGATCAACTCGTCCACCAGACCACCGAGCAACGGGTGGATCGTGTCCACCACCGCGGCGACGGTCTCCTCCTCGTTGAGCGCGGGCAGGACCACCGACACGGTGCGCCCGGCCTTGGCCCGTTCGAGTTCGGCGATGCTCCACGACGGCTGGTCCCAGCTGTTCGCCTCGGCCCAGCTGCGAGGGGTTCGCTCCTCCGCCACCATCGTGCGGGCCGCCCGGGCCCCCACGGCACTCATGCCAGCCCCCGCACGGTGCGGGACGGTGCGCGCCGGCCTTGAATCGCGGCCACCATGTCCACCACTCGACGCGTGGGGGCAACTTCGTGGACACGGAAGACACGGGCGCCTCCTGCGGCGGCCATCGCTGTCGCTGCCAATGTTCCCTCCAACCGCTCGACGAGATCTACCCCTAGAGTCTCCCCGACGAAGTCCTTGTTGCTCAGCGCCATGAGCACCGGCCATCCGGTATTTACAAGATCTTCCACTCGCCGCAACAACTCGAGCCCGTGATAGGTGTTTTTCCCGAAATCGTGGGTCGGATCGATGAGGATCGAGTCGGCGGGCACACCCAGCCGGGACGCGTTCTCGGCGGCCGACACCACTTCTGCGAGGACGTCCGCGACGACGTCGGAGTACCGGACGCGGAACGGCCGGGTCCGCGGAACCGCTCCCCCGGTGTGGGAACAGACGATGCCGGCGCCCGTCTCCGCGGCCACCTCGACGAGCGCAGGGTCGGCGCCGGCCCACGTGTCGTTGATGAGATCGGCGCCCTCCGCGACGGCCAGCCGGGCCACGCCGCTGCGCCAGGTGTCGACGCTGATGAGCAACTCCGGGTAGCGCTCGCGGATCGCGGCCACGAACGGCACCACCCGCCGGGTCTCTTCCGCCGAGTCGACGACGTCACCCGGTCCGGCCTTCACACCCCCGATGTCGACGAGGTCGGCACCCTCGTCCACGGCCCGTTCGACCGCCGACATGGCGGCGGAATCGGTGAACGTGGCACCGCGGTCGTAGAACGAATCGGGTGTCCGGTTCACGATGGCCATCACGAGCGCACGATCGACCGCCACGGGTCGCCCGCACAGCGTGGGCGACGGGTGGTCGGGCGCGGGCGGTACGTCTCTCTCGGCCATGTCACCAATATTGGCACGCAGCGAAATCGGGGCCCGGCCTGCCACCGCCCGTGAGTACTTGTCAACCGCGGGGGCGGTTAACAAGTACTCACGGGCGGCGTAGCCGCATTACTTGGGGAGCGAACCCTTCGCCACTTCGTCGACGTACCCGTCGTATGAGGGCTTGTAGCCGTCGCTGCGCCCGGACAGCACGTGCAACGTGTCGGTGTCCTCGACGTCGTAGCCCTCCTTGCGGAGTTCCACCTTGCGGCTCTTGAACGTCGACGTCTGTTCGAGGGAATCGACGACGCGGACGAACAGCGGCACCGCGTACGACGGCAGACGCTGGAACAGCAACGCCGCGACGTCGGGGCCGTCGAACTTCTCGTGCTCGTGCAACGTCACCGCGGCCATCCCGGCGCGACCGTCGGTCCCGGGAATCTCGACGCCGTAGACGACGGCGTGCTCGACCGCGGGATGCGCGAGGAGCGCGCCCTCGACCTCGGTGGTCGCGACGTTCTCTCCCTTCCAGCGGAACGTGTCGCCGAGCCGGTCGACGAACGCGACGTGCGACCAGCCCTGGCGGCGCACGAGGTCGCCGGTGTCGAACCAGCAGTCGCCGTCGTCGAAGCCGTCGCGGACGAGCTTCTTGTCGGTGGCCTCCTCGTCGGTGTATCCGTCGAACGGCGCCCGGTCCGTCACCTTCGACAGCAGTAGTCCGACGTCGCCGGTGCGCACCTTCCGCAGCTTGCCGTCCGAGTGCCGCCGGGGCGATCCGCTGTCCTCGTCGTACTCGACCACGGCGTGCGGCAAGGGGCAGATGCCTGCCGTCCGGTCGACGTTGAGGGCGTTGACGAACGCGATGTTGCACTCGCTGGCGCCGTAGAACTCGGCCACCCGGGAGATCCCGAACCTGGTGGTGAACTCGGACCAGATCTCCGGACGCAGACCGTTCCCGACCATCAGCCGGATGGAGTTGTCGCGGTCACCGGGCTTCTCGGGCTGGTTCAGCAGGTACCGGCACAGCTCGCCGATGTAGGTGAACGCGGTGGCCCGGTTCAGTTCGACGTCGGCCCAGAACTTGGACGCCGAGAACTGCTTACCCAGTGCGAGCGTCGCCCCCGATCCGAGCACCGAGGACAGCGACACCGTCAGCGCATTGTTGTGATAGAGCGGCAGGCAGCAGTACAGGACGTCGCTGCCACGCAGCCGGACTCCCATGTTGCCGAGTCCGGACATGCTCTTGAGCCAGCGGAAGTGACTCATCAGGCTGGCCTTCGGGAGTCCCGTGGTGCCGGAGGTGAAGATGTAGAACGCCTTCTCCCGGGCCTGGATCTGCTCGCACGCCCCGGGGTTGTCGTCCCCAGCCTTCTCGGCGAGGCGGTCGAGGTCGTCGAAGTACAGCACCGAGGGCACGGCGGGCGGTTCGTCGAGCGAGTCCATGGCCTCGCCGCACGCCTCGGACACCACCAGGACCCGACTGTCGAGCAGCGAGATGCTGTGCGCGAGCACGTCTCCGCGCTGGTTGTGGTTCAGCATCCCGGCGGCGGCGCCGAGTTTGACCGCCGCGAGCGCAATGAGCAGCGTCTCGGGCGAGTTCTTACCCAGGATCCCGACGACGCCCCCGCGTGCCACTCCGAGCTCGGCGAGCGCATGGGCATAGCGGTTCACGCGGATGTTGGCATTCCGGTAGCTCAGCGATTCGCCCTCGAACCGCAGGAACGTGCGGCGCGGGTGCGCCGCGGCGGCGCGCTGGAAGACGAGGCCGATCGATTCCTTCGCGTCGGGGGTCCGGATCAGGCCGAGGACCCCCTTCGCCATGGTCGGCAGCTCCGGAATCATGGCCGGCAGCCGCCTCGCGAGGTCGACCACCCCGATCGTCGAACGAGCTTCAGAACGCATGACATCCCCTCAGGCCTGCAGTATGAGTCAGGTCACCTTACTGCACGGTAACAACGTGCGCCACGACATGGACCGGACGGCGCCTCAGGACACGCAGGCGTCCAGCGCCTCCTCGACATCGGCGCGGACGAGCAGCCTGTCGAGGGCGCGCTGGGCCACGAAACCGCCGCCCCGCAGCCCGTCGAGCCAGTCGAGCAGCCCCGTGTAATGACCGTGCGGATCCAGCAGGACCACCGGTTTCTCGTGCATGCCGAGGTAGCCCGCGGTCCACGTTTCGAACAGCTCCTCGAGCGTGCCGATACCGCCGGGCAGCGTGACGAATGCGTCGGCCCGGTCCTCCATGACCTGCTTGCGCTGGCGCATGGTGTCGGTGACCACCAGTTCGTCCGCGTCGACGTCGGCGACTTCCCTGTGTACCAAAGCTTTCGGGATGACACCGACGGTCGTCGCCCCCGCCGCGCGGGCGGCCTCGGCCACCGCACCCATCATCGAGACGTTGCCACCGCCGGACACGAGTTGCCAACCGCGCTTTCCGATTTCGGTGCCGACCCGGGACGCGAGTTCCAGGAAGTGGTCGTCCACGGGGCCGGATGCACAGTAGACGCACACCGAGAACGGCCGCGGTGGAACAGTTTCCGGCATCACCACTGGTCCTCCGTACCGAGCAGGGCAGCTTCGTCGACACCGTGCTGCGACCGTATGACGATCTGCACCGCTTCCTCGACGCTGTCCGTGACGTGCAAGAGATTGACGTCACCTTCCGAGATCTTGCCGCTGCGTTGGAGAGTTCCCCGTAACCAGTCCACGAGCCCGGACCAGTACTCGGTGCCGAAGAGGACGATCGGGAATCTCGTGACCTTGCGCGTCTGCACCAGAGTCAGCGCCTCGAACAGTTCGTCGAGCGTCCCGAACCCGCCGGGCAGGCAGATGAACGCCTGCGAGTACTTCACGAACATCGTCTTGCGCGCGAAGAAGTAGCGGAAGTTGATGCCGAGGTCGACCCACTCGTTGAGGCCCTCCTCGAACGGCAGCTCGATGCCGAGGCCGATGGAGTAACCACCCGATTCGCTGGCGCCGCGGTTGGCCGCCTCCATGACGCCGGGGCCGCCGCCGGTCATGACGGCGTAGCCGGCCTCGGCCAGGCGGGCACCCAGCGCCCGTCCCGCCTCGTACTCCGGGTGGCCGTCCGGAGTGCGAGCGGAACCGAAGACGGTGACCGCGCGCGGCACCTCGGCCAGGGCACCGAACCCCTCGATGAACTCGCTCTGGATCCGCAGTACCCGCCAGGGGTCGGTGTGCACCCAGTCGGTCGAGCCCCGCTCGTCGAGCAACCGCTCGTCGGTGGTGGTGGTGTCGTCCTTGCGGGCGCGCCTCAACTGCACCGGACCCCGGTGCTTCACGGTCGAGGACTTCCGGCCGTGAGTGTTCTTCTCGGGTGCCATGCGCCCCAGGCTAGCGGGTGGCCCGTTCGGGGCACCGGGCAGTCACGGGGCGCTCAGATAGGCGCGCAGCACCGTCGTCACGTCGGTGATCTGCTGCATAGGCACGTGCTCGTCCCGCTTGTGGGCGAAGTTCGGGTCGCCGGGACCGTAGTTCACGGCCGGGATGCCGAGCGCGGAGAACCGCGAGACGTCCGTCCACCCGTACTTGGCGCGGAACTGCCCGCCCGCCGCCTCGATGAGGGCAGCGGCCGCCGGGTCGCTCAACCCGGGCAGGGCTCCCGGTGACAGGTCCGTGACCTCGAAACCCAGTTCGAGGCCGTCGAAGACCTCCCGCACGTGGTCGATCGCCTGCTCGGCGCTGCGGTCGGGGGCGAAGCGGAAGTTCACGTCCATCTCCGCCGCGTCGGGAACCACGTTGCCCGCGACGCCGCCCGCGATCCGCACGGCGGACAACCCCTCCCGGTACACGCAGCCGTCGATGTCCACCGACCGCGCGGTGTAGTCCGACAGCCGCTGCAGAACCGGGGCGAAGCGGTGGATCGCGTTATCGCCCAGCCACGATCTCGCGGAGTGCGCGCGGGTGCCGCGGGTGGTCAGCGTCACCCGCAACGTGCCCTGGCACCCCGCCTCGATAAGGCCCCCGGTCGGCTCGCCGAGGATCGCGACGTCTGCGCGCAGCCACTCGGGGATCTCGCGTTCGATCCGTCCGAGCCCGTTGTGGACGGCCGCGATCTCCTCGCAGTCGTAGAAGACGAGGGTCAGATCGTGCGCGGGGTTCTCGATGGTGGCGGCGAGGTGCAGGAACACCGCGTCGCCCGACTTCATGTCGACGGTTCCGCATCCGTGCAGCAGATCGCCCTCACGCCGCGAGGGCACGTTGTCGGCGATCGGCACCGTGTCGAGGTGACCGGCGAGCATCACCCGGCTCGGCAGTCCCCGATCGGTCCGGGCGAGCACGGCGTTGCCGTTGCGGATGATCTCGAAACCGGTGGTCTGCTCCCGCAGCGCCGACTCGACGGCGGCGGCGATCGCCGACTCGTCGTGCGAGACGCTCGGGATGTCCACCAGGGCGGCGGTGAGGTCGATGGGATCGGCGTGGAGGTCGAGTGGGCTCACCCGTCCACCCTAGGCCGACCCGTCCGCCTGCTCGGGCGCTGCTACCCGTCGAAGCCGCCCGGGATCTCGTAGATCGCACCGTCGAAACCGATGCGGAACAGCCGTCCCGCCGAGAAGCCTCCGGACCCCTGCCCGTAGACGACCATGCTCGACGTCGGCAGGCCGGACGCCAGCACGCAGTACTGTCCCGGCGAGTCGAGGCGCCAGATCTCACCGCGCACGTTGGCCGGGACCACCGGACGGCCTCTCGAGTCCAGGGCCAGGCCGTCGGGAGCGGCGAAGTTGTCGAGACCGGACAGCTCGAGGATGCTCTCGGGCGCTCGGGGGTTCGCGAGCGGGATCCGGCTCACACCCGGATTCACGAACGTCCGCGACACGTAGAGGTACCGATCGTCCGCGCCGAGCACCGCGCCGTTGGCGCTGGGCAGCGTCGCCCAGTTGGGCTCCACCCGCCCGTCGGGGAACACCCGCCCGATCTGGGTTCCGAAGTCGTTGGTGGCGTATGCCGTTCCGTCGGCGGCGACATCGAGTCCGTTCGCCGCGCTCAGGCCCGACGCGAACGGAGTGAGCACGTTGGTCGCGGTGTTCAGCTTCGCGATCGCTCCCGGTCGCACGATGTCGCCGAGGAACACGCGGACGTCCGCGCCGTACCCCACCAGCAGTGAGCCGTCCGACGCCCAGGCCAGCGCCCCGGCCCCGCCGTCCGGCACCGTCGCGACCGGGACCGCGGGGGCTCCCGGGGCGTCGAGGCGGAACACCTGCCCGCTCACGAGGTCCGTCGTGTAGAGGCGGCCGCCGCCGTCCACGGCGACTCCTTCGAGCGCCGCACCCGGCACCCGCCCGACGAGAACCGGTGCCTGGCCGGCGCCCGGGCACACCGGAGCGGCGGACGCCGTCTGCGGCGCCACCACCGACACTGCCCCGGCGAGCAGCGCGCTCGCGGCCACGGCCCGCAGGCCGCCTCCGACCAATCGACCCCATTGCGAAATGCGCATTGCCACGACCTTTCCCGGTGTGTCCCACGTGCCCCGTGCATGGTCCCCCACATGGCCGGAACCCGCTCGGTTTCGATTCGATCACGTCCCGATAACGACCGCTGGGAATGCCCGAGTAATGAGGCAGTAACCTTTACTGCCGTGAGCACACAGGGAGCATCAGCAGTAGGCATCGCCAACGTGACCGTCGGCGGCACGGTCCTCGACACCTGGTTCCCGGCACCCGAGCTGGGAAACTTCGACGAGGCGGGCACCGTGCGGATCGAGGGTGGCGACATCCCCTCCGATCTGGCACTTCTCGCCGGACCCGACGAAGCGCGTGAGGTCGACCAGGTCGTGGTGCGCACCACCATCGCCGACCTGTCCGCGCCGCCGGTCGACGCACACGACGCCTACCTGCGCCTTCACCTCCTCTCGCACCGCCTCGTGACCCCGCACGGCGTCAACCTCGACGGCCTGTTCGGCCTGCTGTCCAACGTGGTGTGGACCAACTTCGGTCCCTGCGCGGTCGAGGGCTTCGAGAAGGTGCGGTCGCGCCTGCGCATCCGCGGTGTGGTCACCGTGTTCGGTGTCGACAAGTTCCCGCGCATGGTCGACTACGTCGTCCCGTCCGGGGTCCGCATCGCCGACGCCGACCGGGTCCGCCTCGGCGCCCACCTGGCAAGCGGAACCACCGTGATGCACGAGGGCTTCGTCAACTTCAATGCCGGCACGCTCGGCAACTCCATGGTCGAAGGCCGTATCTCCGCGGGCGTCGTCGTCGACGACGGATCCGACGTGGGCGGCGGCGCCTCGATCATGGGCACCCTGTCCGGTGGCGGCAAGGAGACCATCTCCGTCGGCAAGCGCTGCCTCCTCGGCGCCAATGCCGGTCTCGGCATCTCGCTCGGCGACGACTGCGTCCTCGAGGCCGGTCTGTACGTGACCGCGGGCACCAAGGTCACCGGGCCGGACGGCACCGTCGTGAAGGCCAAGGAACTCAACGGCCAGTCCAACCTGCTCTTCCGTCGCAACTCCGTGTCGGGAGCCGTCGAGGTCGTGCCGTGGAAGGGCACCGGCGTGGAACTGAACGCCGCTCTGCACGCAAACGACTGATCCGGTGAGCGGTACGCGGACACCCTTCACCATGACCGATTCGACCAGCACACTCGGCCGGGGCCTGAAGGTCCGTCATCTCACGATGATGGGCCTCGGTTCCGCGATCGGTGCCGGACTGTTCCTCGGCACCGGTGTCGGTATCGCGACCGCCGGTCCCGCGGTCCTCGTCTCCTACCTTCTCGCCGGCATCATCGTCGTCTTCGTGATGCGCATGCTCGGCGAGATGGGAGCGGCGATCCCCGCCAGCGGATCCTTCTCGCACTACGCGCGGATCGGCATCGGCGAGTGGGCCGGATTCGTGATGGGCTGGCTCTACTGGTTCATGCTGATCATGGTGCTCGGCGCCGAGATCACCGGCGCCTCCGGCATCGTGAGCGGCTGGCTGCCCGGTGTTCCGCAGTGGGTCGTCGCCCTGGTGTTCGTGATCTTCTTCGCCGCCGTCAACCTCGCGAAGGTCAGTAACTTCGGCGAGTTCGAATTCTGGTTCGCCGCCATCAAGGTCACCGTCATCATCGCGTTCCTGGTGATCGGCGTGCTGCTGGTGTTCGGCCTGCTGCCGGACACCGAACCGGTGGGCACCACCAACCTGTTCGGCCACGGCGGCTTCATGCCGGAAGGCTTCGCCGGTGTCGCCGCGGGACTGCTCGTGGTGGCGTTCGCCTTCGGCGGCATCGAGATCGTGACCATCGCTGCCGCCGAATCCGAGGACCCCGAGCGCTCGATCGCCGTGGCGGTCCGCAGCGTCGTCTGGCGTATCAGCGTCTTCTACCTCGGTTCGATCTCGATCATGATCCTCGTCCTACCCTGGGACTCGTCGGACCTGAAGAGCGGACCGTTCGTGGCGGTTCTCAACCAGGCCCACATCCCGTACGTGGCCGGGTTCATGGAACTGGTGGTCGTGGTCGCGTTGTTGTCGGCGTTCAACGCCAACATCTACGGCACGTCGCGGATGGCGTATTCGCTTTCCCGGCGCGGCGACGGTCCCGCGTTCATGGCCCGGATCTCGAATTCCGGAGTGCCTCTCAACGCGGTGCTGCTGTCGGTGTTCTTCGGTTTCGTCAGCGTGCTGCTCAACTGGTGGCTGCCCGACGACCTCCTGGGACTTCTTCTGAACGCCGTCGGTTCGGCGCTCCTGGTCATCTGGATCTTCATCGTCGTGTCGCATCTGAGGCTGCGCCCGCGGCTCGAACGCGAGGGCAAGCTGACCGTGCGGATGTGGCTGTTCCCGTGGCTCAGCTACGTCACGCTCGCAATGCTCGCCGGTTTCGTCGTGCTCATGCTGTTCGACAGCGATGCCCGCACCCAGCTGATCTCGACGTGCGTCCTGTTCCTCGCCATCGCGGCGCTCGGTGTGCTCAACACCCGGCTGCGCAAGCGGTCGCAGACGGTGTGACCGGTTCGGGCCGGCGACTCACCGGCCCGAACTCGGCTCCTGCCCCGCGGACGAGCGCGCCGCACGGGCGAGCACCTGCGGTCCGGTCACCAACGCCTTCCGCCACGGTGCGACACCCTCGATCTCGATCTCGATGGACAGGCTCAGCACAGTGCGAATCAGCACGATCACTCCCAGGACGGCGGCATCGGTCAGCGACGGTGTGGAGGTGACCGTCTTGACGATGTCGGCCGCGACGAGCAATTCCAGGCCGAGCAGGATCGCGCCCCCGAGCGACTCCCGCAGGGTCTTGAACGCCTGAGCACCGTCTCGGGTCCTCCTCCACGCGCGCACCGCGAGGAAGAAGGCGAAGAGAAACCCGACAACCATCGCGATGACACCGAGCACTTCGAACAATCCGGTTGCGAGTTCGAAGAACCTGACAGTGTGCATGGTGTGAGTGTTCCTGTTCGGGAGGGTGTTCGCAGTCGAGGCCCGGCCGTTCCATGCATCACGCTAGGCGTCGATTCCCCGATCCGCGGCGAACCCACGAGGATTCCTCCGACTACTCGAGAAGCGGCGGGAACACCGTTGTCCAGTCGTTTTCGATGCTGACCACGGTCCAGTCGTGGGTTCCGGCCAGTTCGAGTGCCCGCTCGGCGCCCGCGACGTAGTCGAACTCGCGGACGCCGTCGTCGTGGCGCAGCAGCAACCGCAGCGACGGCCGGCCCGGTGCCTCCGAGAATTGCAGCATCGGGATGTCCCCGTTGCTGTTTCCCGCCGCCAGCAGGGGCCGCCTGCCGACCCGGTTCCAGATCTGCACCGGCTTCTCGGGCCCGTCGTCTAGGACGTCCGCCTCGGCTCTGCGGACGATCGCGCCGCTGCGCCCGTCGTGCTTCCAGACCAGTGACACCCCGCTGCCGATGACCCGTTGCCGCGGAATGCCGTACACGTCGTGACTGATCGGCCGCATGAAATCGCGGCCACCGCCGGACACGATGTAGTTGCGGAACCCGTTGACGGCCAGGTAGTCGAGGAGCTCCACCATCGGTACGTAACTGCACGCCAGGTAGTTCCTGTCGAGGGTGGGATGCCGGGCGGTGCGCAGGAACTGGTCCGCCCGGATCTCGAACTCCTCGACGGTCACGTCGGCGAACCCGGTCAGCACACCAGCGGCGAGTTCTTTCACACCGCTGTCGTCGCCGTCGTAGTGCCGCGTGATGACGTCGTTCAACCAGCCGTAATCCTGTGTGTAGGCGGCCTGCCAGGGCTGACGGGTGCGCAGATCCGGATCGTGCTCGGCCATGACGACGAGACGGCGCAGGATGAAGTCGAGCTGAATGGGCATCGGCTTCTCACACCACAGTGTGCCGTCGTTGTCGAAGACCGCGATCCGATCCTCGACGGGGACGTCCTCCGCCGTCACCTGCCCGACGAATCCCAGGATGGCCGCCCTGCCGGCACCCTCACGCCAGCTCGGAAGGGGTTCCGTCATGGCGCTTCCGTTCTCACTCGCGAGAAAGCATGGCCGCGGCTTCGCGTTCGAGATCGACGAACGGTTCGCCGCTGACGTCGATCGCGACCCGGTTCAACGTGCCACCGGTGAAGGCCCACGGCGACGAACCCGGATAGTCGTCGGTGACGGGTTCGCCGCTGTCGCGGCCGGCATTGAGGCCCTCGCCGCCTCCGATGCTGAATTTGCCGGGCTGCGTTCGGATTCGGCCCTCGCCGACCTTGCGGTCGCCGTAGTACAGGCTCAGCACCCCGTGGGCGGTACCGGGCGGGTCCTCCCCGTCCTTGTCGAACGACGCAGCCAGGATGAGGTTCTCCCCGGACGGCAGGTCCTCGGTCGCGTCGATCGTCTGCTGATCACTGCCGAGGAAGTTGTACACGTAGTGCAGCCGATTGTCCTTGACGTACAGCGAGTGGCCACCGAACCTGCCGCCGTGGGAGAACAGCACCCCCGAGGCACCGGGTTCGGGGAGGTCGACGAGCGCCCCGATCGAGTAGGAGCGGTTGCGGAGGTTGACCGCCACCGCCTCGGGTACCTCCGCGCCGCCGGGTCGGTAGACGTAGCGATTGCGTGGGGGCGCGAGTTGCGGACGTGGGGTGGTGAGGAGTTCGACGGGCGAGCGGTCGTCGAGCGGCAGCGCCTGGTTCGCGCCGGCCTCGTGGAACCACAGTCCGACGAGTTCGGCGAGTCTGCCGGGTTCCTCGGCGGCGAGGTCGTGGAGTTCAGAGCGATCCACCTGGGTGTGGTAGAGCTCCCAGGCGTCCTCCGGGAAGTGGCTCCACCCGCTCAGCGTCGGGTGGGTGGTGACGGCCTTCCAGCCGTCGTGCCAGATGCCCCGCCCGCCGAGCATCGAATAGAACTGGGTGTGCTTGGCGGTGGGGATGTTTCCGGCGTCGAAGCTGTAGCGCATGCTCACGCCCTGGATCGGGTGCTGGGTGTATCCCTTGACCGTATCGGGAAGTTCGACACCGAGGCAGTCGAGCAGAGTCGGGACGATGTCGATGGCGTGGTGGTACTGGTCGCGGGTCTCGCCGCGGGCCTCGATCCCGGCGGGCCACGACAAGATGCACGGATCGCTGGTGCCGCCGTTGAACGAGTAGCGTTTCCACATCTTGAACGGGGTGTTGAAGGCCATCGCCCACCCGTTCGGGTAGTGGTTGTAGGTCTCGGTGCCGCCGAGCTGGTCCAGCTTGGCCAGATTCTCGGCGAGATCGTCCGGCACGCTGTTGGCGATCTTGTTCTCGTTGACCGAACCGTTGGGTCCGCCCTCGCCGCTGGCGCCGTTGTCGGAGACCACCACGATGATGGTGTTCTCGAGCTGCTCGATCTCCTCGAGGTAGGCCAGCAGTCGGCCGATCTGGTCGTCGCAGTGCGAGAGGAAACCGGCGTACACCTCGGCCATGCGCGCGAAGAGCCGCTTTTCGTCGTCGGAGAGGGTGTCCCAGGGCCGGGTGAAGTCCAGCGGTGGGAACGGCTGACCGTCGGGTCCGGTGCGGGAGTCGGGGGTGCCGATCGGGTTGAGCGGCGGCAGCTCGGTGTCCGGAGGTACGAGGCCCATCTCCTTCTGCCGGGCCAGGGTCCGCTCGCGCATCGCCTCGTAGCCGTCGTCGAATCTGCCGCGATAGCGGTCGGCCCACTCACGCGGCGCGTGGTGCGGGGCATGCGCGCAGCCGGGTGCGTAGTACAGAAATACCGGCCGGTCCGGTGCGATCGCCTTGACGTCGCCGAGGTAGTCGAGCGCGTGGTCGGTGATGTCGACGCTGAAGTGGTAGCCCTGCTCCGGGGTGGCGGGCTGCTCGACGGGATGGTTGTCGTGCACCAGATCCGGATACCACTGGTTCGTCTCCGCCCCGAGGAAGCCGTAGAAGCGCTCGAAGCCGCGGCCGACCGGCCAGTTCCGTTTCGTCGACGCCAGGTTCATCTCGTCCTCGGCGCACAGGTGCCACTTCCCGACCATCGCGGTGCTGAAGCCCTGCTCGACCAGGATCTCGGCGAGGGTGGCGCACTCGGGAGGGATGTGCCCGTTCCCACCGGGGAACCCGACAGCACACTCACTGATGCACGCCATCCCGTTGGTGGTGTGGTTACGCCCCGTCAGCAGGCAGGATCGCGTGGGGGAACACAGGGCGGTGGTGTGCCACTGGCCGTACCGCAGCCCGTTCGCGGCGATCCGGTCGATGTTCGGAGTCTCGATCGGCCCGCCGTAGCAGCCCATCGCTCCGAAACCGACGTCGTCGAGCACGATGTAGAGGACGTTCGGCGAACCGGGCGGCGCCTTCGGCTGCTCGTATGGACCCCAATCCGGGATCGAGTCACGAATATCGAGATTGACGACACCTCTGAACGGCTTGGCCATGACGAGCTCCTCGAATGGGTCCGACTCCCCCTTTCACCAAAGCACTACCGCCCGATGGATTGCTAGGGGTGCGGCCCCAAAAGTCCGACTGCGCCGGAACGGAATTCCGCTAGCTGCGACCGCGGGCGGCCAGCGCGTTGACGAACACGTTGGCGATGTCGGCGGGATCCTTCGCGACGTAGCTCGACCCTCCGGTCACCCGCGAGATCTCGGCGAGCGTGGCCGCATCGGCGTCGTCGGTGATGCCGATCGTCACGATGATGACGGGCCGGGCCGGATCCGTCTCACGCTGCAGGATGCTCAGGAGCTGTTCCTTCGTGATGGAGTCCGGATCCTCGTTGGCGCCGTCGGTCAGGATGATCACACTGTTCACGGCGCGCGGGTCGTACGTCTCCTGCACCGACCGGAACGCGGCGAGCGTCGTGTCGTACAGGCCGGTGCCGCCGCCGATCAGCCCGTCGACCCTCCCCGCCTGCTGCGCCATCAGCTGGCGCTGCGTGAGGCCGTCGACCACCGTGTCGTAGCGGCGGATCGGGACCATCTCCTTGTAGTCTTGCGGTCCCCCACCGAGCCCCTGCGAGAACGCCCACAACCCGGCTGACACGCTGTCGGGGAACATCGCGTTGCCGGCGAGCGCCGCATCGACCGTGAGGTCCATGCGCGACCGGTTGCCTGCGGGTGTCTCCATCGACCCCGACACGTCGATCGCGACGAGCGTGCGGATGGGCAACGCCATCAACGCCCATCCGCCGAGGGCGTCCTGTAGCGCCGACTCGTCCTCGAGCGCGAGCTTGGTGATCCGGCCGACGCCGCGGCCGTCGGCCGGCGGACTCCCGTCGGGTCCGCGGAATCCGTTCTCCGCGAGTACCGCACGGGCCTCCTCACCGCCCAGAACAGCGGCGACGGCACGTGCCACCTGGGTGGCCTTGTAGTGCCGGTCGGGGGCCGGCGAGGTGACGACGAGCGGGAAGTTCATGAAGTTGCTGCCCGTCGGGGGGACCGTCGCGGTGAGCGTGCGCGCGCCGTCACCGTCGGAGAAATCGAGCACGGACTGTTCGGTGGCCACGGCGACGCCACCGTTGTCGACGACTCCCTGCAGCATCTCCTCGCCGATGGGCTCGTCCGCGGTGCGTGCACTCTCCTCCTGTGCGAGCGGGACCAGCGCCGCCCGCACGGTCCCCGCGGATACGGGGTCGGCCTCGCCCTCGGCGAGTGCCGCGTTGATCGGAGCCTGCGCGGCCCCGGTCACGAGGGGGTTGCCCAGCTGGATGTCCTTGATCTGGAGGGCGGCGAGCCACGTCGGCGACGTGGGGGCGTCCTCCTCGCGGGACGCCAGGACGACGGGCGAGGATGCAATCGATCCCGTCATCACCTCTACCGGACCGGCCGCGGTGAGCGCCGCCTTGCCCACCCAGGCGCCGGTGTCGGGGATCCAGAGGTCCGGCGCGTCGGTTCCCTTGCCGAGTCGTCCCGCGATGTCGCCGGACGTCGCGCCGCTGACGGCGACGTTCGCGCAGCCGAGGTCGGTGTCCTTCGCTTCGCCGAGAATGCTGCTCAGGACCGCCGCGATGCTCGGGTCGGCGGCGAGGGTGTAGTCGGTGACCTGATCGCAGTCGTCGGCCCAGGAGCGCACCGCCTGAACGACGACGACCACGGAGGCCACGAGCCCGATCACGACAGCGGCGCACACCGCGTAGAACCCGGGCGAGCGACCACTTCGCTCCTGCCCCGCGCTGGAATGACGCCCTCCGGCCATCGCCTGCCCCCTAACAGTTCGGTCACGAGACGACCACCGACACATCCGGACCGAATATGATCCGGCCCACATCGTAACGAACGGTGCAGCGTACGACGCTGCGTCAGTGGCGGGCGCCCGGGTCAGCGATCGGGTTGCGCGACCTCGAGCCTGCGGGCCACGAGCGCGGCCTGGATCTGCCGCAGTCCGGACGGGCGGGTCGGATCGCAGCCGGTCAGCTGCGCCACCCGCTTGAGCCGGTAGTCCACCGTATTGGTGTGAAGGTGCATCTGCTTCGCGGTGCGCTGCCGATTGAGATCGTGGCCGATGTGCACCTCGAGCGTCTCGATCAGTTCGGGTGAGCCCTGCAACGGTTCGAGAAGCCGCGCCAGGTGGGTCCTGCCCGGCCCGGGCCGGGTGAGCTGGTATTCGAGCGCCAGATCGTCCATCTCGTAGAGGCCCGGTTCCAGGGCCAGCTGATGGGCGAGCTCGAGGAGTTCGTGGACCTGGTCGGCGGCCGCGGGGATGCCGGCGGTGCGGACCCGGGTTGCCGTGGCGGTCAGGGGAACTCCGGCGGCGGCTCCGATGCGGTCGAGCAGGGACACCATCCAGGCCCGCTCGGGCGAGCCCGGCAGCAACAGTGTTCCGCCGTCCGGGCTCAGCGAACAGAGGGCGGCACCACCCGCGGCGTCCGCCAGCTCGATCTGCAACCGGCGGAGCTTCTGCCGGGCGACGACGGCTTTGCGCCGGTGGGTCACGGCCTCGGTGGGATGCGACGGAATGGACAGCCCCAGCACCACGTACTCGTCGGCCAGCTCCACACCCGCGTGCCGCGCGGCGGTCGCCGCCTTTCTGCCGCTGAGCAGCGCCGTGACGAGATTGACCGCGGCACCGTCGCGTTCGCTGTTGACGGCTTCAAGTTCCTCCACGTAGCTGGTCGTGGCGGCGACAGTCACGCATTCGAGCAGGGTGAACATCACCTTCTGGATGACCAGGAGTTCGGGCAGGTCTTCCTCGCGGGCGTTCGAGGCGACGAGGTCGCCGGCCTCCTGGATGCCTTCGTGGAGGATGCGGAGCACGAGCTTCAACGGGAACCCCTCGCGGGCCCAGCGCGCGGAGCTGTTGCGAACTTCCGCGAGGTCCTCGTCCGTCGGGCTGATGCCTTCGTCGAGCATCTGGATGCCGAGACCGAGGCAGACGATCGTGAAATCCATGACGTCGCTCTGCAGTTGTTCGCCGGGAAGCGAACCGCAGGGGGTCACGTTGTCGGCGAAATGGCGGACGAGTTTCTGCGCGACCGTCAGCGTGTCGCGCAGCGGGGCGGAGGCGGGCCTGCCGTCGACGAGGATCTGCGAACCCGCCCCCAAATTATGATTCGCCATCGAGCTGATCACTCCCAAATGTGGATGACACCGAACTCCCGCACCATCGACATCACGCAAACATAACGAGGGTCCGCTTGTGTCACCGTTGTATCACGACAGCGTCCTGTCCAGGGCGAATACGGCCCGTCAGTTCTCCTCGGCGACCCGGACCACCAGCTTGCCGAAGTTGCTTCCCCGGAGCAGACCGATGAACGCGGCAGGCGCATTCTCGAGCCCGTCGACGATGTCCTCGCGGTAGGCGAATCGGCCCTCCCGGATCCACCCGGACACATCGCGCTGGAAGTCCGCGTACATCTCGGAGACGAACTCGCGCTGGATGAATCCGCGGATCGTGAGGCTCTTGACCAGCACCCGGCTGAAGAACCCGGGCAGCCGATCCGGCCCCTCGGGAGCCTCGGTGTCGTTGTACTGCGCGATCAGGCCGCACACGGGAACTCGCGCATACAGGTTGAGCAGCGGCAGTACTGCCGCGGCCACCGCACCGCCGACGTTCTCGAAGTAGACGTCGATGCCGTCGGGGCACGCCGCGCGCAGTTCCTCGGCGAAGTTCGGGGACCGGTGGTCGACGGCGGCGTCGAATCCGAGTTCGTCGAGCAGGTAGCCACACTTCTCCGGGCCGCCCGCGATCCCGACGGCCCGGGCGCCCTTCAGCTTCGCGATCTGCCCCACCGCCGAGCCGACCGGACCGCTGGCCGCCGCGACGACCACCGTCTCGCCTGCCTTGGGTTGCCCGATCTTCAGCAGGCCGGAGTACGCGGTGAAGCCGGGCATGCCGAGAACTCCGACGGCGGTCGACAGCGGCGCGGCGTCGCGGTCGAGTGTGCGGAGCTGGTTGCCGTCGACCACGGCGTGCGACTGCCAGCCCGCGTACCCGAGAACGTAGTCACCGGTGGCGAAATCCGGGTGCCGGGAATCGACCACCTGCCCGACGGTGCCACCGACCATGACCTCGTCGATCTCGACCGGGTCGGCGTAGGACTCCGCG
Organism: Rhodococcus sp. NPDC059968; assembly: GCF_042738615.1. Taxonomy (NCBI): domain Bacteria; kingdom Bacillati; phylum Actinomycetota; class Actinomycetes; order Mycobacteriales; family Nocardiaceae; genus Rhodococcus; species Rhodococcus sp. NPDC059968. Next base: position 149,628 of record NZ_JBHWUE010000011.1, read on the forward strand.
GCACTCATCCGGCCGCGCATGTACGGGTCGAGGGACAGGTAGATGACGCGGATCAGCACCTGACCTTCGGCGGGTTCGGGAAGGTTCACTGCCTCGAGCCGGAAGTTGCCGGCGGTGGGCGCGCCGTCCGGCCGCGAGGCGAGGACGATTCGGGTGCTCTGAACGATGCTCTCGACACTCACTGTGCGCCTGCCAATCCGTGTTGGGCCGGTATCGCCCGCCACCTTACTGATTTCAGAACAGCTGCTGCTTCTGCACCTTGCCCATCGCGTTCCGCGGAAGCGACTCGACCACACGGATCTCGCGGGGCCGCTTGTGCACCGACAATTCGGTGGCCACGTGCTCGATCAGCTCGGTCTCGGAGACGTCGTCCCCCACCACGAAGGCGACGAGCCGCTGGCCGAGGTCCGGGTCGGGAAGGCCGACCACCGCGGCTTCCCGCACACTTGGGTGGCCGAGGAGAGACGTCTCCACCTCCCCCGCCCCGACCCGGAATCCACCCGACTTGATGAGGTCCGTGGATTCGCGGCCGACGATGCGATGGAACCCCTCCGGGTCGATGACGGCGACGTCGCCCGTCTTGAAGAAGCCGTCGTCCGTGAAAGATTCGGCCGTCGCGTCGGGCTTGCCGAGATAACCGTCGAAGAGCATCGGGCCCCGCACCTGCAGTCCGCCGATGGATTCGCCGTCGTGGGGAACGTCGCCGCCGCGCTCGTCGCGCAGCCGGGTCTCGACGCCGCGGACCGGCACACCCACCCACCCCGGGCGACGCTCGCCGTCGGCCCTGGTGCTGAGCGTGAGCATCGTCTCGCTCATGCCGTACCGCTCGATCGGCGCGAGCCCGGTCAGCTCGTGCAGCTTCTCGAACACCGGCACGGGCAGCGGGGCGCTGCCCGACACCAGCAGTCGCGCACCCGACAGCGCACGCGCCGACTCGGGGTCGTCGGCGATGCGACTCCACACCGTGGGGACGCCGAAGTACATCGTTCCGTGTGCCGCGGCGTAGGCCGCCGGGGTGGGCTTGACCGTGTGGACGAGCCTGCTGCCGATACGCAACGGTCCCAGCACACCGAGGATGAGCCCGTGGATGTGGAACAACGGAAGTCCGTGCACCAGTGTGTCGTTGCCGGTCCACTGCCAGGCGTCCACGAGGCCGTCGAGGCCGGCAGCGATGGCCTTCCTGCTGATCAGAACTCCCTTGGGCGGTCCCGTGGTGCCGGAGGTGTAGAGCACGAACGCGATGCCCGACTCGGGCGGTTCCGGGTAGCTGTGCCACGACCGGGCGTGGACGCGGACCGGAACGACGGGCAGGCCCGCAGTGTCCGCGGGCGCCTCACCGAGCCACGCCTGCACACCGGAATCGCGCAGGATGTGCTCGAGTTCGGCGGGGCCGGAATCGGGCGGCACCGGCACCGCGGTCACACCGGCGATGAGGCAGCCCACGACGGCGAGGACGGTGGTCACGGTGGGGGTGGCGAGGATCGCGACCCGATCCGCGCGTGCCACCCGTTCGGCCACGGACGTCGCCGCCCCGAGCACATCACCGCGCGACAGGGTGGTGTCGCCGATCCGGATGGCGTCGGGAATGTCGTCGCCCTGGGCGACGGCCAGAGGATTCAGAGATCGCAGCAGCACATCGACAGCCTCTCACAGGGCCCGGACGCGGTCCGGCGGGTCTCCCGGTGGCGGACTGACGGTGGCCAGTGCCGCACCCAGCAGGGCCCCGGTCAGGACGGCCAGCCCGTGGGCGTCGTCGACCACCACCAGCAGGACCCCGGCGACGACGATGCCGCCGCTCGCGGCGAGGACCCGCCGCTGCTTGGACTGCATCACCACCAACCCCGCGAACGACGCGGCCAGCGCGAGCGTGGCACCCGAGTTGCCCGCGCCGGGCGACGGGAACAGGAACGCGGTGAACAGGCCGAAGATGATCTGGCTCGCCACGAACAGCAGTACGGCCCGCACTCCACCCCAGACCCGGACGGCGAGCGGGGCCACCCAGGCGAGAACGAGCAGGTTCACCACGGTTCCGGCCAGTCCCCCGTCCTGCACCGCGACCGAGGTGACGATCCGCCACCACTGGTGGTCCCGGATCTGGGTGGGGTCACGCTCGAGGGCGTCGAGGACGGCGGGGACGACGATCTGCAGCAGCGACGGCACGGCGATCAGCAGCCACAGCACCACCGCGGTGCGCGGCGGACGGGTGAGCCGGACCTCGCCGATGCGCCCCTCGCCGATCTGCACCGATGCGAGCAGCGAGGCGAGGACGAGAACGACGGCGAAGAGGACCGCGCTGGGCCATCCCGCGCCTGAAGTCGTCACCGCGAAACTCTACAACGACGCACCCGCGCCTTAACCTATCAGCGGCCCGCGCCGGTCAGTCCTTGGTGACCACCGAGCGCAGGAAGAACCGCAGGTTCGAGGGACGCTCGGCCAGTCGCCGCATGAAATACGCGTACCACTGGCTTCCGTACGGAACGTACACCCGAACCTGCTTGTCCTGGTTCGCGAGCCGACGTTGCTCGACATCCCGGATCCCGAACAGCATCTGGTGCTCGTAGGCGTCCGCGGCGCGGCCGGTGCGCCCGACCAGCCGGGCGACCGCGTCGATGACAGCCGGATCGTGCGAGGCCACCATCGGGTACCCGGACCCTTCCATGAGGATCCCCAGGCATCGCAGGTACGACGCGTCGACGGCAGCGCGGTCCTGGAATGCCACAGACTCGGGTTCCCAGTACGCCCCCTTGCAGAGCCGGACCCTCGAACCGGGGCTGGCGAGGGCACGGCAGTCGCCCTCGGTGCGTCGCAGGTACGACTGCACCACCGCACCGAGCCAGGGGTAGTCGGTGCGGAGTTCGCGCACGATCGCCAGCGTCGAATCGGTGGTCGTGTGGTCTTCGGCATCCACGGTCACCCACACCCCGGCCGCCTCCGCGGCGGCGCAGATCGTGCGGGCGTTGTCGGTGGCGATCCTGCGGCCATTGCCGGCGAGCGCCTGTCCGAGCGCCGACAGTTTCATCGACACCTCGAGCCGGCGAACACCCGGAGTTCCTTCCGCCGCTTCCGGTAGCGCACCGAGATCGGCGACGAGCGCCAGATATTCGTCGACCGTCGCCTGGGCTCCCGCGGCGTCACGCGTGTCCTCACCGAGGAAGTCGATCGACACCGACCGGCCCGAATCGAGGATCTCCCGGACGGCCGCGAGCGCCGATTCCCGGTTCTCCCCGGCAACGAAGCGGTCGACGAGTTTCCGTGTGACCGGGGCGCCGGTGACCGCCCGTTTGACGCGGGACGACCGGGCCGCCGCGAGGATCGCCGGGCGCAGCGGATTCGCCAGAACCGTGGGCGCTTTCATTCCGACCCCATGTGCGGATATCGGTAATCGGTGGCCGGGACGAACGTCTCCTTGATGGTGCGGGCCGACACCCACCGCAGCAGGTTGAGCTTGGACCCGGCCTTGTCGTTCGTGCCCGACGCGCGGGCCCCGCCGAACGGCTGCTGCCCGACGACGGCACCGGTCGGCTTGTCGTTGACGTAGAAGTTTCCGGCGGTGAACCGGAGAGCCGACGTTGCCTGCTCGACGGCCTGGCGGTCGTCGGCGATCACCGCACCGGTCAGCGCGTACGGGGCCGCCGAGTCGACCTTGGCGAGCACGTCGGCGAACGCGTTCGAGGCCGAGTCGTCGTACACGTGCACCGTCAGGATCGGACCGAAGTACTCGGTGGTCATCGCCTCGTCGGCCGGGTCGTCCGCGAGGAGCACGGTGGGGCGGACGAAGTAGCCGACGCTGTCGTCGTACTTGCCGCCGACGGCGATCTCGAGGCCGGCGGCGCTGCGGGCCCGTTCGATGGCCGCGACGTTCTTGTCGTACGCGCGCCGGTCGATGAGCGCGCCGCCGAAGTTCTCCAGGTCGGTCACGTCACCGTAGGTGAGGGCGTCGACTTCCGCGGTGAACGTGTCCCGCATCCGCCGCCACAGCGACTTCGGGACGTAGGCACGGGAGGCGGCCGAACACTTCTGGCCCTGGTATTCGAACGCGCCGCGGATCAGCGCCGTCCGCAGCACGTCCTCGTCGGCCGAGGCGTGCGCGACCACGAAGTCCTTGCCGCCGGTCTCTCCCACCAGCCGGGGGTAGCCGGCGTACTTCCCGATGTTCGCGCCCACCTCGCTCCACAGATGCTGGAACGTCCGGGTCGAACCCGTGAAGTGGATGCCCGCGAGGCGGGGATCGCTGAGCAGCACTTCCGAGACCGCCTGCCCGCTGCCGGTGAGCAGATTGATGACACCCGGAGGCATTCCCGCCGCCTCGAGCAGTTTCACAGTCCAGTACGCGGCGACGGTCTGCGTCGACGACGGCTTCCAGATCACCGTGTTGCCCATCAACGCAGGCGCGGTCGGCAGGTTGCCTGCGATCGCGCTGAAGTTGAACGGCGTGATGGCGTAGACGAAGCCCTCGAGCGGACGGTATTCGAGCCGGTTCCACACACCGGGTGAGGAGATCGGCTGATCGGCGAGGATCTGGCGTGCGAAGTGAACGTTGAAGCGCCAGAAGTCGATCAGCTCGCACGGTGCGTCGATCTCCGCCTGCTGGACCGACTTGGACTGGCCGAGCATCGTCGCCGCGGCGAGCGTTTCGCGCCACGGCCCGGACAGCAGGTCGGCGGCGCGCAGGATGACCGCGGCCCGGTCGTCGAACGAGAGCGCCCGCCAGTGGGGCGCCGCGGCCGTGGCCGCCTCGACCGCCGCCGACGCGTCGTCGTGGGTGGCGCTGCGCAGCGTGCCGAGCACGGCGGCGTGCCGATGGGGTTGCACGACGTCCACGCGGTCGCCGTTACCGTGCCGGTGTTTGCCACCGATCACGTGCGGGATGTCGACGGGATTGGTGGCGATGTCGGTGAGTGCCGATTGCACTCGGGAACGTTCGGGACTGCCCGGCGCGTACGTGTGGACCGGCTCGTTGGTGGGCACCGGAACCTGGGTGATGGCGTCCATGCTGCCTGCCTCCTGCCCTCAGATCGTGAGGAACTGTGACCGGGACCGCGGGCGGACGGGGACACCCGTCCGAGCGGAACCCTTGAGCCCAGGTTAGCGCCGGACGGGGGTACTCATCCGGTTTTGACGCGCGGGTCGGCTGGCTACCATCGGCACATGGCCGAACGGAATCGTGTGTCACCCCGATCCGAGATCGTCGCGATTCCACTCCGTGGCCGGTTCATGGGAAACCGGGGCTGCCTGCACCGGGGACACACCGTCGTGCGCAACCATGCAGGCAAGCGGTGGATCATCTGCGTCACCGACTACCCGGCCCGCACCGTCGCCCAGTGGAGCGGGGGCCACTACACGGTCCTGTTCTTCCACGACGAGGCGCTGGCCCTCGCGGCAGGACATCGGCCGTGCGCCCTGTGCCGACGCGAGCGGTACAACGACTTTCGCGTCGCGTGGCAGTCGGCCAACGGGGGTGGGCTGCCCGGCGCGGACGAGATGGACGCCCGGCTGCACGGTGAGCGGCTGGTCGGTTCCCACCAGCGCACGCACGAGGCCGCGTGGTCGTCGTTGCCCGACGGCGCGTTCGCGCTGTTCGACGGCGGACCCGCGGTCGTGCTGGGCGGCACCGTCGTCCCGTGGTCGGCCGAGGGATACGGGGCTCCGGCGAACCGGCCGGCCGGCACCGCCACCGTCCTGACACCGCCGTCCACCGTCGCCGTCCTCGCAGCCGGCTACCGTCCGGACGTCGCGTACCTCTAATCCGAAAATGAGGTGACGTGCCTGCGGTGCCGGCACGTGTGTTGTCCCGGCGGAACGTAGCGGAGCCGGGAAGGTCGTGGTGGTGTTGTTG
>NZ_JBHWUE010000012.1:0-154127 GCF_042738615.1 Rhodococcus sp. NPDC059968
GACACCCTGATCACCCGCCTGCTCACACCCCACGACACACAACGGGAAGCAGCCCTGCACAGCCGCCGAGGCGGTCACCGGCAAACCGCGAAAGGACCCGGCCGTCGCCCCACCCTCACCCTCGCCGACCGAGTCGTGCTCACCCTCATCCACGACCGATTCCGCCTGCCGGTCAAGGCCATCACGAAACTCTTCGACATCGGCCAGACCACCGCCAACAAGGTCATCCGCGACACCCGCCAACTCCTGAACCAGATCGACCACACCATCGACCCCGCAGAACCACTCACCACGCTCGCCGAGTTCACCACCTACATCACCACCACAGGCATCACACCCAACCCGCCAAATGAAACACCGTAATAATTTATCTGCAAGCCCTAACTACGCGGCATTGGGGTTAGCGGTCAGGAACGCGGCCGGCGGGGCTGATCACGCCGCGCCGCGTTCTTCTCCTTGATGCGGACGGTCTCTTTGCGGACCTCGGCCTGGGTGGCGCGTTCCTGCTGCAGCCACTCGGGACGATCCGCCATGAGCGCGTCGATCTGCTCGGTGGTGAGCGCCTCGGTGACGCCGCCTCGGCCGAGGCCCGCGATGGATACCCCCAGCTTCGCCGCGACCACCGGCCGCGGGTGCGGGCCGTTTCGGCGCAGCTCGAGCAGCCACTCCGGCGGATCGCTCTGCAGTGCACTCAGCTCGTCGCGGGAGACGAGACCCTCCTGGAACTCCGCGGGGGTGGCCTCGAGGTACACACCCAGCTTCTTCGCCGCGGTGGCGGGCTTCATAGTCTGAGGGCTCTTGTGCGACGTCATGGTGTCAAGAGTAACGAGCGTGTGCGATGCCGTTGACCAAGGCCGGTAGCCTGACGGAGTGACAGACGCGGATGCATCCCCTTCGTTCCGGCTCGCGTATGTCCCGGGCGTGACCCCCACCAAGTGGGTGAGGATCTGGAACGAACGACTGCCCGACGTCCCGCTCACTCTCGTCCCGGTGGCGGCCGCCGACGCAGCCGTGACGTTGCGCGGCGGCGGCGCGGACGCGGGCCTGGTGCGGCTGCCGATCGACCGGACCGGTCTCAGCGCCATCCCCCTGTACACCGAGATCCCCGTGGTCGTGGCGCCGAAGGACCACGTCGTGGCGGCGGTGGACGAGGTGTCGATCGCGGATCTGGCCGACGAGATCGTGCTGCACCCGCACGACGACGTCCTCGTCTGGGACAGCTTGCCGGGACTGCCCGCCCAGGACCGCCCCGCCACGACGGCCGACGCGATCGAACTGATCGCCGCGGGGATCGGGCTGCTCGTCGTCCCGCAGTCGCTCGCGCGGCTCCACCACCGCAAGGACCTCGTCTACCGGACGGTGTCGGACGGCCCGGAGTCACGGATCGCACTGTCGTGGCCCGAGGACGACACCACCGAACTGGTGGAGGAGTTCATCGGCATCGTTCGAGGCCGGACCGTCAACAGCTCCCGGGGCCGCACCCCGACTCCGGCTCAGCCGAAGAAGAAGCGTCCCGCCGCGGCGGCTGCACGCCAGAAACCGGCCGCGGGGGCCAGGACGTCACGGTCGGGCTCCGGAACGAAGGGCGGCAAGAAGGGCAAACCGCGGCGGCGGTCCTAGGCCCGACCGTCAGGTCGGCGCGCCGACCGACGCCGTCTTCGTGAGCAGGCCGGCGAGTTGCCCGTAGCCGTCCGCGCGGGCACTGGACGAGCGGAACACGAGGCCGATCGTGCGGCCGGGTGCCGGAGCCGCGAAGCGGGCGGTCGCGAGCGGCCCCCGTCCCGTCTCCACCTTGACGGCGCATTCCGGCACCAGGGTCACGCCGAGTCCGCCCGCAACGCACTGCACCACCGTCGACAGCGACGTGGCGCGGGTGTCGCCCGCCACCGGGTGCGCGTCGACGGAGCGGCACAGATCGAGGGTCTGGTCGCGCAGGCAGTGCCCCTCGTCGAGCAGCAGGAGGGGAAGCGCGTCCAGCATCTGCGGCGAGACGTCGGTGCGACCCGCCAGCGCGTGCCCCTCCGGGACGACCATCACGAAATCTTCTGTGTACAAAGGAATGTCGACGAGTCCGCTGACACCGCTCGGCAACGCCAGCACCGCGACGTCGAGCGCGCCCACCCGTAACGCCTCCAGGAGTCGCGCCGTCTGGTCCTCGATGACCTGCGGCTCGAGGGCGGGCATCTCCGCGCGCAGCGCCGGCAGCAGGGCAGGCAGCACGTACGGGGCCACGGTGGGGATCAGCCCGATACGCAGCGGTCCGGCCAACCGGTCGCCGACACCCGCGGCCGTCGCGACGAAACCGTCCGCGGCCTCGAGGATGACCTTGGCCTGACCGAGGAGCCGCTCCCCCGCCGCGGTGACGAGGACGCGACGGGTGCTGCGCTCGATGAGCTGCACGCCGAGCCCGTTCTCCAGGGCGGCCAGCGACTGCGACAGTGTGGGTTGACTCACACTCAATCGTGCTGCTGCCGTGCCGAAATGGCGGTATTCCGCGACCGCAACGAACGCACGCAGCTGCGACAGTGTGGGTTGATAACTCTGATCAGCCATGCCTATCAGTTTAGCGTTATCCATCACCGCCGCCTTTTGACCCGGGGCCGCTGGCGACCACTCCACGGTCGACGCACTTCCTCGAGGTCGACGAGCGATAGGGTGCGTCAATGCCCATCCACGTAGACGTCGTCCGGGTGTTCACCGACGACAAAGGACGCCACGGCAATCCGCTCGGCATCGTCGACTCCTCAGCCGTCCCGCCCGAGGACCGGCAGTCCGTCGCCGCCGCACTCGGATACAGCGAGACGATCTTCGTCGACATCCCCGGATCCGGTGACGAGCACGCGCGCGCGCAGATCTTCACCCCCACCACCGAACTGCCCTTCGCCGGACATCCCACCGTCGGGCTGTCCTGGTGGCTGCACGAGCGCGGCGCGGCGGTCAACACGCTCGACGTGCCCGCGGGCCCCGTCGCCACCCGCCGTTCCGGCGCCATCACCTGGGTGCGTGCCCGGCCCGAGTGGGCACCCGAGTTCTCGCTGTACCCCATGAACAGCGTGCGCGAGGTTCAGGCAGCCGACCCGAAGAAGTTCGGTGCCGGACACCACTATCTGTGGGCCTGGACCGACAAGGTCGAGCATTCGATCCGGTCGCGAATGTTCGCCCCGGACATGGGCATCACCGAGGACGAGGCCACCGGAGCCGCCGCCGTCCGGATCACCGCACACCTTCGGCACGCACTCCTGATCACCCAGGGCAAGGGATCCGAGCTGCGCACCACCTACGATCCCGCCGGCTGGATCGAGGTCGGCGGACGGGTCGTCCCCGAGAAGTCACGCACCCTCTGACGACGGCCGCCGGCCTCGCCCCGCGGTGAGGTCGGCTTCGCTCAGGGTCACCTCGATCTCCCGGCCCAGCGTCACCCCCGGAGCGAGGGGGAGCCTGTCGCCGCTCCAGAACTTGCCGGGGTCGTACCAATTGGTGCGCCTGCGCCCGCTGATCAGACCCATCTCCTCGTACGTCTGCGCGACCACCTCGGCGCAATAGGCGCTTTCGAGGCTGCCCGACTTCTCGTGCCGGCGCCCCGTCCCCGGCAGGCGCCCGCCGAACCACCGTGACGCGAGTTTCGCGGTGGACGGGAACGGGGTTCCGTCGAGCCGCGCGATCGTCCGCAGCAACGCGTCCTCCTGCTGCGACGTCGCGGGTTCGGCGAGCTGGCGCAGCCATCCCCGCTGCCCGTACCGCGCACCCCACACCTGGACCGCGGCGCGCAGGTCGTGGAGTTGCACACCGCGCTGGAAGCGTCCCGTCCACATGTCCTGCAGCGAATGTCCGAGTTCGGCGTGCCACATGAGCGGCGGGAGGTCCTCGAGGACCACCGACATGCCGACGTGGTTGACCGGACTGTTCGTCAGCGTCTGAATCGCCCTGTCCGCCGGAGACTCTCCGCGGAAGATCCAGATGTCGCCGGTGCGGGTGACCTCGACCGCGGTGTCGAGGTCGATGGTGGAACCGTGTCGTCGTGCGTCCGTGTGCCGTGGCGCGTCCATGGGCCCTAGCCTAGAAGGATGCGACCTCGTGGCAGGCAATGGTGGAAACTTCTCGGACTTGCCGGTGTGGTGGGTGTCGCCGCGACCGGGGTCGTCGCGGTGCGGGCGGATCGGCAACGCAAGGCGTACACGCCCGACGAGGTTCGGGCGCGTCTCCACGAGCGCTACACCCGCGCGTACGCGGCGCACGACGGGCAGAAGGAGATCGATCTGACCCCGCCCACCTGGCGGGACCGGGTCACCGGTGCCGTGCGCCGCTTTCGCAGGCGGGGCACCGGGACCGATCAGCCCAGGGCCCGGCGGATCCCGTCCGCGAGCTGAGCGACCTGCTCGTCCGTCATCACGAACGCCGGCGAGATCTGCATGGCGCCCTGACCGGCGGCGCGCCCCGAGATCCCGTGTTCACGCAACGTGTTCACGAACGGGAGCGCTTCCGCCGGATCGGCCAGCTGCACCGCCGCGACCGCACCGAGACCGCTGCGCACCTCCTCGACCCGCGGGTGGTCGGCGAGGGGTGCGAGGTGCTCGTGCAGTGACGACTCGAGCCGCTTCGACTCCGCCAGCAGGTTCTCGCGCTCGATGATGTCGAGGTTGGCGAGAGCCGCCGCGGCGGCACCCGCGTGCCCACCGTAGGTGTAGCCGTGTCGCCACCAGACCCCGCCGGCGAAGAACGGCTCGGCCACGCGCGGGGCGATGAACACCGCACCCATCGGGACGTACCCGGAGGTGAGCCCCTTCGCGGTCGTCATCATGTCGGGCTGCAGATCGAATCGCGTCGACGCGAACCACTCGCCACCGATGCGGCCGAATCCCGTGACCACTTCGTCGACGACGAACAGGATGTCGTGCTCGCGGCAGATGTCGCGGACCTCCGCGAGGTAACCCTCCGGCGGCAGGTAGACCCCGCCCGCACCGATGACGGGCTCGCAGAAGAACGCGGCGATCGTGTCGGCACCGATCTTCTCGATCAGTTCGAGCAGGCTCTTGGCATCGTTCCAGGCGACGGTGGCGGCGTCGGCCATCAACTCACCGTAACCCTCACGGTTAGCGGGAATTCCCGCCAGCGCGGTGCCCGCCACGTGCATCCCGTGATAGGCCTTCTGGCGGCCGACCACGATCGTCTTGGACGGCTTGCCCATCTCGTGCCAGTAGCGGCGGGCGAGCTTGGCCGCCGTGTCCACGGAATCCGAACCACCGGATGTGAAGAAAATCTTGCTGCCCGGCACCGGCGCGATGGTCGCGAGACGATCTGCCAGGGTCGCGGTGGTCTCGGGTACGAAGTCACCGAAGTTCGAGAAATGGGCCATTGTCCGCAACTGCTGCGCGACGGCGTCCGCGATCTCAGCACGACCGTGCCCCACGTTGGTGAACCACAGACCGGCCGTCGCATCGAGGTAACGGTTGCCTCGATCGTCCCAGATGTACGCGCCCTCGCCGCGGGACACCACGAAGGCACCCTTCTGTTCCACCGCACCCATGTCCGCGAATCCGTGCCACAGTGCCGACGCCATGCTCATCCCTTCGTGAAACCCCGCCCGAAGGCGACTATGCCACGACGCCTCGCAGAGGATCGTGCCGCGTCACTTCTCCGCCAGGGCGGTGGGGTGTGGCTGGGTGTCGATTCCCGGTATCCCGCGACCGCGGATGGACGCGCCCGCCGTCTCGGCCACGAAATACAGCGCGACGAGGCCGATCGCGCACGCAGCCATCATGTAGAACGCCGGCATCAGTGTGTTGCCGGTCCATTCGATGAGTAGTTCGTTGACTGCGGGGGCCGTGCCACCGAACAGCGACGTCGACACGTTGTACGCGATGGCGAAACCCGCAAACCGCACATGCGTCGGGAACATTGCCGGGAACGTCGCCGAAATCGTGGACAGCTGCAGGACGTACAGCAACCCGAGCACCGAGAATGCGAGGACTGCCCATCCGAAACCCTGACGCATCAGCAGGTACATCGGGACGGCGAGCACGATCAATCCCACAAGCGAGCCGTACCACAACGGTTTTCGGCCCACCCGGTCCGACAACCCGCCTGCGAACGGAATGACCGCCATCATGACGAGCTGTCCGACGATGAACAGGGTCAGCGACGCGGTGGACGTCAGGCCGATCTGTGTCTCCAGATACGTCGGCATGTAACTGAGCAGGGTGTAATTGGTGACGTTCAACGCGATGACGAGGCCGCCGAGCAGCAGCAACGGCTTCCAGTACTCGGTCACCAGGTCCTTGAACTCGTGGGTCGTCCCCGGCTCAACCTCGCCCTCCGCGTCCAATTCCCGGAACACGGGTGTCTCCTCGAGCTTGGTGCGCAGATAGAGGCCGATCAGACCCATCGGTCCCGCGATCAGGAACGGGATACGCCAGCCCCAGGTGGACATGAACGGATCGGAGGAAAACGACTCCACCACCAGGACCACGATCGCACCGAGCGCGTAACCGCCGAGGGTGCCGAACTCGAGGAAACTTCCACAGAAACCGCGCTTGCGATCCGGCGAATACTCGGCCATGAACGTTGCCGCGCCGCCGTATTCGCCGCCGGTCGAGAAGCCCTGGATCATGCGCAGCAGCACCAGCAGCAGAGGCGCCCAGAAACCGATGACGTCGTATCCCGGCACGAGGCCGACGCAGAACGTCGCACCCGCCATCAGGATGATCGTCAGTGCCAGAACCTGGCGGCGTCCGAGCCGGTCACCCAGTGGACCCCACACGAGGCCGCCGAGCGGTCGCACGACGAACGACACCGCGAACACGAGCAGGGCGTAGAGGGTGGCCGAACCGGTGTCGCCGGGGAAGAACGCGGCCGAGATGTACGACACGGTGAACGCGTAGACACCGTAGTCGAACCATTCGGTGGCGTTGCCCATCGCCGACGCCGCGATCGCGCGACGGAGAACACCTGGTGGGAGGGCTTCCTGCTCGGCTGGCGAACTCGCAGATGCCATTGATCCCGCCTCCTGGGGCCGGTTTCGCGTTCACTCATTGTGGCCCGAGTGGCACGTGTTGTCGCGCGTTTGCCGTTTACAGACACGGCGCGGAGGCGCGCCCGAGCCGTCCCCGTGACGGTGTGCGATCACCGGCGCGCGGGTATCCGCAACCCATGACCAGCCGAATCATCGCCATCGGCATCGACTGCCGTGACGCGGAGTTGCTGGCACGATTCTGGGGCGACGCCCTGGGCTATCCGTCGACCCGCCGATGGAAGGACTCGTACGGGCTCGAGTACGTCGAATCGAACGCACCGGGTCCCCGTGACTGGTGTTTCAGCCCGTCGACGACCCGAAGTCCGGGAAGAACCGCCTGCACCTCGACATCGCGCCGTCGTCCGGATCCCGGGACGAGGAGGTCCGGCGGCTTCTCTCGCTCGGCGCCCGCCGGCTGGGCGACGACCCGAACGTCCCCTGGGTGGTTCTCGCCGACCCCGAGGGCAACGAATTCTGCGTGCTACCGGAACGTGGGGCCGACGACGGGACGATTGCGTGAGCCTCGCCACCAGGCGGCGGGCCCGCCGTGGGCGATCCAGTGCCGTGCGTGGTCGACGTAGTCGGTGATCGCTCGGACCCACTCGTTCCAGGCACTCGGTGTGGGAAGAGTTTCGACGGAGCGGGTCAGGAGACGATCGATCGCATCCGAGACGAGGTCTGCGCGTTCCAACTGCACCATGTGCCCAGCGCCTGGCACCTTCACCAGTTCCGTGTCCGGCAACTCCCCGGCGATAGCCTTCGAATACCGGAATGGGGTCAGGAGGTCACGATCGCCGCACACGATCAGTGTCTCGATCGGTGCCAGCAACGGCACGGCCGCCGTCTCGTCGTGATTCTTGAACGACGGCAGGAAATCGACGAGTGTCTTGAGGGACGTGTCGTTGATCATCTGCTCGGAATGCCACATGATGGCCGGGCTGATCCTGCGGTCGCCGAAGGACGCCGACCTCAGGATCGGCGCCAGCACCCTCTTGCTCGCGCCGCGACCGCTCTGCACCACGCGCGGCAGGTGCCGGGCCGCGGTGCTGAATCCGGCGACGACCGGCGTGTTGAGGGTACGCGCGAGTCCCACGTCCCCCAGCTTCTCCGCGGCGGTGGCGATCAGGCCCACCCCGACGATGCGGGAACCGATCAGATCGGGATGCTGCCCGACGTACGAGAGGACGGCCATGCCGCCCATGGAGTGGCCGACCAGCACGATCGGCCCCTCGGGCACGAGCGCCCGGATCACGGCGTCCACGTCCCGCGCGAGATGCGGGATCGTGCACGTGTCGCGGCGCGGCACCCCGGAATTGCCGTGCCCCCGTAGGTCGAAGAACACCATGCGGATCGTGGAGCCCCATGTCTCCTCGAGTTGGACCCGCTGGAAGTGCCACCCCGTCATCCGGTTGCAGAAGCCGTGAACGAACACCACCGTTAGGGGGGCGAACGCCGGGCCCACCTCGCGCACCGCGAGGGGCACTCCGTCGTCGGCGGCGACCACACTGCCGCGGTCGCGGCTGAGCAGGTCGAAAGTCTCGCCTGCGAACTCGTCGAACATAATCTCCCAGCCGTTGCCGAAGTCACGGAGGATCCCGCGGACGCCTGTCCAGTGGAGGATAGCGCGGCCCGCGAATCGTACGCGCGCAACTTCACCGCTACCGGTCCTCCCCGTACCGGCAGCGCGCACCGAGACGTCCCACCGCGTTCACGGCGAGCGCCATCAACGCCATCGCCAGCAACAACACGACCGCCGTGACGGCGAGCTGGAGGTACCCCTGCTGTCTGGGATCCAGGAAGGGATACGGGTACCAGCCGACGATCGGACCCCGCATCAGGGAATAGGCGCCGTACACGGCCGGGAACACCAGCCAGCTGAGGCTCTGCGCGTCGGAGATCCGCACCCGGGACGGCGCGATCACCCAGTCGAGCAGCAGGACGAGCGGCAGCAGGCGGTGCAGCGCCGTGTTGATCCAGTCGTCCTGCAGCATCACGTCGATGTTCGCCAGCAGCACCGCGTACACGATTCCGGTGATGACCATGTACAGAGTCGTCGCACCCCGGAACAGCTGCCAGCCCCGCGACTGCGGATTCCGGATCGCGCCGATCAGGAGGACGACGACGGCGAGCATATTGCTCTCGATGGTGAAGTAGCTGAGGTAGTTGGCCAGTGAGAAGTCACCGCTGCCTGCGCTGCGGAGCGGAATCCACAGCAACGCGATCAGTCCGTAGACGGCGAACACCGCCCGCAGAACCCGAACGACCCTGTGACCTCGCAGGTCCGTGACGACGGCAGCGTCCATGCGCCGATATTCGCATACGGGCGGGCGCGGCACAGGGCGATCCACCGGGTTGGCTAGGCTGGGGTCCAGCATGTCCACCACAGCACCCAGCCGGCGGGAACTGAAGAACAGCCTCGGCGAACTCACTCTGCGCGACGAACACCGGCTCCGCCGGCGACTCGACCGTGCGCGCACACCCGAAGCCCTCGCGTCCCTGTCGGACGAGATCGCCGCCGCACGCGGACGCATCACACGAAGACTCGACAGCGTCCCCGTCATCGACTACCCCGACTCGCTGCCGGTCAGCCAGCGCCGCGACGACATCGCGAAGGCGATCGCCGAGAACCAGGTCGTCATCGTCGCCGGCGAGACCGGATCCGGCAAGACGACGCAGATCCCGAAGATCTGCCTCGAACTCGGCCGTGGTGTCCGCGGCCTCATCGGACACACCCAGCCCCGCCGTCTCGCGGCGCGGACCGTCGCCGAACGGATCGCCGAGGAACTCCGCAGCGAACTCGGTGAGACCGTCGGCTACACCGTGCGATTCACCGACCAGGTGTCGGACGGCACGCTGGTGAAGCTGATGACCGACGGAATCCTGCTCGCCGAGATCCAGCGCGACCGGATGCTGCGCCGGTACGACACGCTGATCATCGACGAGGCCCACGAACGCAGCCTCAACATCGACTTCATCCTCGGATACGTGAGGCAGCTCCTCCCCCGCCGGCCCGATCTGAAAGTGATCATCACGTCGGCCACGATCGACCCGGAACGCTTCGCGCAGCACTTCGCCACCGACGGGGTGCCCGCACCGATCGTCGAGGTGTCCGGGCGCACATTCCCCGTCGAGATGCGGTACCGCCCACTCACGGTGGAAGTCGGCGACCAGACCTTCGACCGCGACCCCGTCGACGCGGTGTGTGAGGCAGTCGAGGAGCTCTCCGGCGAGGGCGAGGGCGACATCCTGGTCTTCCTCTCCGGCGAACGGGAGATCCGCGACACCGCCGACGCGCTGCGCGACCGCAGGCTGCGCGGCACCGAGATCGTGCCCCTGTACGCCCGCCTGTCGGCGGCGGAACAGCACAAGGTGTTCACGCCCCACACCGGGCGGAGGGTCGTGCTGTCGACGAACGTCGCGGAAACGTCCCTCACCGTGCCCGGCATCCGGTACGTCGTGGACCCGGGAACCGCCCGCATCTCCCGCTACTCGGTGCGCACCAAGGTGCAGCGTCTGCCGATCGAACCGATTTCGCAGGCGTCCGCCCGCCAGCGTTCGGGACGTTGCGGCCGTGTGGCCGAGGGCATCTGCATCCGGCTCTACTCGGAAGAGGACTTCGAGGCGCGGCCCGCGTTCACCGAACCGGAGATCCTGCGCACCAACCTCGCATCCGTCATCCTGCAGATGACGGCGCTCGGCCTCGGCGACATCGCCGCGTTCCCGTTCCTTCAGCCGCCCGACCCGCGGGCCGTCCGCGACGGCATCGGCCTGCTCGAGGAACTCGGGGCGATCGAGCGGCAAACCCAGAACGAGCAGCCCGTCCTCACCCCGGTCGGACGCGAACTCGCGCAGATCCCCGTCGATCCGCGCATGGCCCGGATGCTCGTCGAGGCGCACCGGAACGGCTGCCTGTCCGAGGTGCTGGTCATCGTCTCCGCCCTCTCGATCCAGGACGTGCGGGAACGTCCCGCCGAGTTCCAGCAGGCGGCGGACGAGAAGCACGCCCGGTTCACCGTGGAGAACTCCGACTTCCTCGCGTTCCTCGAACTGTGGAAGTACCTGCGCGAGCAGCGGAACGATTTGTCGTCCAACCAGTTCCGGAAAATGTGTCGAAACGAGTTCCTGCACTGGCTGCGCATCCGCGAGTGGCAGGACCTGCACGGTCAGCTCCGGCAGATCACCCGCGGACTGGGCTGGGACACCACCGACACCCCGGCAGGCGAGGCGGCGATCCACCAGTCCCTCCTCGCGGGACTGCTGTCGCACATCGGACTGCGCGAGGGTGACAAACGAGACTTCCTCGGGGCCCGCGGAAGCCGATTCGCGATCTTTCCAGGCTCGAGCCTGTTCAAGAAGCCCCCGCGATGGGTCATGGCCGCCGAGCTGGTCGAGACGTCGCGGCTGTGGGCGCGGATGTCGGCCAGGATCGAACCCGAGTGGGCGGAGAAGCTGGCGCCGCACCTCGTGAAACGCACCTACTCCGAGCCGCACTGGTCGTCGAAGCGCGGCGCCGCGATGGCCTACGAACGCGTGACGCTGTACGGGATCCCGCTCGTCGCCCGGCGTGCGGTCACCTACAGCACCATCGACCCCGAGACGTCCCGGGACCTGTTCATCCGCCACGCTCTGGTGCAGGGCGAATGGCAGACGCAGCACAAGTTCTTCCACGCCAACCGCGCACTCCTCGAAGACGTCGAGGAACTCGAGCATCGCGCCCGCAGGCGCGACATCCTCGTGGACGACGACACTCTCTACGACTTCTACGACCAGCGCGTCGGCCCGGAAGCGGTCTCCGCCCGGCATTTCGACTCCTGGTGGAAGGCCGCCCGCCGCAAGAATCCCGACCTGCTCACGTTCACCCAGGCGACGGTCGTCAACGCCGAGTCGGCCGCAGTACTCGGCGGCGAATACCCCGACGCCTGGCGTCAGGGCGACATGCAGTTCCCCCTCACCTACCAGTTCGAGCCCGGCACCGAGGACGACGGCGTCACCGCCCGCATCCCGATCGCGTTGCTGGCAGGCCTGCGCCCGGTCGGCTTCGACTGGCTGGTCCCCGGCATGCGCGTCGAACTGGTTACCGCCCTGATCAAGACACTCCCGAAGACCCTTCGCCGACAGGTGGTTCCGGCACCGGACTACGCGACCGCCGCGCTGGCCGCCGTGAAACCCCGCTCCGAACCGCTCGCCACGGCGATGGCACGCGAATTGTCGCGGCTCGGCGCCTGTCGCATCGACCCCAAGGACTTCGACGTCACCGCGCTCCCTGACCATCTGCGCATGACGTTCGCTGCCGTGGACGAGAAGGGCGCCGTCCTCGGCCGGGACAAGGACCTCGTGTCGCTGCGCAAGTCGCTCGCTCCCCGCGTCCAGGTGGAAGTGGCAAAAGCGGCCTCGAACTCGGAGCGGCCGCCTGCACTCACGTGGACCCCCGCCACCCTCGGTTCGCTCGAGGCCACCGTGACACGCGAACTCGGCGGCCAGAAGGTCACCGGCTACCCCGCCCTGGTCCCGGAGGGTGACGGTGTCGCCGTCCGCGTGCTCAGCACCGCCGCGGCGCAGCGAGGCGCGATGCGCGCCGGAACGCGCCGGCTGCTCCTCGCCGCCGTTCCCACCCAGGCGAAGACGGTCACGTCCGGCCTGAGCAACGCACAGCGATTGGCGCTCGGGCAGAACCCCGACGGCAGCCTCGACGCCCTGATCGACGACTGCCGCAACGCCGCCGCGAACCAGCTGATCGTCGCGCACGGCACTCCGGTGCGCACACCGCAGGAATTCGACGCCCTCGTGGCGACGGCGCGCGCGGCGATGGCCCGGAATGTGGCGGTGCTCCTGCGACTGGTGTCGCCGGTACTCGAGGCGGACCATCGGCTCGCCGTCGTGCTGGACCGTGCCACCGGTGAGGCCGCCGACGACGTGCGGGAACAACGGCAGTCGCTGCTGTTTCCCGGATTCGTCGCCGACATCGGTGCAACACGCCTCCGCGACCTGCCCCGCTACCTCGCCGCCGCGGTGGCACGTCTCGAAGCCCTTCCCGCGAGCGCACCGCGCGACCAGAAGGGGATGGACGTTCTCGACCGGGTGTACGCCGGATACGAACGCATGCTCGCGGGTCTGCCGGAAGAACGACAGCACTCACCCGAGGTCGATGCGATTCACTGGATGATCGAGGAGCTGCGCGTCAGCCTGTTCGCTCAAACGCTCGGGACACCGATCCCGGTCTCGGAGAAGCGCGTGCTCAGTGCCATGGAGAAGGTGCGCTGACGCGCGGGGCCATGGAGAAGGTGCGCTGACGCGCGGGGCCATGGAGAAGGTGCGCTGACGCGCCGGCTCAGGCGTCGTCTCGGGACTCGCGATGTTCGCGTAGCTCTTTGATCTCGCGCGCGAAGTCCTCGGCGGAGCTGAACGACCGGTACACGGACGCGAAGCGCAGGTACGCCACCTCGTCGAGATCACGAAGCGGACCGAGAATGGCGAGGCCCACCTCGTTGCTCGGGATCTCCGCGGACCCCGACGCCCGGACCGCGTCTTCGACCTGCTGGGCAAGAAGATTCAGTGCGTCATTGTCCACCTGCCGGCCCTGGCAGGCGCGTCGCACACCCCGCACCACCTTCTCCCGGCTGAACGGCTCGGTGACACCACTGCGCTTGACCACCGACAGGACGGCGGTCTCGACGGTGGTGAATCGGCGACCACACTCGGGGCACGAACGGCGGCGACGGATGGCCTGTCCTTCGTCGGCTTCTCGCGAATCGACCACACGTGAATCGGGGTGCCGGCAGAACGGGCAGTGCATGGCGATTCCTTCGTCGTAGCCGTCGTGGCCGCAACTGTTCGCCTCCCCCGATGGCGAACCGACGAAAACGGATTCACGCAGCGGATGCACGATCTCGACGCGACCACACGAAGTGGTGGGACTGACAGCATCCGAGACTACTCGGCCGGCCGATGGGACAGTCATGCAGAGCCACCCCCGTCACCGGGTAGAGGACGACGGGACGATCAGACTCTGGCCCGGGTGGAGCGCCGAATTGGACATGGCATTCAGCTCCATGATCCGCTCGACCACCTGTGCCACCGGCAATTCCGGGGAGATCCGCGCCGCGACCGCGGCCAGGCTCTCCCCCTGCTGCACCTGCACGACCTCCGTGGCCGCCGAGTTGCTCACACCGTCGGTGGTGGCCAGCTGAGCCACCCCGACGAGCCCGCACAACACACCCGCGGTGATCACGACGCTCGCGAGCACCATCCGCCAGCCGACGTCGTTCGCCCCGCGCGCGTGATCGGCGCGGGAGACACCGGCGTGGGTGGGCCGGTACGCGACGGCGCCGGACGACGGACGTCGCAGCTCGCCGTCGGTGCGACGCCGAGGCTCGGTCCGGTACGACCGTGCGGCCCCGGAACGGACGACACCCCGTTCGAGTGCCTGCCGGTTCAGCACTGCCTGCCGGTTCAGCACTGCCTGCCGATGGAGAACTGCGTTGCTCATCGGTACCTCCGCTGCTCGTATCCGTTGTCAGATCCGTTGTCTGTCAGATCCGTTGTCGTATCCGCTACCGCCCCGGTCGGCGTCCGACCCCGCCGGGTGTTCGATCACGCGTTCGAAAGAACACATGTTCGATTTCTACCACGGCACTCCGACAATGTCTCTACTTCTCGCGACACGTGTCGAACAGATGTTTGAAACTCCGAGGAAAGCGGGATAGATTCGTGTCACGCGGCACAGCAGTCACATGCGACCCATACCGAGAAGATCCACATACAGACGGAGGCACCTCGCCATGAAGGACGACAGCTCGACCGACGGTTCGACTCCACGTGTGAGCGGTGGCTCCGCCGCCGGGTTGACCGACCGGCAGCGCCGCGTCCTCGAGGTGATTCGCACGTCCGTGAACGAGCGCGGATATCCGCCGAGCATCCGCGAGATCGGCGACGCCGTGGGGCTCACCTCCACGTCCTCCGTCGCTCATCAGCTGCGCACGCTGGAGCGGAAGGGTTTCCTCCGCCGGGATCCCAATCGTCCGCGCGCCGTGGACGTGCGCGGTCTCGACGAGGTGGCGGCGGGAGCGGCAGCGAACGCGAGCGCCGCCGTCGGGCTGGCCGCGGTCAAGTCCGGCGCCGACGGCGCCCCCCTGCCGGAACCCGCGTTCGTCCCGGTTCTCGGCCGGATCGCCGCCGGTGGCCCGATCCTCGCCGAGGAAGCAGTCGAGGACGTCTTCCCCCTACCCCGTGAACTGGTGGGCCAGGGCTCGCTGTTCCTGCTCAAGGTCGTCGGGGAATCGATGATCGATGCCGCGATCTGCGACGGCGACTGGGTCGTGGTCCGTCAGCAGAACGTGGCAGACAACGGAGACATCGTGGCAGCGATGATCGACGGCGAAGCCACCGTCAAGACGTTCAAGCGCACCGAGAACGAGGTGTGGCTGATGCCGCACAATCCCCTGTTCGATCCGATCCCCGGCAACGACGCAGTCATTCTGGGCAAAGTCGTCACGGTCATGCGCAAGATCTAGTCACTGCCGCTTGCAGACACGAGGAGGCCCCACGGCGATTGCCGTGGGGCCTCCTCGCATCCACCCCGGATACGCAGGTCGTGCCTCGTCAGAGATTGAGGCCGCGACCGATGATTTCCTTCATGATCTCGGTGGTACCGCCATAGATGGTCTGGACACGAGAATCCATGTACGCCTTGGCGATCGGGTACTCCTTCATGTATCCGTAGCCGCCGTGCAGCTGCAGGCACCGGTCGATCAGCCGGACCTGCGCCTCGGTGGTCCACCACTTGGCCATCGCCGCTTCCTGGACCGACAGCTTCTCGTCGTTGAGCAGTTCGATGAACTTGTCGACGAGGACTCGGACGGCCGTTGCCTCGGTGGCGAGTTCGGCGAGCACGAAGCGGGTGTTCTGGAAGCTGCCGATCGACTTGCCGAAGGCCTTCCGGTCGCGGCAGTACTGGATCGTCATGTCCAGTGCCGATTCCATTGCGGCCGCGGCCACCACTGCGATCGACAGCCGCTCCTGGGGAAGGTTCTTCATCAGGTAGAGGAAGCCCATCCCCTCCTCGCCGAGAAGGTTGGCGGCGGGAATACGGACGTCGGTGAAGCTGAGTTCCGCGGTGTCCTGCGCCTTCATCCCGATCTTGTCGAGGTTGCGGCCGCGTTCGAAGCCCGGCATGTCCCGTTCGACGACAAGGAGGCTGAATCCCTGCGCCCCCTTGTCGGGATCGGTACACGCGACAACGATGACGAGGTCGGCGTTGATGCCGTTGGTGATGAAGGTCTTGGAACCGTTGAGGACCCAGTCGTCGCCGTCGCGCACGGCGCGCGTCTTGATGCCCTGCAGGTCGCTGCCGGTGCCCGGTTCGGTCATCGCGATGGCCGTGATCAGCTCGCCCGACGCGAAGCCGGGCAGCCAGCGCTGCTTCTGCTCCTCGTTGCTCAGTTCGAGCAGGTACGGCGCGACGACGTCATTGTGCAGGGTGAAGCCGATGCCGCTGTATCCGCCGCGGGTGGTCTCCTCGGTGACGATCGCGTTGTACCGGAAGTCGCGCACGCCGCCGCCGCCGAATTCTTCCGGCACGGCCATACCGAGGTAGCCCTGTTTGCCGGCCTCGACCCACAGGCTGCGGTCGACGATGTTCTGCTCTTCCCACTTGGCGTGGTTCGGCTCGGCGTGCTGTTCGAGAAACTTGCGGTACGACTCCCGGAACAGTTCGTGCTCCGGTTCGAACAGGGTGCGCTCCACGCCGACTCCTCGTATCAACTATCCGGGTACGTCTCGTTCGACGGTAGAGGCGAGGAACTATGTGGTGAATGACCCAGGTGATCGGGATTCGTGACCCATCCGGTCACAGTGTCAGGGCTTGCGGAACCGCGCGAGCGAGCGCATTACCGGGTAGGCGACGAGGATGCCGACCGAACCCCACGCGATGCCACCGAGTTCCACGGATCCGATCGTCAGCGTGAGGTCGCCGATGCCGGCGACGAGCGCCGCGGCGACCACGGTGAGGTTCACGGGGTCGGTGAAATCCACCTCGGCGTCCATCCAGATGCGCACACCGAGGACGCCGATCAGTCCGTACAGCACGAGGGTGGCGCCGCCGATGACCCCGTTCGGCACGGTGAACACGAGAGCTCCGAACTTCGGTGAGAACGCGAGGACTACGGCGGTGCCGGCCGCGACCCAGTAGGCGCTGGTGGAGTAGACCCGCGTCGCGGCCATCACTCCGATGTTCTCGGCGTAGGTGGTGGTTCCGGAGCCGCCGCCGAATCCGGCGAGAGTGGTGGCCAGCCCGTCCGCGACGAGAGCGTCGCCGGCGACGTCGTCGAGCGAACGACCCGTCATGGCAGACACCGCCTTGACGTGGCCGACGTTCTCGGCGATCAGGACGATCACCACCGGGAGGGTCAGCGCGATCACGGACCATTCGAACGTCGGTCCCCGCAGTTCGGGGACGCCGAACCAGGCCGCATCCCGCAGCGCCGTCACCCGCTCCTCGGCGAGCCCGCCGATCACGGCGGCGAACACCCAGCCGACGACGACACCGACGAGGATGCCGAGACGGCCCAGCAGTCCCGGACCGAGCACTGTCACGAGCAGGATCGCCAGCAGCGTCACCCCGGCGATCAGCGGTTGCGATTCGAACGAATCCACCGCGGTGGGTGCGAGATTGAGCCCGATCAGGGCGACCACGGCGCCGGTGACGACGGGCGGCATGACGGCGTCGATGACCCGCGATCCGGCCAGCTTCACCGCGATACCCACCACGAGCAACAACAGACCCGCAGCGGCGACACCGCCGAGTTGCGCGGCGGGACCGGAACTCTGCGACGCCGTCAGCGGCGCGATGAACGCGAACGACGACCCGAGATAGCTGGGGATGCGGCCGCGGGTGATGAGCAGGAACAGGGCCGTCCCGATACCCGAGAACAGCAGTGTCGTCGTGACCGGAAACCCGGTGATCGTCGGCACCAGGAGGGTGGCGCCGAACATCGCGATGACGTGCTGCATCCCGATTCCGACCGTGCGCGGCCAGGTGAGGCGCTCGCCGGGAGCGACCACCTCACCCTCACCGATCCGCCTGCCGTCGCCGTGCAGCGTCCACCCGAACACCCGCGTGGGAGTGGACGGGCCGGCAGAGCCGCCGGGGGCGTCGGTTTCTTCTTTCGTCACAGTTCGCCAATAGTAGGCACGATCTGGGAGGTTCGCGCCTTCGGGACCGGATCCCGTCGCAAACCGGGACTACGCGCCCAGCACCCGTACCGCCGCGGCGCGCGCCTCCGTGGGATCGCTCGTGGCGAGCACGTCCTCGGCGGCACGACGGCAGTCGTCCAGCGTGACCGATTCCACCTTCGCCCCCACACCGGACACGGCAGCACCCGCGCAGGACAGCGACGTGACCCCGAGTCCGATCAGCACGCAGGCGAGCAGCGGGTCGGCGGCCGCCTCGCCGCAGACGCCGACCGGTTTGCCTGCCGCGATGCCCGCCTCGGCCGTGCGGGCGACGAGCGCGAGGACCGCCGGTTGCCAGGGGTCGGTGAGCGACGCCAGATCGGAGGACATCCGATCGGCGGCCATCGTGTACTGCGCGAGGTCGTTCGTGCCGATGGACAGGAAGTCGACGTGGCGCAGGAGACGGTCGGCCAGAAGCGCGGCGGCCGGTACCTCGACCATCACGCCGGGCACGAGTCCACGAGCGCGGACCTCCGCCGCGAAGGATTCGGCCTCGGCGGGAGTCGAAATCATCGGTGCCATCACCCACGGGTGCGACTGCGTCTGCTTCGCCGCGGCGGCGACGGCGTCGAGTTGCCTGCTGAGGATGCCCGGGTTCTGTTCGGCGATCCGGATTCCGCGGACCCCGAGCGCCGGGTTCGCTTCCTCGGCGTGGTTGGCGAAGCGCAGCGGCTTGTCCGATCCCGCGTCGAGGGTTCGGATCACGACTTTCTTTCCGGCGAACGCGTCGAGCACCTCGCCGTAGATCTCGGCCTGCTCGTCGACACCGGGCTCGGAATCTCGGTCCAGGAAGCACAATTCGGTGCGGAACAGTCCCACGCCGGCGGCAGCCGTCGCGCTCGCCGACCGCGCACCGGCCCCGTCCTGAACGTTGGCCAGAATCGATACGGAATGTCCGTCGCTCGTGCGGCCGGGACCCTCCCACGACTGAATGCGGACCCGTTCGGCGCGGCCGTGTTCGACGGCGGCGCGGGCCTCGACGGGGTCCGGTT
The DNA here is from genome assembly GCF_042738615.1 of Rhodococcus sp. NPDC059968. Classification (NCBI taxonomy): domain Bacteria; kingdom Bacillati; phylum Actinomycetota; class Actinomycetes; order Mycobacteriales; family Nocardiaceae; genus Rhodococcus; species Rhodococcus sp. NPDC059968. The sequence goes on from NZ_JBHWUE010000012.1 coordinate 19,231, forward strand.
CCACCACGAGTTCGCCCGCCGAGCCGTCGAGGAGGACGGGGGTGCCCGATACGACGGATTCGAGGTCACGAACCGCGACGACACACGGGATTCCCAGCTGCCGCGAGATGATCGCGGTGTGGCTCGTGGGGCCGCCGAGGACGGTCACGAGTCCGACGATCAGCTCGGGATCGAGACCGGCGGTGTCGGCGGGCGCGAGGTCCTGGGCACACAGGATCGACGGTGTCGTCGGCACGGGGATGCCGGGTTCGGGCAGGCCGAGGAGTTCGGACACGACGCGGTCCCGGATGTCGCGCAGGTCGGTCACCCGTTCGGCCATCAGCCCGCCCATCTTGGTGAACAGGGTGGCGAACTGTTCGGTGGCCTCGGCTGCCGCTTCCTCGGCCGGGGTTCCACCGGCGATCAGCTTCTGCGCGGCACCGAGCCAGCCGCGGTCGGCCGCCATCGCCGCGTTCGCCTGCAGCACCTCGGCTGCGGCGCCGGAGACGCTCGCCGCACGGTCGCGCAGTCGTTGCGACACCACGGCGGCCGCTTCCTCGAAGCGGACCTTCCCCGCGGCGCGCGACGCCTCGTCGATCCGGGCCGATCCGGGTGCGACCTCCGGCCGCGGAGCCGGCCAGATCACCGGCGCGTAGGCAATGCCCGGTACCACCGGCGTACCTCGCACGATTTCACGGTCTTCGGTCATCGGGTCCTCCTGGCCGGCTTGTTCTGCTTCACACAGTCGGAAATGCGAATCGACTATGTGACGGAGATTACTCTCAACTCTTGACATGTCAACACACTCGGGCGTAAAACAACATGACACAACATTTCGTGTGATGCAGACCATAACGGATCACGTCACCGAACACTTCACCGACGAGAACAGGAACGGGGTCACGGTGTATCCGGAAGAACGCCAGCAAGCGGTCACGACGCTGATCTCGCAGCGGGGACGCATGTCGGTCGCCGACCTCTCCGACACGTTCGGCGTCACCACCGAAACCGTGCGCCGTGACCTCGCGCTTCTCGAGCGTCTCGGCCACATCCGCCGCGTGCACGGCGGCGCGGTGCCTGCGGGGTCCCTCACGGTCACCGAGCCCGGCATGACGGAGCGCGATCACACCCGCGCCGAGCAGAAGGACCGGATCGCCAAGCGCGCCGCCGCCTACCTGCCGCCGTCCGGTGGCAGCGTGCTGTTCGACGCGGGAACCACGACGGGGCGCATCATCCCGGAACTCCCGTCCGATCTGGACCTCACCGTCATCACCAACTCCGTGCCGATCGCAGCCCGGCTCGCGGGACTCAATTCGGTGACGCTCCACATGCTGGGCGGCCGGGTGCGCGGCATCACGCAGGCCGCCGTCGGCGAGGAGGCGCTGCGCATCCTCGACGTCCTCCGCGTCGACGTCGCGTTCATCGGCACCAACGCGCTCAGCGTCGGCCACGGCCTGTCCACACCGGACACCGAGGAGGCCGCGGTCAAGCGCGCGATGGTCCGGTGCGCCAACCACGTCGTCGTGGTCGCCGACTCGTCGAAGGTCGGCCGGGAGCACCTCGTGAGCTTCGCCCCCATCCACAGCGTCGACATCCTCGTCACCGACGCCGACATCAGTTCCGCAGACCGAGCCCACTTCCACGACCAGGGAATCGAGGTGGTGATCGCATGATCGTCACGCTGACCGCCAATCCGAGCATCGACCGCACCGTCAACCTGGCGGGGCGCCTCGAACGAGGAACCGTCCTGCGCGCGGCCGCCACCCACAGCGACCCCGGAGGCAAAGGCGTCAACGTCGCCCGCGCGCTCACGTCGGCGGGTGTCGCCGCTGTCGCCGTACTTCCGGGCAACGAGGGCGACCCCCTGCTCACCGCCCTGTCCGAGCACGGGATCGAGCACGTGACCGTGGCGACGTCCGGTCCGGCGCGCACCAACATCACCATCACCGAACCCGACGGCACCACCACCAAGGTCAACGAACCCGGCGTCGCGATGACGGCCGAGTCGCTCGCCGATCTGCAGTCGGAGATCATCGAACGCGGCTCGCGGGCCGAGTGGGTGGTGCTGTCCGGTTCCCTTCCCCCCGGCATTCCCACCGACTGGTACGCCACGCTCGTCGAGGCACTGCGCTCGGCGTCGTGCCGGGTCGCCGTCGACACATCGGACGCCCCGCTGCTCGCGCTCGCGGAACGGTTCCCCGCGGCCGCCCCCGACCTCGTGAAACCGAACAGCGAGGAACTCGCGCAGCTCACCGGCGCCGACGGGCAGTTGCTGGAGGAGTCCGCGCTGCGCGGAGATCCGACAGCCACCGCCCACGCCGGCAGGCAACTCGTGGACCGCGGGGTCGAAGCCGTCCTCGCCACGCTCGGCGCCGCGGGTGCGGTTCTCGTGACAGAGGCCGGCGCCTGGTGGGCCACGCCACCACCGATCGTCGCCCGCAGCACCGTCGGCGCCGGCGACTCGTCGCTGGCGGGCTACCTGGCAGCGCACATGTCCGGTGCAACGCCCGCGGACTGCCTCCGATCCGCCGTCGCCTACGGCAGCGCGGCGGCAGCCCTTCCCGGCACCACCCTGCCGACCCCCGAACACGTCGACATCGACGCCGTCACTGTCACCGCCCTCAGCTCCCCCGCCCCCGATCCGGCCTGAACCAGAAGGAAACACCATGTCTCACTCGACACCCGCCCGCGATCCGGGGCCGCAGATCATCAGCGAGGATCTGATCTCCCTGGACACCGACCTCGGAGCCTCCAAGGAGGACGTGATCTCCGCGCTCTCCCGGCGTCTGGCCGACGCCGGTCGCGCCACCGAAGCGGACGCGCTCCGCGACGCCGCACTGGCGCGTGAATCACAATCGGCGACAGGACTTCCCGGTGGGATCGCGATCCCCCACTGCCGTTCCGAAGCAGTTGTGGCGGCGTCCCTCGGATTCGCCCGGCTCGCCCCGAAGGTCGACTTCGGCGCCCCCGACGGACCCGCAGATCTGGTGTTCCTCATCGCCGCGCCCGAAGGTGCCGGCGCGGAGCACATGAAGCTGCTCTCCTCGCTCGCACGGGCGCTGGTGCGCCCCGCCTTCGTCGGGGCCCTCCGTGATGCGAAGACCCCCGCCGAGATCGTCACCCTGGTGAACGACGTCCTGGCACCCGCACCCGCCGCCGCACCGGCGGCCGCGGCTCCCGCCGCCGCAGCACCCGCGGCGGCCGCCGCTGCAGCTCCGGAGCCCGAGCCGGTCACCCCGGAGAAGGAACCCGAGCCCGAAGAGGGACCGAAGCACATCGTCGCGGTCACGGCCTGCCCGACCGGCATCGCCCACACCTACATGGCCGCCGACTCCCTCGTCGCCGCCGGCGAACGCGCAGGCGTCGTCGTCCACGTGGAGACGCAGGGTTCGAGCGGAAGCACGCCGCTGGCACCCGGAGTGATCGCGGGCGCGTCCGCCGTCATCTTCGCCACCGATGTCGGGGTGAAGGGCAAGGAACGCTTCGCAGGCAAGCCGGTGGTGGCGTCGGGCGTCAAGCGCGCCATCAACGAGCCCGACACCATGATCACCGAGGCACTGCGCGCGGGCATGAACCCGTCCGCGGCCACCGTGGACGCGGGTAGCGCCGGCAGCGCGGCGGACGAGCCGGCCGGATCGATCGGCTGGGGCACCCACCTGCGCCAGGTGCTGCTCACCGGTGTCAGTTACATGATCCCGTTCGTCGCCGCCGGCGGTCTGCTGATCGCCCTCGGCTTCCTGCTCGGCGGATACGAGATCTCCGGTCCTGCGGAGGACATCGTCCTCAGCAACTCCCTCGGCCAACTCCCCGACGGTGGCCTGGCGACGTACCTGGGCGCGGTGCTGTTCCAACTGGGTTCGCTGGCGTTCAGCTTCCTCGTGCCCGCTCTGGCCGGTTACATCGCCTTCGCCATCGCCGACCGGCCCGGCCTGGCACCGGGCTTCACCGCGGGTGCCGTGGCGGTCTTCGTCGGCGCCGGATTCATCGGAGGCCTCGTCGGTGGTCTGATCGCCGGTGTGGTCGCGCTGTGGATCAGCCGGATCCCGGTTCCCCAATGGTTGCGCGGCCTGATGCCGGTGGTGATCATCCCGCTGTTCGCGACTCTGATCGTCGGCGCCCTCATGTTCCTGGTCCTAGGCCGTCCGCTCGCCTCGATCACGTCGGGCCTGACGAACTGGCTCAACGGTCTGTCCGGCAGCTCTGTCATCTTCCTCGGCATCATCCTCGGTCTGATGATGTGCTTCGACCTCGGTGGCCCGGTGAACAAGGCCGCATACGCATTCGCGGTGGCCGGCCTCAACGTCAACGATCCCGCCTCGCTGCGGATCATGGCGGCCGTGATGGCTGCGGGCATGGTCCCGCCGCTGGCGATGGCTCTCGCGTCGACCGTCCTGCGTCCCAGCCTGTTCAGCGAGGCGGAACGTGAGAACGGCAAGGCGGCCTGGCTCCTCGGCTCGGCGTTCATCTCCGAAGGTGCCATTCCGTTCGCCGCCGCCGACCCCCTGCGCGTCATCCCCTCGATGATGGCCGGCGGCGCCGTCACCGGCGCCCTGATCATGGCGTTCAACGTCACCCTCAGCGCACCGCACGGCGGAATCTTCGTCTTCTTCGCCATCGGCAACCTGCTCTGGTTCCTGGTGGCGCTGGCCGCCGGTGTCGTCGTCGCCGCACTGTGCGTCGTCGGCGCGAAAGAATTCATCAAGCCCGGCGCGTCCGACGCCGAACTCGACCCCGACGTTGCGACAGTCGCAGCGTAAGAGAAACAGATCGACCCGCTCGCCCCGCATCAACCCCACCGACAGAGGAGAGAGTCCATGCCCAGCACCACAGTCGCCGTCGGTTCGTCCATCGGCCTGCACGCCCGTCCCGCCGCCGTCATCGCCGAAGCGGTTGCCGCCGCCGGTGTGCCCGTCACGCTGGCCGTGGCGGACGGCGAACCCGTGGACGCCGGTTCCGCACTGCTCATCATGACGCTCGGCGCCACCAAGGGCACCGACGTCACGGTCACCAGCGACGACGCCGACGCCGTCGAGAAGGTGGCCCAGCTGGTGGCGGCCGACCTCGACGCCTGACCGGCACCCGCCGTCAGCTGGTGAGACCCAGCTGACGGCCGGTCCAGTCCATCTCCCGTTCGAGCGCCGCGCCCCAGGTGGCGCCCTCGTGGCCACCGGGGAGCTCGTAGTACCGCACGTTCAGACCGGCCGCCCGCGCGGCAGCGAACATCCGCTGCTGCTGCGGGCGGTATTCGTCGTCTGCGGCCCCGGCGACGAACACCCCGGTCACTTCCGGGAACTGCCGCGTCCTCAGCACGTCGACCGGATTGACCGCCGCGAACGCACGCTCGTCGCCGGCGAACGTCGCCGCGACCGTCCCCGCGTGATCGCCCAGCGAGGGCTCGTCCTGACCGAGGAAGTCGAGAAAGGTCGGGTAGATCCGCGGATAGTTCACGGCGAGCTGGATCGAACAGGTTCCCCCGTAGGAGAATCCGCCGATCGCCCACTGCGCCGGATCGTGCGACACCTGCAGGGACTTCTCGATCCACGCGGGGACGTCGCGGGCCACGTAGGTGGCAGCATTGCCCAACACCGAATCCAGACAGAGCGGATTCGCGTCCTGCGCCCCCAGCGCGTCGACCACCACGACGACCGGCGCGAGGCCGTCGTGCCGCGCGGCATACGCATCCACCGTGGACCCCAACCGTCCGCTGCTGAACCAGTCCTGGGGCCGTCCCGGCTGCCCGGCGATCATCACCATGACGGGGAGCACCGCGCGGGGTAACGTCAGGTACGCAGGCGGCAGATACAGCACAGCCGGCCGGGCCGAGAATCCGGATTCGGTGCCCGGGATCTCCACTTCCGTCACCACACCGGATCCGGGTGTGCGCACCGGACGTGTCCACACCGAGTCCATCGGAATTCCGGACTGCACCATCGGCTCGAAGCCGGGGACGTCACCGAACGACACCGGCTCGACCACCGTCGACGGGCGGTGCCCGACCAGCGAACCCACGGTCGGGAAGACGCCGACCTCCGCATTGACCTGCCCGACCGCCGCGGCCGCGACCATGGCCCCCGCCATCCCGATCACCACCGCGCGCCGGACCCCGGGCTTTCGGAGCAGGAGAGCCGCGGCGAGTACGAGGATGCCGACGGCGAGCCAGATCCAGGCGTATCCCGCCGGCGGTATCTGATTGGGAAGCGGCCGGTATGTCGCCCACACGGCACCCCCGATCACCGCGGTCACGGGCACCGCGACCGCGGCGGCGCGGAGGATCGGCGGCCGGGCGGAACGCGACGCCGCGAGCATCACGACGGTGCCCGCCACCACGGCGACGGTCGATGCGGTCTGGGCGCGACCGTGCTCGAGCGACAGGTGGGCGATACGCGACAACAACTCGTGGGCCTGCACCCCGCCAGTATTCACACCGTGCCGGCCACCGAAAGAATCAGGCTCGCAACATTTCTCACAAAACAGACCTATCGGGCACGGCGGCGGACCAGGAAGCCGGCGCCGACCACGAGCACGACTGCGCCGCCGGCGACGCCGATCCCCCACAACGTTCCCGGCGACTGCGCCGACACCTCGTCCGCGGCTGTCTGCGTGCGGGCCTGCTCCTGCACCCTCGACACCGCCCCGGGCAGCATCTGAATCGGCGGAACGGGCCCCTCCCGCGCCTCGGAGGCGATCAGCAGGTCGCCGCTCTCGGTGAACGCGATCGACTCCCCCTGCGGCTGCTGCGGCACGTGTGCGCGCACCACAGGCCCCGCGGCGAACGCCGCGGCCAGGTCGCCGTCCGGCGCCGAGAACAGGAACACGTCGGAATAGCTGCGGACGGCGGCCACGGTTCCGTCGGCGGACACGGCGCCGCCGGTGAACATCGTCGAATGCACTGCCGGGGCCGTGGTGCCGCTCCCGGTGGTGGCGTCGTCGGCGCCGTTCGTCTCCGCGACGTCCAGCGTCCCCACCTTCTCGAGCGGGGTCGGGCCGGGGCTCGCGAGGTCGCCCACAGCGGCGCCCCCCGCAGGCCGGTACACGTTGCCCGCCCCGAACACTTCCTTCGTGACGATCAGCGGGGTGCCGTCGCGCTGGACGAGAACGGTCTCGGCGTCGTGTGGGCCGTCCGGATACGTCAGCCGATGCAGTTCTCCCGCGCCGGTGGCACGGTCCATCGCGATCAGTGCCACCGTGTCGCGTCGGCGGCCGTTGTCCCCGGTGTCGGCGAGCCACAGCCGGCCGTCGGGGCCGGACGATATGTCCTCGACGTCGTACGGATCGACCGGCAGCGGAAGCCACCGCTGGACGGCGCAGTTCCCGTCCATCTCCGCGACCGCGCGATCGGACCCGCTGTCACCGACCGCGTAGAGCAGTCCCCCCGCCGACACGAGCCCCGACAGCTCTTTCAGCGAGGCCTCGTCCGGGGTGCCGACCGCCGAATCGTCGGGAGTGCAGAGCGGACCGAACTCCGACGCGTCGACGGCCGTCTGATCGCGGAAGAAGGGCTCGGCGGACACGACCCCCGCCGAGGCGAGCGGTGTACACGCGGCGAGCACTGCGACCGCGACACGGGCCGACCACCGTGAGCGGTCAGGCACTGCCGCTGTACTGAACCAGTGCCGACGCCAGCGCTTCGGGCACCCGAGCATGGACGCGCGTGCCGTCCTCCTCGTGGGACGAGTCGAGGATCTGACCGTCCGAGTGGATCCGGGCCATCAGATCTCCCCTGTTGTACGGGAGGAGAACGCTGACCTCGATCTCCGGGCGGATAAGGACGTCGCTGAGATGCGCTCGCAACTCGGCGATGCCTTCCCCGGTCTGGGCGGACACGAACGACGCACCGGGCAGCAGGCCCCGCAACTGGGTCAACGTGACCGGGTCGGCCGCGTCGATCTTGTTCACCACGATGAGTTCCGGCGGCGCTGCGGCGTCGTTCTCCCGGATCACCTCGGTGATCACCTCGTGGACGGCCCTGATCTGATCCGTGGGCAGCGGATCGGACCCGTCGACGACGTGGAGCAGCAGATCCGCGTCCGTGACTTCCTCGAGCGTCGAGCGGAACGCCTCGATCAGCTGCGTCGGCAGGTGCCGCACGAACCCGACGGTGTCGGTGAGGACGTACTCGCGGCCGTCGTCCAGCGCCGCCCGCCGGGTGGTGGGATCGAGGGTGGCGAACAGCGCGTTCTGCACCAGCACCCCGGACCCGGTCAGCGCGTTGAGCAGGCTCGACTTGCCGGCGTTGGTGTATCCGACGATCGCGATGGACGGGGTCTCGCTGCGCAGACGCCTGGTGCGTTTGGTGTCGCGGGCGGCCTTCATGCCCTTGATCTCGCGCCGCAGCTTCGCCATCCGCTCACGGATTCGCCGACGGTCCGTCTCGATCTTGGTCTCACCGGGACCACGCAGACCCACGCCGCCGTTGCTGCCGGCGCGACCACCCGCCTGCCGGGACATCGATTCACCCCAGCCGCGCAGTCGCGGCAGCATGTACTCCATCTGGGCCAGCGCCACCTGCGCCTTGCCCTCCCTGGACGTCGCATGCTGAGCGAAGATGTCGAGGATGAGGGCCGTCCGGTCGATGACCTTGACCTTGACGACCTTCTCCAGCGCGGTCAGCTGCGCGGGAGTGAGTTCACCGTCGCAGATGACGGTGTCGGCGCCGGTCGAGAGGACGACCTCACGGAGTTCCTCGGCCTTGCCGGAACCGATGTAGGTGGCCGCGTCGGGTTTGTCCCGGCGCTGGACGAGGCCCTCGAGGACCTCGGACCCGGCGGTCTCGGCCAGAGCCGCGAGCTCGGCCATGCTGGATTCGGCCTGCGCCGCGGTTCCCTGCATCCAGACACCGACGAGCACCACGCGTTCGAGGCGCAGCTGTCGGTATTCGACCTCGGTGACGTCTGTGAGCTCGGTGGAGAGCCCGGCAACTCGGCGCAGCGCGCTGCGGTCCTCGAGTTGCATCTCGCCGACCGAAGGGCGCCCGTCGTCGTAAGCGAACTCGGTGGAGTCGGAGATCGGCGATTCTTCTGTGCGATGTGTTTTCGTCATACACCCTCATGATCCCACGGAATGTCGAGGGCGTGCACGTGCATTTCGCGCAGGGCGATCAGACGAGGCCGTTCCACCAGCCGTCGTCGAGGTTTCCGGACGCCACCAGGACGGACGGTCCACGCAACGTCGCCCGGCCGTCGGACAGCGCCACGGTGACCTGACCACCGGGAATACGGACATTCACCTCACCGGAGTCGGCCCCGTCGAAGCGCAGCGCGGCGGTGGCCGCGGCCACCGTGCCGGTGCCGCACGACCGTGTTTCGCCGACCCCGCGCTCGTGCACCCGCATGTCCACGGCACCGGAATCGATGCGGGTGAGGATCTCCACGTTGACGCCGTGCGGGAAGAAGCCGGGATCGAACCCGGGTGCGGCCGTCAGGTCGAGGGCCGAGAGGGACGCGGCCGTGAGGTGCGCATCGACACAGACCAGGTGCGGGTTGCCGACGTCGATGCCGATCCCGTTGAACACCTTGCCGTCGATGGTCGCGGCGCTGGTTCCCAGATCCCGCACCACCCCCATGTCGACGGTGACCTCGCCGAAGGCGCCGTCGGCCGAGTGCACGATCACCGGTTTGCCGCCGGCCCGGCTGCCGACCACGAACTCGTCGCGCGTCTCGAGGCCCGCCGCCCGGAGGTAGTGGGCGAAGACGCGGACGCCGTTGCCGCACATCTCCGCGATCGAGCCGTCGGCGTTGCGATAGTCCATGAACCAGTCGTCCTCGGACGTGCCGTCGGGGAGTTCGGCGAGCACACCGGCGGCAGCCAGCGCACCGGCCCTCGCGACGCGCAGGATTCCGTCGGCGCCGAGCCCGCGCCTGCGATCGCACAGCGCCGACACCCGCGGGGCCGACAGGTCGATGCGGACGTCGGGATCCGGGAGGACCACGAAGTCGTTCTCGGTGCCGTGTCCCTTGCTGAAATCCATGCGCACCACTCTAACGAATGGTCGAGAGGGTGCGGTTCATCTACGCGACCGCGGTGCGGTTCATCTTCGCTGCCGGGCGATTTCGTAGAGGGCGACGGCGCCGGCGGAGGGGGCGCCGAGGGAACTCGCTGCGCCTCCGATCGGGATGTTGACCACCGTGTCGCAGGCGTTGCGCCACGCGGCGCTCATCCCGCGCGTCTCGTTGCCGATCACGAGCACGGTGCCGCCGCCGAAGTCGTGGGCGTCGATGGTGACGGAGCCGGTTTCGTCGGTGCCGACGATGTGCAGGTCGGTTCCGGACGCGCGCCGGGCGTCGCGGAAGGCGAGGATCTCGTCGACGGACGAGACCGTGACGACGGGCATCGCGAACAGGGATCCGGTGGAGGCGCGGACACTCCGGGGGTCGAACGGATCTGCGCCGTGGCCGACCACCACGACCGCGTCGGCGCCGAACGCGTTGGCGGAACGGAGGAGGGTGCCCAGATTTCCGGGTGAGGCGGGGCGGTCGAACACGACGATCAGGGGGACGGACTGCAGTTGCAGGTCCTTCAGTCGCGGGGTTCGTGTCTTCGCGACGGCGATCAGTTCCGGCGCGGTGGTGGTCTTCTCACCCAGTTCGGCCATCAGTTCGGCACTGACCCCGATCTGTTCGACGGACCGGGTCTCGAGCAGTTCCCGCGCCCAGTCGGACAGCGGCGGGCCGTCGATGCGGTGCAGCAGCGATTCGATCGGCCAGTCGTGTTCCAGCGCGAGGTTGAGGGGACGGACGCCCTGGATCAGGAAGCGTCCCGCTTTCGTTCGTTTGGCGCGGTTGGTGAGGTACGACTGCCACTGCTGAAAACGGGCATTGCGGGTGGTCACCAGCAGGGACGGGGCCGGACGGTTGCGTCCGGACGGTGCGCGGCTCATCGTTCTCCCAGTGTTCGGGTCTCGCCGAGGGTGCGGATCGTGGTGTCCGCGAGGTCGGGGTCGCTTCCGTCGACCCAGTGGATGCGGGTGTCGCGGCGGAACCACGACCGTTGCCTGCGCACGTAGCGCCGGGTGCCGATGAATGTGCGTTCCTGCGCCTCGTCGAGGTCGTATTCGCCGTCGAGCCACGCGAGGACCTGTGCGTAGCCGATGGCCCGGGGTGCGGTGACGCCCTCGCGCAGTCCCACGTCGATCAGCCCGCGCACCTCGCCGACGAGTCCCCGTTCGAACATCAGGCGGGTGCGGAGCCGGATCCGGTCGTCGAGGTCGGCGGTATCCCGGTCGACACCGACGATGTGTGTGCCCCAGCGCGGTTCGCCGATGCTAGGGGCCGACGCCGCGAACGGCTTCCCGGTGATCTCGACGACTTCGAGTGCCCGGACCAGGCGCCGGCCGTCGGTGGGGAGGATCGACGCCGCGGCGTCGGGGTCGACCCGGCCCAGTTCGGCGTGGACGGCCGCGACGCCCTTCTCGGCGAGGACGGTCTCCCAGCGCGCCCGGACCGACGCATCGGTGGCGGGGAAGCTCCACTCGTCGAGCAGCGACTGCACGTACATCATCGATCCGCCGACGATGACCGGCACGGCGCCGCGCGCGGCGATCGCCTCGACGTCGCGGACCGCCGCCTGCTGATAGTTCGCGACGGTGGCCGTCTCCGTCACGTCGAGCACGTCGAGCTGGTGGTGCGGGATTCCGCGGCGTTCGGCAGGAGCGAGTTTGGCGGTGCCGATGTCCATGCCCCGGTACAGCTGCATCGCGTCGATGTTGACGATCTCGCCGCCGAGACGTTCGGCCAGGTCCAGTGCGAGATCCGACTTTCCGGTGGCGGTCGGTCCGACGACGGCGATCGGCACGGGTGACGTCACGGACGCCACTCCCCCACGTGGTAGCCGACTCCGTACGGTGCCGCGCTGTACAACGTCCGGCAGGAGGCGGGCGTCGCGTCGAACACGCCGGCGAGAACCTGCCACGGGACGCGCCCGCCGATGCCGAGGGAATCGCACTCCGCGGGGTCGAGGGCCAGCAACGCGTCGCGGTCGCCGGTGTCGAGCGCCGCGTCGATCCTGGCCTGCACGCCTTCCGCACGCGGGTCGAACGCGCCCGGCGCCTTCGCCGTGAGGGTGTTCGCCCCGTCCGCGACGATCACCAGCCCCCGCGGTTCGGGGTCCCGGTCGAGAAGCGTGCGCAGTTCCGCGCCGTACTCGGCGCACTGTTCCGGCGACAGGTCGGCGGCGAGGATCCGCGCGTCGACGACGGCGTCCGGCGCGCACGTCCCCCGGATCCACCCGGCCGTGAGCGCAGCGAGCGGGAGGTCCGAGTCGGGTTCGCCTGCCGGACCGGGCCGCAGCGTGACTCGCACGTCGACGCCGTAGCCGCGATAAGTGCCCTGGGCGTCGGGCCGCACGTCCACCGCGGCGGGTGCCGCTCCGACCGCCACCCACTCGGTGGCGAGCGCGGACAACGCCTTCGCCGCCGTCTGGACCGCATCCCGCAACGGCGCCGTCTCCGCAGCGGCCGCCCCGGTCAGTTCGGGTACCAACAGCGGTGGGGACGGCACGAGGATTGCGGCGGTGAACACACAGTCACGCTAGTCGACCGTCCGCGCGGACCCGACATCCGATTCGGGCGCTGCCGTCAATCGGTACCAACGCGGACCGTCCGACCTGATTCAATAGTCCACAGGGCCCGTACCGGGTTGAATGGAGCCAGCACCCGTCCCGGGTCGTATGGAGCCAGTATTGCGTTCAGGCAGCCGTGACGCGCGGCAGAGATGAGGAACCGATGACCGACAGCAGCGACGCGAAGCCCGCCGTGGAGCCTGCCGCTCAGCAGCACGACACACCGAAGGCCAGCGTCCCGAAGCCCGGTGCCGCCGCGAAACCGGGCGCACCCAAGCCCCACCCCACACCGACACACGCCCTCTCCGCCCCCGCCGTCGCCGCCCCCGCCCACAGTGACCCGAGCAAGTTCGGCCGAGTGGACGACGACGGCACCGCCTGGGTGAAGACCGCAGACGGCGAACGGCAGATCGGGTCGTGGCAGGCCGGAGACGCGGCGGAAGGTCTGGCGCACTTCGGTCGGCGCTTCGACGATCTGGCAACGGAAGTGGCGCTCCTCGAAGCTCGGCTCAGCTCCGGCGCGGGCGACGCGAAGAAGACCAAGGCGGCCGCGCTCGCGCTCGCCGAATCCCTGCCGACCGCCGCGGTGATCGGTGACATCGATTCACTCGCGGCGCGACTCGATGTCATCATCGCCGGATCCGACGAGGCAGCCGCCCACGCCAAGCACGAGAAGGAACTGTCGCGGCAGGCGCACACCGAACGCAAGGAAGCGCTGGCCGCCGAGGCGGAACAGATCGGTGCCGAATCCACGCAGTGGAAGGCCGCCGGCGACCGGTTGCGCGAGATCCTGGACGAATGGAAGACGATCCGCGGTATCGACCGGAAGGTCGACGACGCCCTGTGGAAGCGGTACTCGAAGGCGCGGGAGGCGTTCAACCGGCGCCGCGGAGCCCACTTCGCCGAACTCGACCGCGAGCGCGCCGCCGCCAAGACCAAGAAGGAAGAGCTCGTCACACGGGCCGAGGCACTGTCCGACTCCACCGACTGGGGCCCCACGGCCGGGGCTTTCCGTGATCTGCTCGCCGAGTGGAAGGCCGCCGGCCGCGCACCGCGAGAAGCCGACGACAACCTGTGGAAGCGCTTCAAGGGCGCCCAGGACGTGTTCTTCGCCGCCCGCAACTCCGCGTCCTCCGAACGCGACGCCGAGTTCGAGGAGAACGCGGTCGCCAAGGAAGAGTTGCTGAAGAACGCCGGCCACATCGATCCGGCCAAGGACATCGACGCGGCGCGGGCCGCCCTCCGCGACCTGCAGGAGAAGTGGGACGCCATCGGCAAGGTGCCCCGCGAGCGAATGCACGACCTCGAGGGCAAGCTGCGGGCCATCGAGAAGCGTGTCCGCGACGCCGCCGACGAGGAATGGCGCCGCACCGACCCGGAGGCCCTCGCCCGGGCCGCGCAGTTCCGGGAGCGGGTCACGCAGTTCGAGGAGCAGGCCGCCAAGGCCACCGCGGCGGGCAAGACGAAGGACGCGGAGAGCGCCCTCGCGCAGGCCCAGCAGTGGCGCGAATGGGCCGACGCGGCCGAGGGCGCCGTCAGCGGCCAATAGGCACGATCAACCGACGTTCCAGTCGCCGCGTCGCTCCGCTTCGGCGGCAGCGGCGCGGCGTTCCTCTTCCGCGGCAAGCTGCAGCGCGGTCCGGCTCCAGACCACCTTCAACCAGTGGAACGTGAGCACGATGACGGTGAGCCAGCCGATGATCAGACCGATCCCCGGTCCGGCCGCCTCGACCCCGGGCGCTGGTGTCTGCCGCGACCAGATGGCGAGCATGCCGAACACGATGGACACGGCGGTTCCGGCGAGGGCAACCCAGGCGAGGGCCCAGCGGCGGGTGACGAGCGCCAGCATCGACACGACGACCCCGAACACCACCTCGAACCACACGAACAGCCGCGACGGCAGCGCAATCGTCTCCGCGCGGGCGTCGTCCCCGTACACCAGCACCTCCCAGCCGTTGGCGATGCCGGAGTGCGGCAACGTCAGCGAGCCGAGGAGCACGACCACCGCGACCGCGACGACGAGCGCACGCGCGCCCGGGTCGATCTCACCGGCCACCTTCTTCTCGGCGGCGTCGAAATCCTTCAGGTAACTCTCGATCGGCTCGTTCTCGGCACTCGAACCGTTGTCGCCGGCCCGGTTTTCGTCGTGCCGCTTGTCGTCGAACGGGGAGGTCATGCGTTGCATCCCATCTGGGCGGGTAGTGGTGCGGGCGCACCGATCTGCGGAAGTCCGAGTCCCACGCCGATCGGCGGGGTCTTCGGGGTGACACCCTTCTCGAAGGAGTCGCCCGCGCGGGTGCGGCGGTGGGTCAGGACCGAGGTGTCGGCGACGAGGTGGTGCGGGGCGGCGGCACTGACGACGACGGTGACGACGTCGCCGGGCCGGACGTTGCCGTCGAGGTTGCCCTCCGGCCGGAAGTGGACGAGCCGGCCGTCGCGGGCGCGCCCACTCATCCGGGCGGTCGCCGCGTTCTTGCGACCCTCCCCGGCGGCGACGAGCAGTTCCACCTCGGCACCGACGAGCTTCTGGTTCTCCTCGAGGGTGATCTGTTCCTGCAACGCGATGAGACGCTCGTACCGTTCCTGGACGACGGCCTTGGGCAGCTGCTCGTCCATCTCCGCTGCCGGAGTGCCGGGCCGCTTCGAGTACTGGAAGGTGTAGGCGCTGGTGAAGCGCGCCTGCCGGACCACGTCGAGCGTGTCCTGGAAGTCTTCCTCGGTCTCACCCGGGAAGCCAACGATGATGTCGGTGGTGATCGCCGCGTGCGGCATCGCGGCGCGGACCTTGTCGATGATCCCCAGGAACCGCGACTTCCGGTAGGAGCGGCGCATCGCCTTCAGCACCCTGTCCGAACCGGACTGCAGCGGCATGTGCAGCTGGGGACACACGTTGGGGGTCTCGGCCATCGCCTCGATGACGTCGTCGGTGAATTCGGCCGGGTGCGGAGACGTGAAGCGCACCCGCTCGAGCCCGTCGATCTCACCGCACGCGCGCAGCAGCGCGGCGAACGCGCCACGGTCGCGGGGCTGGTCGGGATCGGCGAAGGACACGCCGTACGCGTTGACGTTCTGCCCGAGCAGGGTGACCTCGACGACGCCCTCGTTCACCAGGGCCTGCACCTCGGCCAGAATGTCGCCGGGCCGCCGGTCGACCTCCTTGCCGCGCAGCGCGGGCACGATGCAGAACGTGCAGGTGTTGTTGCATCCCACCGAGATCGACACCCAGCCCGCATACGCCGACTCCCGCTTGGCGGGCAGCGTCGACGGGAACGCCTCCAGCGCGTCGAGGATCTCGACCTCGGCCCGCTGGTTGTGGCGGGCCCGGTCCAGCAACGCGGGGAGCGAACCGATGTTGTGGGTGCCGAACACGACGTCCACCCACGGCGCCTTCTTCACGACGACGTCGCGGTCCTTCTGCGCCAGGCACCCGCCGACCGCGATCTGCATGTCGGGGTTCTGTTCCTTCGCCGGCGCCAGGTGGCTCAGGTTGCCGTACAACTTGTTGTCGGCGTTCTCCCGCACCGCGCAGGTATTGAAGACGACGAGGTCGGGCGCCTGCCCCGCGGCCGCCTTCGTGTAGCCGGCGTCCTCGAGGAGCCCCGACAGGCGCTCGGAGTCGTGCACGTTCATCTGGCAGCCGTACGTGCGCACCTCGTAGCTGCGGTGAGGGGTCTGGTCGATCGTGTCCACGTATGCCAGGGTACGGCCCGCGCCAAATCGCCTCGTCGCGGCCGGTGTGCGCCCGGACACACGCCCGAAGCCGGACAGTAAAGTTTCCGTGACATCCCGAGGATTCTCGGAGCAAATGGCAGGTGCTCCCGCTCCCAACACATAGGGTCATCGACTATGACGCAAGCCGACGACGCGACGCCGACACCCTCCACGGGCGCGGCCCCGTCCATGATCTCGATGAAATCGGTGAACAAACACTTCGGCGCCCTCCACGTCCTCCAGGAGATCGACCTCGAAGTCCCTCGCGGACAGGTTGTGATCGTCCTCGGACCATCCGGCTCGGGTAAGTCGACGCTGTGCCGCACCATCAACCGCCTCGAGCCCATCGACTCCGGTGAGATCGCGGTGGACGGCAAGGTACTACCGGCCGAGGGCAAGGCCCTGGCGGCGCTGCGCGCCGACGTGGGCATGGTGTTCCAGTCCTTCAACCTGTTCGCCCACAAGACGATCCTCGAGAACGTGATGCTCGCACCGGTCAAGGTGCGGAAGAAGAGCAGCGCCGACGCGAAGGCGAAGGCCTACGAGCTTCTCGAGCGGGTCGGCATCGCCAACCAGGCGGACAAGTACCCGGCGCAGTTGTCGGGCGGTCAGCAGCAGCGCGTCGCGATCGCACGCGCACTCGCCATGAACCCCAAGGTCATGCTGTTCGACGAGCCGACGTCCGCACTCGACCCGGAAATGGTCAACGAGGTCCTGGACGTCATGACCTCGCTCGCCAAGGAAGGCATGACCATGCTCGTGGTGACACACGAGATGGGCTTCGCCCGCAAGGTCGGCCACCGGGTTCTCTTCATGGCCGACGGCCAGATCGTCGAGGACTCCGA
This sequence comes from Rhodococcus sp. NPDC059968, assembly GCF_042738615.1. Taxonomy (NCBI): domain Bacteria; kingdom Bacillati; phylum Actinomycetota; class Actinomycetes; order Mycobacteriales; family Nocardiaceae; genus Rhodococcus; species Rhodococcus sp. NPDC059968. The sequence goes on from NZ_JBHWUE010000012.1 coordinate 36,321, forward strand.
GCCCGCCACGTTCTTCACCGCTCCCAAATCCGAGCGCGCGAAGGACTTTCTCGGCAAGATTCTCAGCCACTGACCCGAAGGAGTGCCGCCGCGGCGCTCTCTCGGTCCACCGTGCTCCACACGCAAAACCCGTCATTTTCAATTGGAGGAACTCGATGAGGATCAACCGCTCGATTCGCGTGGGAATCGGCGTCATGGCGCTCGCCGTCGTCGCATCTGCCTGTGGCGGAGGTGAAGAGAAGAGCGCCTCCCAGAGCGCGTCCGAGGGAAAGCTCACGGTCGGAATCAAATACGACCAGCCCGGCCTCGGATTGCGCAACCCCGATGGTTCCTTCAGCGGCTTCGACGTCGAGGTCGCCGAGTACGTGGCCGGCAAGCTGGGTGTCGCGCCCGAGAACATCGAGTTCAAGGAGTCCCCGTCGGCTCAGCGCGAGACGTTGATCCAGAACGGTGAGGTCGACTACATCGTCGCCACCTACTCGATCACCGACGCCCGCAAGGAGAAGGTCGACTTCGCCGGTCCGTACTTCATCGCCGGACAGTCGCTCCTGGTGAAGTCCGACAACACCGACATCACCGGCCCCGATTCGCTCAACGGCGGAAAGAAGCTGTGCTCCGTCACCGGGTCCACCCCGGCGCAGAAGGTCAAGGACACGTACGCGCAGGACGTGCAGCTGCAGGAGTTCGACACGTACTCGGCGTGCGTCGAGGCGCTGCGTAACGGTGCGGTGGACGCCGTCACCACCGACGACATCATCCTCGCCGGCTACGCGGCGCAGTACCCCGGCGAGCTGAAGGTGGTCGGCGAGCCGTTCACCGAAGAGCGCTACGGCATCGGCCTGGCCAAGGGCGACGACGAGACCCGCGCCAAGATCAACGACGCCATCGAGGCGATGATCGCGGACGGCTCGTGGGAGCGTGCGTTCAACGAGACCGTCGGCGCGTCGGGCTACCCGATCCCCGCCCCGCCGACCGTCGATCGGTACTGAGCAACTCACTCATCCGGGTCGGACGACTTCCATTCGTGGAGTCGTCCGGCCCGGTTCGACACCAACCACCGGTGACCTGGGGAGACGGTAAGTGGACCTACTGAGCAAATACAGCGATCAGCTGATCGACGCATTCTGGACGACGGTGCAACTCACCGCCTTCTCGGCTGTCGGTGCTCTGATACTCGGCACCATCCTCGCGGCGATGCGGGTGTCACCGATCCCGGTCGCGCGTGGCGTCGGCACGGCGTACGTGACGATCTTCCGCAACACTCCCCTGACGCTCATCATCATTTTCTGCTCCTTCGGGCTCTTCCAGACGATGGGTGTCAAGCTCGCCCCCGAACAGTCGCCGACGTTTTTCGAGGAGAACAACTTCCGGCTCGCCGTGCTCGGACTCAGCGTCTACACCGCGGCCTTCGTCTGCGAGTCGCTGCGGTCCGGAATCAACACCGTGCACGTCGGCCAGGCGGAGGCGGGCCGGTCGCTCGGCCTCACGTTCTCCCAGAATCTGCGGCTGATCGTGCTGCCGCAGGCGTTCCGCGCGGTGACCGCCCCGCTCGGCAGTGTGCTGATCGCCTTGACCAAGAACACGACGATCGCCTCGGTGATCGGTGTGGCGGAGGCGTCGCTGCTGATGAAGGAAATGATCGAGAACGAGGCCGCCATCTTCGTCGTCGGTGGCATCTTCGCGCTCGGGTTCGTGATCCTGACCCTGCCGATGGGGCTTCTCTTCGGATACCTGAGCAAGCGATTCGAGGTTGCACGATGAGCAATTCCGCCACCGTCCTCTACGACGCGCCGGGCCCGAAGGCGAAGAACATCTACCGCCTGATTTCCGTCGCCGTCGCCGTCGCCCTACTGGTAATCGGCTACTTCGTCTACGCCGCGCTCGACGACAAAGGCCAGCTGACGTCGGCGAAATGGGATCCGTTCCTCGAATCGACGTCGTGGACGACGTATCTGATCCCCGGCATCCGCGGCACCCTCGTGGCGGCCGCCGTATCGATCCTGTTCGCGTTGATCCTCGGCGCGATCCTCGGCATCGGACGCCTGTCGGACCACCGGCCGGTGCGATGGGTGGCCGGTGGGATCGTCGAATTGTTCCGCGCCATCCCGGTGCTGATCCTGATGATCTTCTCGTACCAGCTGTTCGCCGAGTACGAGGTTTTCAAGTCAAAATACCTTGCGCTCGCCGCGGTCATCGTGGGTCTCACGCTGTACAACGGCTCGGTGATCGCCGAAATCGTCAGGGCCGGTATCAACTCGCTCCCCAAGGGACAGAGCGAGGCCGCCAAGGCGCTGGGTATGCGCAAGGGCCAGGTCATGCGCACCATCCTGCTTCCTCAGGCCGTCACGGCGATGCTCCCCGCGATCATCTCGCAGATGGTGGTGGCGTTGAAGGACTCCGCACTCGGTTACCTCATCGGCTACGTCGAAGTGGTGCGGTCCGGCCAGCAGCTCGGTGCGTTCTACGGCAATTACCTGCCCGCCCTGATCGTGGTGGCGATCATCATGATCGTCCTCAACTACACGCTCACCGTGGTGGCGACCAAGGTGGAGAAGCGACTGCGGGCCAGCCGGAAGGGCGGAGGCCCCAAGGGAGCCGTTCCCGAGCTTCCGGCGGTGTCGGTTCCGGGCATGGACATCACCGACAAGCGGGTGTGACATGACGCGGTTGTGACATGACACTGCGGTCGGACGGAAATTACATTCCGTCCGACCGCAGTGTTGTTGTCTTGTCGTCGTCTCGTCGGCGTCAGGTCTCGTCGAACAGGCCGTCGGTTTCCGCACCGACTCGATCGAGTTGTTCCTTGACCACCTCGAAGGCCATGCCCTGGGGGAATCCGCGGCGCGCGAGCATGGACACCAGCCGGCGGACCGCACGGTCCCGATCGTCCGCGGACACCGTGCGCAGTTTCTTCGCGACCAGTTCCGTGGCCCGCGCTCGCTCGTCCTCGCTGTCGATCTGAGCGAGCGCCTCGGTAGCGTCTTCCTGACCGATCCCCTTGCGGCGCAGTTCCAGTGCGAGCGCACGTTTCCCCTTGCCGGAGTACGTGTGCCGCGAATGCACCCACTGCTGGGCGAAGTCGGCGTCGTTGACGAGTCCGACCTCGGTGAGGCGATCCAGCACACGCTCGGCGATGTCGGCCGAGTAGCCCTTCTTCGCCAGGCGCTCGGACAACTCCGCTCGACTCCGGGCACGATCCGTCAGGAGACGCAGGCACAAATCCTTGGCCTGCGTCTCCGTTCCACCTTCGCCCGTAGGACGCACGGCGGCGCCTTTAGAATTCGACCGGGGCGGCGTCATCCGTAGCAGCAGTGACGTCGGCGCCGATTCCGAGCTTTTCCTTGATCTTCTTCTCGATCTCGTCCCGGACGTCGGTGTTCTCCAACAGGAACTTGCGGGCGTTCTCCTTGCCCTGCCCCAGCTGGTCGCCTTCGTAGGTGTACCAGGAGCCCGACTTGCGGATGAACCCGTGCTCGACACCCATGTCGATCAGCGAGCCTTCCTTGCTGATTCCCTGACCGTAGAGAATGTCGAACTCGGCCTGCTTGAACGGCGGGGCGACCTTGTTCTTGACCACCTTGACGCGGGTACGGTTACCCACCGCGTCGGTGCCGTCCTTCAGGGTCTCGATACGCCGCACGTCGAGGCGCACCGACGAGTAGAACTTCAATGCCTTACCACCGGTGGTGGTTTCGGGGGAACCGAACATGACGCCGATCTTCTCGCGCAGCTGGTTGATGAAGATCGCTGTGGTGCCGGAGTTGCTGAGCGCACCGGTCATCTTGCGCAGCGCCTGGCTCATCAGACGCGCCTGCAGACCGACGTGACTATCGCCCATCTCGCCCTCGATCTCGGCGCGGGGGACGAGAGCCGCCACGGAGTCGATCACGAGGATGTCCAGGGCACCCGAACGGATCAGCATGTCTGCGATCTCGAGTGCCTGCTCACCGGTGTCGGGCTGCGACACCAGCAGCGCGTCGGTGTCGACGCCGAGTTTCTGGGCGTAGTCGGGGTCGAGGGCGTGCTCGGCGTCGATGAACGCCGCGATGCCGCCGGCCGCCTGAGCGTTGGCGACGGCATGCAGGGCGACCGTGGTCTTACCCGAGGATTCCGGGCCATAGATCTCGACGACGCGGCCGCGGGGCAATCCTCCGATGCCGAGGGCGACGTCCAGCGCGATGGAGCCGGTGGGGATGACGGCGATCGGCTGACGCACACCTTCGCCCAGGCGCATCACCGAGCCCTTGCCGAAGTTCTTGTCGATCTGCGCCAACGCCAGGTCGAGTGCCTTGTCGCGATCGTGTGCCTGTGGTGCCATCGTCGTCCCCATTCTCGAGTCTCATCAGTGCTCTGCGGTTAGGTTAGATCCGGGTACCGACAAGAACCGTGACCACCGAACAACACCAGCATAGGGGAACGTGTGTTCGATTTGTGCGATCGGGCCCGTTCGACACGCCGGATTTCTACCTACGTTGCGGTGGGACGTCGAACTCGACGCAGAGTTCACGCCACACCTCGCGGGGTTCCCGGCCGTCCTCGATGGCTTCGGCGGCGGTCTTGCCCCCGAGATTGAGCAGCACGTGGTCGACGAGTAGTGCGTCGCCGCGCATCTGCCCGAACTCTTCGCGGACGAGTTGGTGAAATTCGGTCAGTCGCACACAGCCACGCTAGCCGAACCTCGCGCCGAGCTCTCACCGCAGCGCGTCGCGGCACACCTCCACCGGATCGGCGACATCCGCGATGCTCCGGGCGGCCCGCCGCGCGGCGTCCGCATGGGCGCCGTTCGAGAGCACCAGTTCGACCGCCGCGCGGAGTGCTTCCGCACTCGGGGGACGCACCAGGACGGCGCTCCCCTGCCGCACGGCTCGATTCGCGAGCTCCCACTGATCGCCGCCGCCGGGAACCACCACCACCGGGACCCCTGCGAGCAGAGCCTTCGCCAGCATTCCGTGTCCACCGCCGCAGACGACGGCCGAGGCCTCGCGCAGCATCGCGTCCTGACGGCCGAGCCCGGCTCGCGCCCAGGGCGGAACCGTGGCCGGCGATCCGTCCAGTATCGACGCGATCACGCGGACGCCAGCCCCGTCGAGTCCCGCGAGCGTCGTCTCGAGCATGCCCTCGGCGCCGGTGAATGCGGTCGACGGAGCCACCACGACCAGAGGGTCGGCGCCGTCCGGCGCCCCGAGCACCTCGTTCGTGGGTTCCCACAGCAGCGGCCCGACCACGTGCGCCTCGGCGGGCCAGTCCGGCCTCGGCACCTCGAGCGCGGGGAGTGTCGCGATCAGCCGGCGCACCGGTCCCGGGTCCTTCGCCGGCAGTCCGACGCCGACCCGGGCCTCGGAGCGTTGCCGCTCACCCTGCCGGATCGACCGCGCCGTCGCGGTGCGCATGAGCGTGTCGCGGACCCTGCCCCGAATTCCGACGCCCGGAGCCAATCCGCTTCCGATGGGCGGCAATCCCCTGGACGCGGCGTACAGCGGGTGGGGGGACAGCTCGACCCACGGGATCCCCAGCCGCTCCGCGGCCATACCCCCACCTGCGGTGAGGATGTCCGAGACCACGAGGTCGGGTCCCATCGCGCGCAGGTCGGGGAGCAACTCGGTGGAGATGTGCGCGGCGCGGGCGTGAATGCGCGCTCCCGCATCGCGGTCGTCGTCCGTCGGTCGGGGCGCGAGACCTTTCAGCAACTCGGCCGGCACACCGGCCGCCCGTGCGGGCTCGACCCACCTTGTGCCGGTGAACAGGACCGGTTCGTCCCCGGCCTCGATGAAGGCGAGGCACAACGCAAGGGCAGGAAAGGCATGTCCGGGATCAGGCCCGGCGACCACGGCGACTCGCACGAACCACAGAGTCTCACACGGTCGGCGTCACCGTTTCTCGAACACCGCCTCGGCGGCGCCGAGCGACCGGGCACGGTCGGCGGGGACGAGTCCGATCCGGGTGCGCCGGTCGAGCAGGTCGTCGACGTCGAGTGCCCCCTCGTGGGTCACCGCGAACTCGAGTTCGGCGCGGCTCACGTCCACACCCTCGGCGATCGGCGCCAGCAGTTCGGGGTCGGCGGCGGCGATCAGCGCCGCCTCCGTTCCGTAGCGGGCGAGCAGCGCCGGCGGGGCCGAGACCTTCCGCAGCGCTTCGGGTGTCGCGGCACCGACGAGCGGCAGGGCCCGCGTCCTGCACGGGCCCGCGTCCAGTCCTGCCACCTCGACCGCGGCGTCGACGGCGTCCTCCGCCATCTTGCGGTAGGTGGTCAGCTTGCCGCCGACCACACTGACGAGACCCGTGTCCGAGCGCAGGATGGCGTGGTTGCGCGAGAGGTCCGCGGTGGATCCGTCCCCGGTGTCGAGCAGAGGTCGCAGCCCGGCGAACGTCCCGAGGACGTCCGAGCGCTGCAACGGAACCTCGAGCGCGGTGTTGACCGTGTCGAGAAGGAAGTCGATCTCCTGCTCCGATGCCACCGGAACGTCCGGAACGGGTCCCGGCGCCGCCTCGTCGGTCAGGCCGAGATACACGCGGCCGAGCTGTGCGGGCAGCGCGAAGACGAAGCGATTGGTCTCACCGGGGATCGGAACCGTGAGCGCCGCGGTCGGGTTCCCGAGCCGCTCGGCCGGGAGCACCAGATGCGTGCCGCGACTGGGCCGCAACGTGATCCCGGGATCGATCTCACCCGACCACACGCCCGCCGCGTTGACCACGGTGCGCGCCCTGATCGGCAGTTCCGAGCCGGTCAGCTCGTCGCGCAGGGTCGCGGACGTCCCGGTCACGTCGTACGCGCCCGCCCGGGTGAGCACCGTCGCACCGTGAAGCGCGGCGGTGCGGGCGAGGGACACCACGAGCCTGGCGTCGTCGATGAGCTGGCCGTCGAATGCCATCAGGCCGCCGCGCAGGCCTTGCCGCCGCACCGCGGGGGCTAGTTCGACCACCCGGTCGGCCCGGACCGTCCGTGATCGCGGCAGGACCGACGACGGTGTGCGCGCACTTGCACGCAGCAGGTCACCGGCCAGGAATCCCGTGCGGACGAGGGACTTGCCGAACAGCGTCGTCGAATCGAGGACGGGCACGAGCTGCGGGAGAGCCCGGACGAGGTGGGGGGCCGTGCGGGTCATGAGGATTCCGCGCTCGACCGCGCTCTCGCGGGCGATGCCGACGTTGCCCGATGCCAGGTACCGCAACCCGCCGTGGGCGAGTTTCGAACTCCACCGGCTGGTCCCGAACGCGAGATCCCGCTTCTCCACGAGCACGACGTCGAGGCCGCGTGACACCGCGTCGAGCGCGACACCGACGCCGGTCACTCCGCCGCCGATCACCAGGACGTCGACGACTGCACCGTCCGACAGCTGGTCGAGTTCGCGCGCCCTTCGCGCGGCATTCAGAGCCGACGAGCGGCTCACGGGCGGCGTGTTCGGGTGGTTCACCGGTCTCCTCGATCTGTCGGGTGGTTGTCGGCGGCGTCCGGTGCCAGATAGGCGCCGACAGCGTGCCGGAGTTGCTCCGTCAGGGCGTCGCCGGGAAGTTCCTCGGCCACCATCACGGCAGACTGGACCGCGGACTGTGCGATGAGCAGCACCATCGTGGCGATCTGACGGCTGTCCCCCGCGCGGATCGAGCCCTGGTCCTGCCCCGTCGACACTGCGAACGCGACCTGGTCGATGATCGCCCGCTGGCTCGTACCCAGCCGCTCGAGGATGTAGGTCGTGAACAGTTCCTGATCCGAACGCAGAATCTTCACGAACAGCGGATGGTCGCGCACCTCGGTGGACACGTCGACCACGGCGTCGACCAGCTGGCGGTGGACCGATTCCTCGGCGGAGAAATCGGGCATCACGGCAGCGATCTCGCGAGTCATGAGATCGGCGACCACGGCCCTGGTGTCCGACCAGCGCCGGTAGACGGTCGGCCTGCTGACCCCGGCGCGCCGGGCGACCTCCGCCAGTGTGGTGCGGCGCAGTCCGAAATCGAGGATGCACGAGCGTGCGGCGTCGAGAATGGAGTCCTCGACGCTCGCTGAGGTGTCGTCACGCGACGGAGAATTACGAATAGACATTGTGTGTAACACCGTAACGCATGAATCCCCTGGCGGCACCGAACCGGCACTCGAATCGCATCACGCAGGCCGGCCACGAGGCCCACCCCTCCCCGACGTCCGGGATTCGAGCAGCGCATGCACGGCCGGAGGGTGAGGTGACAGGAGGCGCTTGCGCGTTGGAGGAAAGCCGAGGAAACCACGCTCCTACGCCCGCAGAGATCGGGGCATCGTCACGATTGCGATGGCTCCCGGCCTCAGCCGAAGAAGTAGAGCTCGAATCCCACCGCGCGCTCGGCGTCGAATCCCGGTTGCGGCCCGGTCACCATCTCGACCTGGGCCCTCGCCTGCTGCCCCACCGGGACGTCGCTGAGCGCTTCGAGGTAGCGGACGTGCTCGGCCAGCGAGAGCACTGCACGATCCACCGTATGGGTGACGTCCACCGCGTGGGTGGGGGTCATCGTGTTGACCGCGACCCAGCGGACACCGCGCCACGGCGGCAGCCCGGACTCCCCCAGCTCAGGAAAGATCCATTCGTTCGCGGCGTCCGCTGTGGCGTCGAGTACGGAACGTCCGAGTGCGCGGTGGTCCGCACTGTTCAGCTGGCCGGGCCCCCAGGTGTCCGCGAAGTTCGCCGTCACCACGAGATCCGGGCGATGACGACGGATCGCCGTGGCGAGGTCGCGGCGGAGCGCGAGACTTTCCACGAGAGTGCCGTCGGGGTACCCGAGGAACGCGACATCGGTCACTCCCACCACGGCCGCGGAACGCCGCTCCTCCGCCTCCCGCAGCGGGCCCGACTCAGTGGGGTGCAGGCCCGCGATCCCCGCCTCCCCGCTGGTGGCGAGCACGTAGCGGATGTCCTTGCCCTGCTCGGTCCAGCGCGCTACGGCCGCCGCTGCGCCGTATTCGATGTCGTCGGGGTGCGCGACGACGACGAGCCCACGATGCCAGTCCTCCGGTACCGGTTCCATGGGTAGAGCATGCCTGTCAGCTCCGCGTGATGTCCGATTTCTCGCCGGATCCGGACATCGCCTTGATCAACAGGTACACGCCGAAGATCACGGCGCTGACCACGAGAATCCAGAACAGACCCTTGACGAGGGTACCGACGACCGCCAATGCGATCCAGATCGCCGCGACCGCCAGAACAATCTTCCAGAACATGATTTCCTCCACTCACGTCTCCCCGATCGATTTCTGCGCCCGACATCTGGTCGACCCCACTTATCGGGTACGCACACCAGCCTGGCACGGCGGAGCGAGTAAATCACCAGGTCAGCGTAAAGATCAGGGAAAGATCAGGGTTCTCCCCCACACGATTTCCCGGAAGTCACCGGACGGGTCGATCGACGACATCAGCGGTAGCGGCGAACGATGTCGTCGATCTCGCCGAGAGCCGCCGCGAGGCCGGCGAGCTTTTCCGTCGCCGACACCAGTTCTGCACGTTCGTACGCCAGTTCGCCGACGGCACTTGTCGTTCCGGGAACGGCGACCTCCGCGGCGGCGGCCACCAGTTCTTCGAACTGGTCGACGCCGTCGTCGAGTTGCGCGGCGGCGGAGGCGATCGCCCGGTGGAGCGGTGCTGCCGCGGCCCGGCTCCCCCGGGCGGCGTCTTCCATGGACGTGATGTCGAGGGCGACGGCCTGCAGGGCGGCGGCCGCGGAGCGGGCCGTGGAATGGGTGTCCTCGATGTCCTCGCCGCTGATGCTCCCGGACCGGGACAGCACGCCGAGAATGCCGTGCAGTGCCCGTTCGCTGTGCACGAGTCGCTCCATCGGCTCCCGGGCGGCCGAGGACGGCTCCGGAAGTACCCGACGGGCAGGCAGGCCCGGTGGCAACGTCACGGCGTCGAGCTTGCGGTAACGGCTGACGGCCAGCACGGCGGGTACCGCGAACACGACTGCGCCGCCACCGGCCATCAGCATTGACCACTCCGGTGCGGCCATGAGGGCGAGACCTGCGGCGCCGGTGGCCGAGGATCCGGACACGATGCCGTAGCGCTTCGCGCGACGCCGGGCCCGCCTCTTCTTCCGCAGCAGCCGTTCCCGGGGGTCACGCCACCTCTGCGCCGCGTCCACGACGGACTCACCGGCGTCGCGCAGCGCGCCCTGGATCCCGGCAAGCCCGGACACGACAGTGGCCGACCGGACTTCGCGTCCAGGTCGGCCACCTCGGGTGGAACTCATGCGAATACTGTTCGGCTACTGCGCAGCACCGGTCTGGCCCGCTGCCGGCGGCTGCTTGTCGAGGTTCGGGCTGGCAGGAGTCGCCGGCGCGTTGGCAGCACCGCCGGACGGCAGGGCGTCGCCCTTCATCGAGGCCCGGATCTGCTCGAGCCTGCTGTGTCCGGCCATCTGGATGCTCGCCTGCTGCACCTCCATCATGCGGCCCGACACCGAGTTCTGTGCCAGCTCCGCGGAACCGAGGGCGTCGGCGTAGCGGCGCTCGATCTTGTCGCGCACGGCGTCGAGACTGGGCGTGTTGCCGGGAGCCGAGAGGGTGCTGTCCATCGAGCGCAGCGACTCGCTGACCCGTTCCTGCATTTTGGCCTGCTCCAGCTGGCTGAGCAGCTTGGTGCGCTCCGCGACCTTGGCCTGCAGAGCCATCGCGTTCTGCTCCACGGCCTTCTTCGCCTGTGCGGCGGCCTGCAGCGATTGGTCGTGCAGTGCCTTGAGGTCCTCGACTCCCTGCTCGGCGGTGACGAGCTGCGCGGCGAACGCCTCGGCGGCGTTGGTGTACTGGATCGCCTTCTCGGTGTCGCCCGCGGCCTGGGCCTGGTCGGCCAGGTTGACGGCCTGACGGGCGTTGGCGTTGAGCTTCTCCACCTCGTCGAGCTGGCGGCTGAGCTTCATCTCGAGCTGGCGCTGGTTGCCGATGACAGACGCGGCCTGCTGCGACAGGGCCTGGTGCTGGCGCTGCGCATCCTCGATCGCCTGCTGAATCTGAACCTTGGGGTCAGCCTTCTCATCGATCTTGGAATTGAAGAGCGCCATCAGGTACTTCCATCCCTTGACGAAAGGATTAGCCATGGGTTTGATCCTGCCTCCATCTGTTGCGCCGCGCGATGCGCGACCCGATACGCGACCGTCACGCACCGGAACAAGGGCTGCGCCCCGACTGCCTGTCTGACCCGCCGACAACGAGATCGGCGGTTGATTGAAATCTATCGGTTCGGCACGGGTGTTGCTACGCGGCAGCCAGCGCCTGCGCGGGTGCAGGGATGACCACCCGGGTGTCGCGGGCGATGGTCGTCGAACTCGGTCGTGCGCTCGCGGCGGGAGCCTCGGCGGGCGCGGATTCGACCGCGTGCCGCTGTGTGCCCGCACGCTTGGCCGAAGAACCGTCGGACAGCGATTCGCTGACGTCGACGAGCACATCGGAGAGTGGGACCGCCAGCGCGTCGCAGATCGCCGCCAGGAGCTCACTCGAGGCTTCCTTGCGTCCTCGTTCGACCTCGGACAAGTACCCGAGGCTCACGCGAGCACTGTTGGAGACCTCACGCAGGGTCCGGCTCTGCGAAACGCGCGTACGCCGAAGACTGTCACCGATTGCCTCACGCAATAGCAGCGCCATCTCGCTCCTCCTTCATCCGTCACCTGTCTCGCCTATCTCAACGCGCGAACAGGACCGATTGGTTCCCGACCTTAGCCTGCGGATGTTTCCTGCACACGATCGAGGAGTCCCGACACGGCGGCGGAAACCGCAGATTTACGGATCTGCCACCGGTCACCTGTCAATCGGAGCTCGCGGACGGCCGTACCGGACGCCCCGGAAATGCTCAGGAACACGGCGCCGACCGGATGTCCGTCCTGCAGGTCGGGGCCCGCGACACCGGTCAGTCCGACGCCCCAGTCGGCGCCGCAGCGGGCGCGGGCACCGTCCGCGAGTGCGCGTGCCGTGGACGCGGCCACGGGCCCGTCCGCGGCGAGCCGGGTGGGATCGACCCCGGCGAGGGTGGCCTTCAGGTCGGTGGCGTAGACGACGAGCCCGCCGCGGAGCACGTTGCTGGCGCCGGGCACTCCGGCGATGGTCGCGGTGAGCAGTCCCGCGGTGAGCGATTCCGCGGTGGCCACCGTCTCGCCGCGCGCGGCGAGCACGGCGACGAGGTCGCCGGCCCGCGTGCCGTCCACCAGCGGATCGGTCACGCCCCGGTGCTCGCGTTCGCCTCGACCTTGTGCACGCCGGCTCGCAGGCGGGCCGCCTGCACGACGTAGTCCAGCCCCGTTACCACCGTCAGCAGCACGGCGGCACCCATGAGAACCCAGCCGGCGACCTCGAACCCGTCGGGCAGCGGCAGCAGGTAGTAGCCGATTGCGATCGTCTGGACGAGAGTCTTGAGCTTGCCTCCCCTGCCTGCAGGGATGACGGCGTGTCGCAGGACCGCGAACCGGAGCAGGGTGATGCCCAGTTCCCGGACCGCGATCACCGCTGTCACCCACCAGGGCAGGTCGCCGAGAATCGACAGCCCCACGAGGGCCGCTCCGATCAGCGCCTTGTCGGCGATGGGATCGGCGAGCTTGCCGAAATCGGTGACGAGACCGTACTTGCGGGCGAGTTGCCCGTCGATCCGGTCGGTGATGGCCGCGACTGCGAACACACCGGTGGCGATCAGGCGCCACGTCGTCGAGTGTCCGTCGCCGACGAACAACACGACCAGGAAGACCGGGACCAGCAGGATCCGGAGAATCGTCAGGATGTTCGCGATGTTCAGAAGTGGTACGGCCGTCTCACTCGCGGGTTCCACCGACGGATCCGGGACCGCCGGTTGGTCGGCGGCCGTCCAATCCTCGCGCTGCGTGCTCATCGGAGCACCGCAGCGTCGAACTGCACCCCGGAACGCAGCGGGGAGTGGGGAGGATTCACAGGTCGTACCGGCACGTGCCTAAGAATATCGGTACGGCCGTTGGCTAATGTTCACGACATGACTTCTCGGACGCCGGACACCGCCGACAATCAGCTGATCGTGCGGCGAGCACGAACCTCCGACGTTCCCGAGATCAAGCGCCTGATCGATATCTACTCCGGCAAGATCCTGCTCGAGAAGAACCTCGTGACCCTGTACGAATCCGTCCAGGAGTTCTGGGTGGCCGAACGCGACGGCAACGTGATCGGTTGTGGCGCAATGCACGTGCTGTGGGCAGACCTCGGCGAGGTGCGCACCATCGCGGTCGATCCGTCGGCCAAGGGCCAGGGCGCGGGCCACCACGTGGTGGCCAAGTTGATCGAGGTCGCGCGGGAACTCGAACTCGAGCGTCTCTTCGTTCTCACGTTCGAGGTCGACTTCTTCGGCAAGCATGGATTCGTCGAGATCGACGGCACACCCGTGACCGCCGAGGTCTACGCCGAGATGTGCCGCTCGTACGACACCGGTGTCGCCGAATTCCTCGATCTGAGCTACGTCAAGCCGAACACCCTCGGCAATACCCGAATGCTTCTCACCCTCTGAAATCCCAGCGTGTGAGACAGAAGTGCCCTGATCCCATTTTTTGTTCGACGAACCCGTCCCGAGAGAGCGAGAACATGTCCCTGTTCGTAGTGGAGTACACGTATTCGGCCGATACCGTCGCCGGACGCGACGAGCATCGCCCCGCTCACCGCGAGTGGCTCGGTGAGCTCGCCGAGCGCAAGACCGTCGTGTCGTCCGGCCCGTTCGCCGACGGCAGCGGCGCATTCATCATCGTCGACGCCGCCGACGCGGAGACCGTGGAACTGCTCTTCACCCACGACCCGTTCGCCCGGAACGGACTCGTGGCGGCCTCGCGGATCGTCGAATGGGTTCCGGTGCTCGGCGAATTCAGTTCCTGACTCGACGAGCACCGGACACCCTCGAGCACGACGCCCGGCGGACCTACTGCGCCGGCGTCGTGTTCCGCGTCTTGAGAAGGCTGGCGACGGTGGTCACTGCCAGCACGCCGAGGATGACGGCGAGCGAGAACACCGTCGACACCTCCGGCACGGCCACGTGCTCGCCGCCGTTGAGGAAGCCCAGCGTGTTCTCGTGCAGGGCGTGCAGCACGAGCTTGACGCCGATGAACGCGAGGATGATCGACAGGCCGTACGACAGGTACACCAGGCGGTCCAGCAGACCACCGATCAGGAAGTACAGCTGACGCAGACCCATCAGCGCGAACGCGTTGGCCGTGAAGACCAGGTACGGCTCCTGGGTGAGTCCGTAGATCGCGGGAATCGAGTCGAGTGCGAACAGCACGTCGGTGAAACCGATGGCGACCAGCGCGAGCAGCAGCGGCGTCACGACGCGCTTGCCGTTGATCCGCGTGACGAGCTTGTCGCCGTCGTAGGTCTCCGTGGTGGGGAGGATCTTCTTCGCGACGGCGACGATCTTGCTGTCGCGTTCCTCCTCCACCTCCTTCTCGTGCCCGTGATCACGTACCAGCGTGTACGCGGTGTAGATGAGGAACGCACCGAACAGGTAGAACACCCAGCTGTAGGTGTTGATCGCCGCGGCACCGACCCCGATGAAGATTCCGCGCATCACCAGCGCCATCACGATGCCGATCAGCAGCACTTTCTGCTGGTATTCCCGCGGCACAGCGAATGTTCCCATGATGATGACGAATACGAAGAGGTTGTCGACCGACAACGCCTTCTCGGTGACGTAACCGGCGAAATACTCGCCGCCGTACTGACTTCCCCACAACCACATCACGACCAGGCCGAACAGGATCGCGATACCGATGTAGACCGACGACCAGAACGCCGACTCACGGAACGTGGGGGCGTGCGGTGTGCGCACGTGCGCGAAGAAGTCGAAGACGAACAGTCCGAGAATCACCACACAGGTGATGACCCAGACCAGCAGTGACACATGCATGAACACAGACCTCCGGTAGACCTAGCGGGTACCGGAGGTCTCTCCCGCCGCGCCGGAACCTTCTGTCCGAGCGACTGACAGCCCCGGATCGGCAATGGTGCCGATCGTGTTGACGATGCTGTCACAGAGGTGGGGATACTCCCCTCCAATTCGGTGACCATTCAACCACACTGCGCGAGAATCGCCCATTTCGGACACGCGCACGCGGGCTACTCCTGGTCGGACGGCGCCTCGTTCGGGTCGCCGCCACGGATCGACCACAGCAGACCGTCGAGTTCCTCGGGCTTGATGAGCACCTCACGAGCTTTCGAACCCTCGCTGGGGCCCACCACTCCCCTGGTCTCCATCAGGTCCATCAGGCGGCCGGCCTTCGCGAATCCGACACGCAGTTTGCGCTGCAGCATCGACGTGGACCCGAACTGACTTGAGACGACGAGTTCCACCGCCTGCAGCAGCACGTCCATGTCGTCGCCGATGTCGGGATCGACGTCCTTCTTCTCCCCGACCTTGGCGGCGGTGACGCCGTCGGTGTATTCCGGCTCCGCCTGGTTCTTGCTGAAATCGACGACCGCGGAGATCTCTTCGTCGGTGATGAACGCGCCCTGCAGGCGTGTCGGCTTGCCTGCGCCCATCGGCAGGAACAGCCCGTCACCCATACCGATCAGTTTCTCGGCGCCGGGCTGGTCCAGGATGACCCGCGAGTCGGTCAGGGACGACGTCGCGAAAGCGAGCCGTGACGGCACGTTGGTCTTGATCAGACCCGTCACGACGTCCACCGACGGCCTCTGTGTTGCCAGCACGAGGTGGATACCGGCGGCGCGCGCCTTCTGGGTGATCCGGACGATCGCGTCCTCGACGTCGCGCGGCGCGGTCATCATGAGGTCCGCGAGTTCGTCGACGATGGCGAGAATGTACGGATACGGCCGGTAGACCCGTTCGCTACCGAGTGGCGCGGTGATCTCACCCGACTTCACCTTGGCGTTGAAGTCGTCGATGTGACGCACGCGGTTGGCCTGCATGTCCTGGTAGCGCTGTTCCATCTCCTCCACCAGCCAGGCCAGGGCGGCCGCGGCCTTCTTCGGCTGGGTGATGATGGGCGTGATGAGGTGCGGAATGCCCTCGTAGGGCGTCAACTCCACCATCTTGGGGTCGATGAGGATCATCCGCACTTCGTCGGGTGTCGCGCGGGACAGCAGCGACACCAGCATCGAGTTCACGAAGCTCGACTTACCGGAACCGGTGGAACCCGCCACCAGCAGGTGCGGCATCTTCGCGAGGTTGGCGCTGACGAAGTTGCCCTCGATGTCCTTGCCGAGACCGATCACCAGCGGGTGGTGGACCTTGCGGGTGCTCGGGGCGGTGAGCACGTCGGCGAGGCGCACCATCTCGCGGTCGGAGTTGGGGACCTCGATGCCGACCGCGGACTTGCCTGGGATCGGCGCGAGGAGGCGCACGTTGTCGGTGGCGACGGCGTATGCGATGTTGCGGGCGAGCGCAGTGATCTTCTCGACCTTCACGCCCGGTCCGAGTTCCACCTCGTAGCGGGTGACGGTCGGGCCGCGGGTGAATCCGGTGACGGCTGCGTCGATCTTGAACTGCTCGAGGACCTCGGTGATGGCCTCGATCATCGCGTCGTTGGCGGAACTGCGCTTCTTCGGCGGATCGCCCTCGATGAGCAGCGATGTCGGGGGCAGCGTGTAGTCGCCCTCGACCACCCGGTCGGTCACGAACTTGTCGACGTCGGGCAGCGGTTCGGGTTCCGGCTTCGGGGCGACGACCGGCTTGGCCTTGGCGCGCGCCGGTTTCGGCGCCGGCGCAGGCGCCGGTTCCGTGGCGGGCTCGGTGTCCCACAGTCCGAGCGCCTCCGTCTTCGCGGTATCGCTGACGTCGTACTCGTTGGTCGGATAGTTGTCGGCGGGGGCACCCCGGGCCCCAGTCTTGTAGTCGTCGACCGGGTAGCCGTCGGCGTCGAACAGCGTGGGGTCGTATTCGCCGTCCTCGTAGTACTCGCTGTCGTAGTCGGCGTAGTGGTCGCGGCCGAACGACGTTCCGAAGTACGACTGCAGCTTGCCGGGCACTTCGCGGACCGTGGTTCCGGTCAGCAGCAGGACACCGAACAGTGCCGCCATCAGCAGCAGCGGTGCGGCGAGCCAGACGGTCAGGCCGTCCGTCAGTGGACCTCCCGCCGCGTACCCGACGAATCCGGCGCCGCGGGTCCTGCCCGCGGTGTCGGTGGCTGAACCGGTTGCGATGTGCCAGAGACCGAGGGCGGGCAGACCGACCAGCAGCGATCCCAGGACCAGCCTCGGCTGGATCTCGGGTTTCGGCTCGGTCCTTATCAGGATCACCGCGACGGCGACGCCGATCAGGGGCAGGACGCCGGACGCGCCACCGAACACGGCACGGACTCCGGTCTCGATCCACTCGCCTACCGGACCGCCCGCGGAGAACCAGATTCCGCCGGCGACCACGACGCTGATCGCGATCAACCCGAGCGCGATGCCGTCGCGCCGGTGACCCTGTTCGATCTCGGCGGCCTTGCCGACGGTGCGGGTCGTGGCCCCGACGCCCTTCGCCATCAGCGACCAGCCGGCACCGATCCCCCGGCCCACCGACTTGAGGGGGCCAGATGTAGACGATTTCTTCGAGGTGGACTTACGCGGGGCGCTGACCGTCCGGGTCGTGCGGGACTTGGGCTTGGACGTCGTCGAGCCGCCTCGCACGCCCGTCCTCGCCGTGGACGTCGTGCTCGAACCGCGGGCGCTCGCCTTACCTGCCATGGCTCTCAGATTAGTCGCTACGGCACCTTCCGGACCATCCGCAACACCCGTAACACGGGGAGACCTGCGGCGAAATGCCCTCAGAACCCTCGGTCGAGGGAGGTCACGGCCTCGATGTCGGCGGCCTCACCTTCGGTCTCGATCCGTACCTGATCCCGGCCGAACGCGTGCAGGGCGAGTTCCGACGGTTCACCGCGCAGGATCACCCGGCCTGCACCGGCCTTGCGGACGGTGGCCTGCTCCCCGGACGGCCGCTCGAGCACCACCGTCACCGGGGAGTGGCGGTAGCCGAGCTTTCCGACCTTGCGCGCGAGACCCCACAGCGCGTCCTGGCTCTTGTCGGGGAGGACCCGCGGTTCCCACCCGTCGTGGGCGCGGCGCACGTCCTCGTGGTGGACGAACATCTCCCCCAGGTTCACCTGTGCGTCCACCCAGTACATCGGTGACCACATCGGCGGACCCGACCGGACCTCGTCCAGCAGGCGGCTCCACGGACGTTTCGCCGTGTCGTTCTGGACGTGTTCGGTGTAGCCCGCGAGCCGACCCACGACGATGCCGGGGGCAGCGTCGAGGCGTCGTTCGCGCACGATCAGGTGGGCGGCCAGGTCCCGGTTGGTCCACGTCCCGCAGAGGGTCGGGGCGTCGGGACCGAATTCGGCCATCGAGTCGACGAGGGCGAGGCGTTCATCTCGGGCGAAGGTCACCCGACCGAATCTACCTGCCGGAGAACTACTTGCCCTCGGCCGACGGAACCGCGATGACGGTCGGGACGATCATCGGCCGGCGACGGTACTTGTCCGCCACCCATTTGCCGACGACGCGCCGGATCGCCTGGGCGATGCGGTGAGCATCGTTGATGCCCTCGGTAGCCAAGCGCAGGAGTTCCGCCTCGACCAGCTGAGCCGCATCCTTGAGGGCCGTGGGGTCGTCGGAGAATCCGCGTCCGGACACCTCGGGGGTGCTGACCGCACGACCCGTGTGGTCGTCGATGACGACGTTGATGGCGATGAACCCGCCCTCACCGAGGACCAGCCGGTCCGACAGCGTGGAGTCGCCGACGTCGCCGACGGACAATCCGTCGACGTACACGTGTCCGACGGGAACCTGTCCGACGATCTCGGCGAGACCGTCGACCATGTCGACCACCACCCCGTCCTCGGCGAGCACGATCCGCTCCTCCGGCACGCCGGTGGCCTTCGCGAGGGCGGCGTTGGCTCGCAGGTGACGCCACTCGCCGTGGACCGGCATGGCGTTGGTGGGCCGGACCGCGTTGTACAGGTACAGGAGCTCTCCCGCCGACGCGTGACCGGAGACGTGCACCTTCGCGCTCTGCTGGGTGACGACGGTGGCGCCGCGCTTGGCGAGGCCGTTGACGACGGCGAACACGGAGTTCTCGTTGCCGGGGATCAGCGAGGACGCCAGCACGACGAGGTCGTTGGCCCGGATGTTGATCTGCCGGTGCTCACCGCGGGCCATCCTCGACAACGCCGACAGCGGTTCACCCTGCGAGCCGGTGGAGATGAGGACGAGCCGGTCGTCGGGCAGGTTGGCCGCGGTGTCGATGTCGACCACCAGGCCGTCCGGCACGCTCAGGTATCCGAGATCCTGCGCGATCTGCATGTTGCGGACCATCGACCGGCCCACGAACGCGACCCGCCGGTTGTACCGGTGGGCGACGTCGACCACCTGCTGGATGCGGTGCACATGGCTGGCGAAGGAGGCGACGATCACGCGCTGTTTGGCCTTGCCGATCACGTTGTCCAGCACTCCCCCGATCTCACGTTCGGGGGTGACGAATCCCGGCACCTCGGCGTTGGTGGAGTCGACGAGGAACAGGTCGACGCCCTCGTCGCCGAGACGGGAGAAGCCGGCGAGGTCGGTGAGTCTGCCGTCGAGCGGGAGTTGGTCGAGCTTGATGTCACCGGTGTGCAGCACGACTCCGGCGTCGGTCCGGATCGCGACGGCGATGGCGTCGGGGATCGAGTGGTTGACGGCGAAGTACTCGCACTCGAACGGACCGTGCTCCGTGCGCTGCCCCTCGACGACCTCGACGAGGTTGGGGCGCTGGCGGTGCTCCCGGCACTTGGCGGCGACGAGCGCGAGCGTGAACCGGGAACCCACCACGGGCAGGTCCGGCCGCAGGCGCAGCAGGAACGGGATGGCGCCGATATGGTCCTCGTGGCCGTGGGTCAGGACGACGGCCTCGACGTCGGCCATCCGGTCCTCGATGTGCCGGAAGTCCGGCAGGATCAGGTCGACACCCGGCTGCTGGTCTTCCGGGAACAGCACACCGCAGTCGACGATGAGCAGCTTGCCCTGGTGCTCGAAGACGGTCATGTTGCGACCGATCTCGCCGATACCGCCGAGCGCCACCACCCGCAGACCCTTGAACGGAGCCTTCGGCGGGGCGCCGAGACGGGCCGTCGGGTCGACCGAAGCCGGCCGCGTGTCCTGACGCTTGTTACCGCCGCCACGCCTGCCGGAGCGCGACGACGACTTGTTCGCGGCGCCGCCCTTCGTGGAGGAGGTCTTCACGGGCGCGGACTTGGCCTGCTCCGATTTCGGCGCCGTCGGCTGGTCCGCGACAACGGGCGCCGACTTCGGCGGCTCGGCGACGACCGGCGCCGACTTCGGCGGCTCGGTGGCCGGGGGCACCGACTTCGTCGGCTCGTTCGCTGTGGGGGAAGGGGGACCGGCCTGGCGGCTGGCGCTGCGACGACGAGGCGGTCGAGTCACGCGAGCACCCCCGCAGCGTGCAGATCGGCGGCCAGGAGGTCGAGCTGATCGTGGGTGGGTGCCACCTGCGGCAACCGGGGTTCGCCGACGTCCAGGCCGATCAGGCGCAGACCCGCCTTCGACGCGCTGACGCCGCCGAGACGCGCCACCGAGCGGATGACCGGGATCAGGCTGAGGTTGATCGCGCGGGCGCGGGCGATGTCACCGGCCGCGAACGCCGTGTGCAGTTCGCGCAACCGGCCGGGCACGAGGTGCCCGATGACGCTGACGAATCCCGTCGCGCCCACCGACAGCCACGGCAGGTTGAGTGGATCGTCACCCGAGTAGAACTGGAGGTCCGTGGTGCCGATCAGCTCGGCGCCCGCGTTGAGGTCGCCCTTGGCGTCCTTGACCGCGACGATGCGCGGGTTCTCGGCGAGGCGCCGGATGGTTTCCGTCTCGATGGGGACCACGGAGCGGGGTGGAATGTCGTAGAGCATGACCGGAAGGTCGGTGGCGTTGGCGACGGCGGTGAAATGCGCGAACAGTCCGGCCTGCGGCGGACGCGAGTAGTAGGGGGTGACGACGAGGAGGCCCTGCGCGCCCGCGCGGGCGGCGTCACGGGCGAGTTCGACGCTGTGCGCGGTGTCGTTGCTGCCCGCGCCGGCGATGATCTTCGCGCGGTCGCCCACCGCGTCGATCACTGCCCGGAGCAGCTCGAGCTTCTCGTTCTCGGTGGTCGTCGGCGACTCACCGGTCGTACCGGCGAGGACAAGGGAGTCGCACCCGTTGTCGACGAGGTACGCCGCGAGGCGGACACCGGCGTCGACGTCCAGCTTTCCGTCCGAGGTGAACGGCGTCACCATCGCTGTGGACACGGTGCCGAACGGACGCTCGACTGGAGAAGCGGAATCACCGTAGGTCATGGTCAGAAGGCTACCCGGTGACCCAGGTACTTTTGCACACCAGTCACGCGTCGGCGGAAAACGTGCTCCGCGCCACCTCCGTGCCGTCGCCCCAGTCCAGTACCTCGAAGTCGCCGAAGACATTCGGCGCGGCGGCCTGCAGCTGCCTCAGGCACTCGACCGCGACGCGGCGAATCTCCACGTCGGCGTGCTCGGTGGCCCGCATCGAGACGAAGTGCCGCCACGCGCGGTAATTGCCGGTGACCACCACGCGGGTCTCCGTCGCGTTGGGCAGGACAGCCCTCGCGGCCTGCCTCGCCTGCTTGTTGCGCAGCGGCACGCTGGAGGTGTCCGCCAGTTTCGTTTCGAGGGCCTCGAGGAGTTCGTCGTACGCCGCCCGGCTCGCGTCGGTGGCCTTCGCGAACAGCTCCTCGAGTACCGGGTCGCCCGCGATCGCGGGCGGGACGACGACGTTGCCGTCGTTCTCGCGCACGAAGCGCTGCGACAGCTGCGAGTAGGAGAAGTGGCGGTGCCGGATCAACTCGTGGGTGCAGGACCGGGAGATGCCGGTGATGTAGAAGCTGACGGTGCCGTGTTCGAGGACCGACTCGTGCCCGACCTCGAGCAGATGGCGCAGATATCCGGCGTTGGTTGCGGTGCGGGGGTTGGGTTTGGACCAGCTCTGGTAGCACGCCCGGCCCGCGAACTCCGCCAGCGCTTCGCCGCCGTCGGCGTCGGTCTCCCACGGAATGTCCGCCGGCGGAAAGAACTCCGTCTTCGCGACGAGTTGCACCCTGAGCGGCACGGTCTGCGGCACTGCGCTGTTCCTCCTACCGAACTCCCTGGTCGGGAGTCCCTCCTCAATGCATCGACCCTAGTCGCAGCGTTGATCGGGGGCTCGGCGTGCCCCGTCCCGGAACAGCCCGGTTCCCGTGAGTTCACCCGCGCGTGTCAGTCTTCGTCTCACCCACTCTTTCCGTGGTGTCGCAGATCCGCGAGGGAGACTTCCTGTGCAGTACCGGACCGGCCGCGCACGCCGCGCCGTCGTGATCGCAGTTCTCGGGACAGCAGTTCTCGGGGCCGCTCCCCCGGCGTTCGCCGGACCGCCCGCGGCGGGACCGTCGGTTGCCGAGAGGCCGGCACAGGCGGCGACCGCGCCGCGTTCGCTCGGGCTCGAGGGTGCCCGAAACGCCCGTGACGTCGGCGGATACCCGACGGCCGACGGTGCGGTCGTCCGTTCCGGTCTGGTGTTCCGCACGGACGCGCTGGACAGGCTGACCCCGCGCGACCTCGCGCAACTCGAATCCTCGAACGTGACGGTCGTCGACGACCTCCGCACGACATACGAGCGGGCACTCGCGCCGGACCGGCTTCCGGCCGGAGCAGCCGGGAACTGGCACGACGTGCTCGGGCAGTCACCGATCACCACTCTTGTCGACATGCCCGCCGCCTACCGCGCCTTCGTGTCGGGCCCGGGGGCGAACGAGGCGTTCTCGGCGGTTCTGCACGACATCGCGGCGTCCGACGGCGCCGTGATCTACCACTGCAGCGCAGGCAAGGACCGCACCGGATGGGCGACGGCTGTGCTGCTCACCATCCTGGGCGTGCCTCGCGACGCGGTGACTGCGGACTTTCTGCTCAGCAACACCTACCGCGGCGCCGATCCGGGGCATCCCGGACTGGACGGCGTCGACCGAGCGTGGCTCGACACCGCGTTCGACACGGCCGTCGCCACCTACGGCAGCTTCGACGCCTATGTGTCGGAGGGACTGAAGTTGTCCGACGGCGACATCTCTCAGCTGAAGTCACGACTGCTTGACTGACGTCACCAATGACGCCATGCTGGCGTCATGGACCTCGGCATCTACGTCTCCCGGCTGCGAGACGACCTGAACGCAGCAGCTGCACTCGGCGACGAGCAGACTCGGGCGACCGCCGCGGCGCTCGCCGCCGCGGTCGAACCCGCCGCGCGCCTGCTGCTCCTTTCGGCGCTCACCGATTTTGCCGGTGAGGTGTCGTCCGAACTGGGCAATCGCACCGTCGGTGTGCGTCTGAACGGCAGCGAGGTGGGCGTCGACGTGCACCGCACACCTGCCGCTCCCGGGCCGCAGGGCGAACGGACCGCGAGCGCCGAAGACCTCGGTGCCGCCTTCGATGACGTCACCGGTGACATCAGTCGCGTCACCCTGCGTCTCATGGATCAGATCAAGTCCAAGGCCGAGGAGGCCGCCTCCGAGAACGGTGTGTCGCTCAATTCCTGGGTGTCGCAGGCGGTCCAGGGTGCGCTCAAGGACCAGATGCGCCACACCGGGCGAGACAATTTCTGAGCACCACAGCACTCACTCCACGCTCCTCTCGGCGGCGGTGATGTAATTACGTCGCATCAGCCACACGGTGAGAGTCGCCAGAGGCTCGAAGGAGCGAAGAACATGGCCGTTTCCGGCGTCAAGGAATTCGAGATCAAGGCCGATCCGGCCACGGTGATGGCCGCGATTGCTGCGGTGGATCGCCTGCCCGAGTGGTCCTCGGCCCACAAGTCGGTCACCATCGAGAGCACACACGACGACGGCCGCCCCCACCGCGTTCGCATGAACGTCTCGATCCTCGGCATCAGCGACGAGCAGGTGGTCGATTACACCTTCGAGGGCGACGACACCGTGTCGTGGCACCTCGTCGAGAGCGGCCAGCAGAACGCGCAGGACGGCTCGTACGTTCTCACCGAGTCGGGCGCCGGCACCAAGGTGACGTTCGAGTTGACCGTCGACCCGAAGATCCCGCTGCCCGGGTTCCTCGTGAAGAAGGCGCAGAAGACGGCACTCGAGACCGCGAGCAAGGGCCTGACGAAGTTCGTCGAGAGTCTGTAGTTCCTCACTCTCCTCGCGGCCTCGCCGCCGCGGCCGCGAGGAGGGCACCGAGGTTGCCGCGATCGTCCACCCGGATGTCGTCCAGACCCAACCACGTTGCCATTCTTCGCAGTTCCGGGAGCAGCGCCTCCACCACGCGCCCCGGACTCCGGTCGGGTTCTACGAATGCGGATCGCACGTCGAGCGTTCCCGACGCGCGGTCGGCCTTGAGATCGACCCTCGCGACCAGTTCACCGTTCAGCAGGAACGGAAAGACGTAGTACCCGTGGACCCGTTTGTGTGCGGGGGTATAGATCTCGAGGCGGTACCGGAAGTCGAATATCCGCTCGGTCCGGGGACGGCAGAAGATCAGCGGATCGAACGGGCACAACAGCGCGGCTCCCTCCACCTTCCGGGGAACCCGGACGTCGCGGTGGACGAATGCGGGCACATCCCAGCCGCGGACCCCGACCCGTTCGAGCACCCCGTCCTCGACGAGTTCCTCGATGGCCGAGGCGGTCTGCGCCGGCGACAATCGGTAATAGTCACGTAGATCGGGTTCGGTGGCCACACCGAGGGCCCGCGCGGACCGCTGCACGAGGCCACGGACGGCGTCCTCCTCCGAGACTTCCTCGGCGAGAATCGCTTTCGGCAGCACACGTTCGCTCAGGTCGTAGTGACGGGTGAAGGCGACCCGTTTGTCCACTGCGAGCGCGCCGGACGCGAACAGTTGCTCGCACACCACTTTGGTGTCGCTGCGATCCCACCACGGCCCCTTGTGGTCCGGTCGGTCGACCTCGAGGTGTTTCTCCACATCTCTCGCGCTGCACGCACCGACGGCACCGATCACGTCGAGCACGTCGGCGGCGAGCGTGGGATTGCGGTCGAGTACGCGGGATTCGCCGGACCAGCGACCGTGCCGGTACCGGTGCATCCGCCAGCGCAGCAGGGGCCAGTCCTCGACGGGGATGAACGCCGCCTCGTGCGCCCAGTACTCCGCCAGCATCCGGGGTGCACGGGCGGAGTGCGACCACGCTGCCGAATCGACCAGCCCGCGGTCGTACACACCGAGACGGCTGAACAGCGGGACGTAGTGGGCGCGCACGGCCACTGACACCGAGTCGATCTGGAACAGCCGCACCCGGTCGAGGACCGAACGGACGTGCCTGCGCGTCGGCGCCCCGGCCGGTTTCCGGTCGGCGAAGCCCTGCGCCCAGAGCGCCGATCTCCGGGCCGCGGCGGCGGTCATCTCACGCATGCCCGCAGCCTGCCATCAACCACCGACACAGTCACGGCAGCGACGTCAGGCGCCCTCGGCCAGCGTCACCGCGACCGTCGCACCGAGTTCGTAGCACCGCTCCCGCGCGCTCGCGTCGAGCGATCCGGTCAGTTCCAGGATCTCGGCCACCTGGGTGAGCGCCAACCCGGTCACGATCTTCTGCACCGACTTCACGGCGCCGGCGGTGTCGTTGTTGCCGTGCACCCAGAGCCCGTAGGGACGTCCGGCGACCGCGTCGAGGCACGGGTAGTAGACGGTGTCGAAGAAATGCTTCAGCGCACCGGACATGTAGCCGAAGTTGGCCGACGTCCCGAACAGGAACCCGTCGGCTGCCAGGACATCGGGCACGGTCGCGCCGAGAGCGGGGATCGACTTCACCTCGACGCCGTCGATGTCGGGGTCCCGCGCGCCTTTCAGCACGGCTTCGAGGCACTCACGGGTCACCGGCGACGGCGTGTGGTGGACGACGAGTAGTGACTTCACAGTCGTCAGCGTACGACCGGGTCCGTTTACTACCGGCCGGGTTCGCCTTCCCGTTCGACGCGTTCGAGTTCCACGGCCCGCTTCATCGTCTCCCGGGCCCTGCCGCGGTCGCCGGCGTAGTCGTAGGCGCGGGCGAGCCGGTACGAGTTCCGCCAGTTGTCCGGGTCTGCTTCCCACTCGGATTTGACCTGCTGGAACAGTGCGTCGGCCGCGTCCCGGTCGATGCGGCCCGAGGGGCGCTTCGGCAGATCGCCGACTTCCAGTTCGAGTCCCTCGTCGGCGATGCGGCGGGACAGATGCTGATGCTGGAATCCGGCACGGAGCGTGGCGTAGACGATCCAGGCGCCCAGGAACGGCAGGATCAGGACGCCGACACCCAGGCCGATCGGGGCTGCTCCGCCGTCCTGGATCAGCTCGATCCCCCGTCGGCCGAGAAGGACGAAGTAGAACGCCAGCGCCGCGACCAACAGTCCGATCGTGACGGCGGTCCTGGTCGAGCCGTCCTTCACAGGTCGAGGAGGGGGTCGATACCGACGGTCAGGCCGGGTCGGGAGCCGATCTCCCGCACCCCGAGCAGGACGCCGGGGGCGAAGGAGTTGCGGTCGATCGAATCGTGCCGGATGGTCAGCGTCTCGCCCTGCGTGCCGAGGATGACCTCCTGATGGGCGACGAGACCCGCCAGCCGCACGGAGTGCACCCGCACGCCGTCCACGTCGGCGCCGCGCGCACCGTCCAGTTCGGTGGTCGTGGCGTCGGGGCTCGGTCCCACACCCGCCTTGCGGCGGGCCTCCGCGATGAGCGCGGCGGTTCGGTAGGCGGTGCCGGACGGCGCGTCCGCCTTGTTGGGGTGATGCAACTCGATGACCTCGACGGAATCGAAGAATCGTGCCGCCGCCTCGGCGAAGCGCATGGAGAGCACGGCACCGATCGCGAAGTTCGGGGCGATCAGGACGCCGACCTCGGGCCGCT
The DNA here is from genome assembly GCF_042738615.1 of Rhodococcus sp. NPDC059968. Lineage (NCBI taxonomy): Bacteria > Bacillati > Actinomycetota > Actinomycetes > Mycobacteriales > Nocardiaceae > Rhodococcus > Rhodococcus sp. NPDC059968. Next base: position 63,150 of record NZ_JBHWUE010000012.1, read on the forward strand.
CCGACACCCACGACCGCACGGTGTCGAGCCGGGCCTCGTCGAACCCCGTCGTGCCCACGACCGCATGAATACCGTTGGACACGAGGAACTTCAGGTTGTCCATCACCACGTCGGGGTGGGTGAAGTCGACGACGACCTGCGTTCCGGCCTCGACGAACGTCTCCAGCCTGTCGCCGTGATCGACCTCCGCGACGAGTTCGAGGTCCGGTGCCTGCTCCACCGCCTCGCAGATCGCTCGGCCGACCTTGCCCTTGGCCCCGAGAACCCCGACCCTGATGGGTGCTGCTGCGCTCACTTCTCCACGCTCCGTCCAGTCACAACGATTCGCCCGAAAGCCTACGCAATCGCCGCGTGCCGACCGGTGCGCAGGGGCGGGGCGGGAGACCTGCGTCTCGTCGTCAGACGCGGCCGGCCTCGTACTCGGGGTGCCACTGCGGTGATCGGCCGAGCAGCGACAGCACCGCGCCGAAATCGGCGGAGTCGGCGGCGGTCGGCAGTCCGGGCGCGAACGCGGTCCCCTCGCGCAGCCGGTCCGCCCCGTCCGGCACGAGACGTGCGATGGGGAGAACCGCGGCCACCATGCCGGATTCGGGCGCGAAGTCGAGGCCGAGCGACCGGGCGACGTCCCACGAATGGACGACGTAGTCGAGGAAGTGGAACCCGACGGCCGTGGCTGCGGGGAACGGGAACTCGATGCTGATCTCCGGCAGCCAGAACTGCCGCTCGCCGACGCCATCCTGGGCGAAGGCCTCGATGACGGTGTCGGCCGCCGAGCGATACGCGGCAACGGGATCCGCCGACGCGTGCGGTTGCCAGTTCGACAGGTCGGGACCGCCGCCCCCGGCCGCTGCGGCGAATCCGAGGTGCTGCACGGTCATGTGGGCCAGCAGTTCGCCGAGAGTCCACTGCGAACACGGTGTCGCGCGCTGCAGATCGTCGCGCGTCACCTGCGACACGAACTCCACACTCGATTGCACGGCGCGGGTATCCCAGCGCCGGACCTCGTCCACATCCATCGTCGACACCTCGTCACTCGAATCGAATTGATATGCGTCCGCTTATCATCTACCTCAGTAGATGATCGGTCAAGGTGTATTTTCTGCGATATGCCCAGCCTCGACCCGACGAACGGACAGCACGAACGCACCCGCCCCGACCTCGCGGCGATGACGACAGCCCTGAACCGGTCGCTGGTGGCGGCGGAACTGCCCGTGCTCGCGGAACACGGGCTGACCATGTGGGGATACGTCGTGCTCCTGGCACTCGACGAGCACCCGCTGCGCACCCAGGCCGCGCTCGCGGAAGTGATCGGCGCAGACAAGACCCGGATCATCGGCGTGCTCGACGACCTGCAGGACCGCGGCCTGATCGACCGTCAGCGCGATCCCGCGGACCGCCGGGCCCGGCTGCTGTCGCTGACCCCGGACGGGCACGACGTGCGCGACTCCGCGCAGGCGGCGATCCGGCGGGGCGAGGAGCGACTCTTGGCCAGATTGCCCGCGCGCGACCGCGAGGGTTTCCTGTCCGCCCTGATCGCGCTGTCGGCACTGCCGGTCGACGACGTCACCGGGCGCCCGGGCGACACCACCTGACGGAATTCGCGCGATCAGTCGAACACGATGATCTGCCGGATCGCCTTGCCGTCGGCGAGTTCGTCCATGCCGCGGTTGATGTCGTCGAGCGTGATGCGGGAGGAGATGAGTTTCTCCACGGGAAGCTTCCCGTCGCGCCAGAGGTCCTCGTAGATCGGGATGTCCCGGGACGGCACCGCCGACCCGAGGTAGCTGCCGATGATCGTGCGGGCCTCGGCCACCAGGGTGAGCGGGGAGATCGACGACCGCGCGTCGGGGGACGGCAATCCGACGGTGATCGTCTTGCCACCGGGAGCGGTTGCGCGAACAGCCGATTCGAATGCACGCGCATTCCCGGCCGCCTCGATGACGATGGGTGCCCGGACACCGGCTTCCTCGAGCTCCGCCGGGGTGTAGACGGCCGTCGCGCCGAGTTCACGTGCGGTCTGCAGCTTCTCGGGAACGGCGTCGACGCCGATGACCTCGCCGGCACCCCGGGAGACCGCCGTCAGGATCGCGGCCATCCCCACCCCGCCGAGCCCGACGACCATCACGGCCTGGCCGGGTTGCGGGTCGCCGGCGTTGAGGACGGCACCGCCACCGGTGAGGACCGCGCATCCGAGCACCGCCGCCACATCCGCGGGAACGTCGTCGCCGACGGGAACGACCGAGCGGCGGTTGACGACCGCGTGCGTCGCGAATCCAGACACCCCGAGGTGGTGGTGCACGGCGTCGTCGCCGCGGTGCAGTCGCGCTCCCCCGTCGAGCAGGGTTCCGTCGTTGTTCGCACTGGTCCCCGGGACGCACGGCATGCGGCCGTCGGTGGCGCAGCCTTCACATTCACCGCAGCGAGGGAGGAACGTCATGACCACACGCTGTCCGACCGCGACGTCGTCGACGCCGGCGCCGAGCTGGGTGATCCGCCCCGCAGCCTCGTGCCCGAGCAGCATCGGGACCGGGCGCACCCGGTTGCCGTCGACGACGGACAGGTCGGAATGGCACAGGCCCGCCGCCTCGATCCGGACGAGGATCTCGCCCTCGCCGGGCTCGTCGAGGTCGAGTTCGGAGATCGTGATCGGTGCCGACTCGGCGAACGGGCGTGTTCTCCCGATCTCCTCGAGTACCGCTCCACGGATCTTCATCTCGGGCTTCTCCTCTTGTTTCGGCGAATCCTCGTTACCGGACGATGCCGCGCACCGAGGCCGGCAGGTCACGCTTGCGACGATACGGTCCGACGACGGCGGCGCCGAACGGGCGCTGCAGCAGGACTCTGGCGACTTCGCGCACCTCGTCGGTGGTGACCGCGTCGATCTTGCTCAAGGTTTCGGTGATGCTGCGGTGATTGCCGTAGTTGAGCTCGCTGCGACCGATGCGGTGCATCCGGGAACCCGAATCCTCCAGTCCCAGAACCAGTCCGCCCCGCAGCGATCCCTTGGCGCGGGCGCACTCGGCGTCGGTGATGCCTTCGGCGGCCACGTTCGACAGCACCTCCCGGATCACCGTGGTGACCTCGCCGAGGTTCTCGGGCTGGCACCCGGCGTAGATCGAGAACGCACCCGTGTCGGAGAACGTGTCGATGCCCGAGTACACGGAATACGCGAGGCCCCGGATCTCCCGCACTTCCTGGAAGAGCCGGGAACTGAGTCCGCCACCGACCGCGGCGTTGAGCACCGACAGCGCCCAGCGGTGCGACTCGTGCCGCCCGAACGCGCGCACCCCGAGGGAGAGGTGGACCTGTTCGCTGTCCCTGTTGGTCAGGCTGAGTGTCGGCTCCGTCCGCAGGCGCAGGGTGCCCGCGCGTCGTGGGGCGGGTTCGGACGCCGATTCGAGGTGCCCGGCGAACGCACGCCGGACCAGCTCGACCGTCGGTTCGTGCTCCACGTTGCCGGCGACGGCCACCACCATGCGCGGCGGTGTGTAGCGCCGCACGTGGAACGAATGGAGTTGGGTGCGAGTCATCGATTCGATCGATTCGATGCTGCCGATGACGGGCCTGCCGACGGGATGGTCGCCGTAGAGCGCGGTCAGGAACGCGTCGCCGAGGAGGTCTTCCGGGTCGTCGTCGCGCATCGAGATCTCTTCGAGGACCACCTGCCGTTCCACGTCGACGTCGGAGGACCGGCAGCGGCCCCGCAGGACGACGTCACTGACGAGGTCGATGGCGAGGGGCAGGTCGTCGTCGAGCACGTGCGCGTAGAAGCAGGTGTGTTCCTTGGACGTGAACGCGTTGAGCTCGCCGCCGACGCCGTCCATCACCTGCGCGATGTCGAGGGCGCTGCGCGACGGCGTGGCCTTGAACAAGAGGTGCTCGAGGAAGTGCGCGGCCCCCGCAACGGTGGGCTGCTCGTCACGCGATCCGACACCCACCCAGACGCCCACGGACGCGGATCGGACACCGGGAACGTATTCGGTGACCACCCGGAGCCCGCCCGGGAGCACGGTGCGCCGGACGCCGGCATCCGGCTCGTGGAGGGTCGGCGCTTGGGTCAGTGTGGCAGTGCGGCTGCGATCGATCTTGGCCATGTAGTGGTTCAGCAGTCCTCGAAAGCTGGGCGTCGTCGAACGGCAAACTTTACACGCGGCACCCGACAGTCGTTCACCAGCGTCGACGATGTGGTTGCGAGCCGATCAGCTCGCCGTTCCGGGCGACGTCGCGGCTGCGGTAGCCGACCGTTCCCGCGACACCGAGGAAGAATCCGAAGACGAGCAGCAGCACCCCATCCATGGAATCGCAGTTGCCACGAGATCGTGGCAACTCGGACAAACCTCCGGAAACGCGGACGCCGTCGGCGGGTCAGCGTAGGGCGTCGCCGGACCGGAGGTCGGCCGCGGCCAGCACCGCGATGCGCTCGGTGCGCTGGCCCGGCCGGATCATCTCCCGCGCCTCCAGCATCCTCGTGCGGGACGAGAGAGCGGGACCGAACGGCACGTCCTCCGACGCGACCACGTCCACCCGCAGTCCCCGTTCCTCCAGCATCGCCCGCGTCTTGTCCACTCCGTTGAGCGTCGACTGGACGAGGAGCAGGGTGCCGCCGGGGGCGAGAAGGTCCGGGGCCTCGCTGCAGATCCGATCGAGCACGGCGCGCCCGTCGACGCCGGCATCCCATGCCCGCGCGAGCACCCGGCCCGGCCTGCCGTCGTCCGTCGCCGGCGCGTAGGGCGGGTTGGCCACGACCACGTCGAAGCGAAGCGTCCGGACGGAGTCCACCAGGTCGCCCCTCACGACGCGGATCGTCCGGCGGTTCAGTTTGGCGTTGAGCCACGTACTGATCGCGGCCCGGCGTGACACGTCGACCGCCGTCACCCACCCCGCTCCCGCCGCGCACGCCTCGAGACTCAACGCCCCTGTGCCACAGCAGAGATCGAGCACACGGGTGCCCGGTCCGAGATCTCGGGCCGCCAGCACCTCGGCGAGCAGCCAGGTGTCACGCTGGGGCCGATACACCCCGGGTAGACGAACGAGCATGATCGGCTCCCTCCCTCGCCGTTCCCCACAAGCGTGGCCAGTACCCCGAGTTACATGCAACTCGACACGGGCCAATTCACCCGGTGTTCACGTCCGCCCCCTCCCCGAGCCGCATCTGCGGTGTCTGCCGGGGTCGAAACCGGGTATTCCTTCGCCGTGCCGCATTCCTTCTCAGCTGATTCCGACGCCTCGGTGGACGTCGCGTGGGCGCTCATCTCTCGGCCCTCACGCTGGCCCGAGTGGGCGCCGCACGTTCGCGGCGCGTGGGGTCTCGGATCCCCCGAAATTCAGGCCGGCCGGCGTGGAGCGGCGCGACTGCTCTGGATCGTGCCCGTTCCCGCATCGATCTCGGCCAAGACACCGGGCCGTTCCTGGACCTGGCGGGTGGGACCGATGGCGCTCGAGCACGCCGTCGCACCCCGCGGTGCCGGCTCGCGGATCACGATGACGATGTCCGCTTCCGGACCCCTCGACTCCATACTCGCGGCGACCTACGGCCCGGTGGTGCGGACTCTCGTCCGTCGACTCGCCCGGGTCGCGGGCGAACGCTAGCCGACGGCCATCGGCGGCGCGTCGTTCGGAGCGAGTTGAGCGCCGATCTTCCGGAACAGCCTGTCCGCCTCGTTCTTGTAGGACCCCGCGTCGTCGAAGGCGGCCTGCTCGTAGGTGACGGCGACGGCGATGGCGATCTTCTGCGAGGGCAGATACGCCTCGGCCGCCGCGGATCCGCTGAACAGCGGGTTCTGCATCAGCCAGTTGCCCACGATCGGCAGTCCGAGCCCGTAGGTGTAGCTTTCCGATTGCGGAAAGCAGGTGGTGCAGCCGGGCAGCGCGGTCGTCTTGCCGCGCAGGTCCGTCGACACCATGGCCTCGTAGGACTCGGGCGAGAGCAGCTCACCGGTGCCGATGGCGACAGCCGTGTCGTGGAGATCGTAGATGTTCGTGGTCTGGATGGCTCCGTGAGTGATGGTCCACGACGGGTTCCAGTACGTGGATTCCTCGTAGAACGGTGCACCGGGCGGGATCTGCAGGGCCTCACGCCGCTCGGACGAGAACGCGTGCAGGACGGGTTCGGTGATCGCCGCCGTCCCCGGATCCGTGGTGTTGTCGAGGCCGAGCGGACCGAGCACCTTGTCCTGCATGAGTTTCGTCATCGGCTGACCGGTGATCTTCTCGAGAGCCAACCCGAGGATGACGTAGTTGGTGTGGGCGTAGTTCCAATTGGTCCCGGGTTCGTAGAGGAGAGGCTTGGACGTCGCGAACGCCAAGAGTTCCTCAGGCGTCCAGTTGCGGAACGGCTCCGCGTAGAGGGCGTCGGCGAATTCGGTGTTGCCGATGACGTAGTCGACGTAGCCCGACGTCATCTGGGCGAGCTGTCGGAGCGTCACGCGGTCGGCGTTCGGAACGTCGGGCAACCACTTCGACACCGTGTCGTCGAGACTCACCTTCTTCTCGTCGACGAGTTGGAGCAGCAACGTGGAGACGTAGGAGATGGCGACGGCTCCGTTGCGGAAGTGCATGTCGGTGGTCGCCGGCACCCCGGTCATCGACTCCCCGACCGCCTGGGTGACGATTTCCTTGCCGTCGACCGTGACGCGCACGATCACCGCCTTCAGGTGGCTCTCCGCCATGGTGTCGCGCACGATCTTCATCACGACGTCGGCCTGCGCCGGATCCGCCGCCGCGACGGCAGAACCGCTGCTCGCGTCAGAAGAGGACGAATCGGAGGACGAGGTGTTCGACGTGCACGCGGCCAGGAGAGCGAGGACGCACACCAACAGGAGAACCCGCCGATTCGGTGCCATACCCGAGCTTCGCAGATCCGGGCGGCCCCGGGAGTGAAACCTGTGGAGCCGACCCGGATTCCGGTCAGGGTATCGGCCGGTGCAGATAGAGATCGCGGAGCAGCGCCACCTCGGCGCCGTGATGGATGACCTCCCGGTTGATGTGCAACACCAATGCCGCCATCGAATAATCCGCGAACGGTCCCTCGCTCGGGCCGCACGGCCGGGCGAAACCCTCGACTCCGAGGCTTCGGACACCTGCAGACCAGGCCGCATAGTTGTCGTCGAGTCGTGCAAGCGCCTCAGCCGCGGTGCCGGCGTAGTCGAACGTCTGATAGTCGACCGGCGGCCCGCCGAAGTGACTGGCGATCCGCATGCCGAAGACGCCGACGATCACGTGCCCGAGCCGCCACGCGATGGTGGTGACCGGTGGCGGGTCCGGTTCGGGAAACGCGAAGTCGATAGTGAACGCGCCAGTTCCGGCCTGAACCGGCGCCTGCGACTCGCCGCGCGGGCGAACACTCCAGCCGTCCGGCGCGGGTTCCCAGAAATACTCCTCGTCGGTCAGCCCCTCCAGCCGGGGACGCAACTGCTGCTCCCAGTGCCAGCCGAGCTGATCGGCGAGTTCGTGCGGCCAGTCCATGTCGTCTCCCGTCTCCCCTGTCGCCGATCGGACACCGGTCCCGCGACGGCTACCGCACACCGTCCGGGACCCGGACCCCCGGATGATTGGCCCGGAGGTTCATCGCCGCCAGCGTGACCGTCCGCTCGATCCGCCGCTGCCTCGTGTCCGGCTTCCTGGCTGACGCTATCCACTCCAGGATCAACCGTGTCGAAGACGGCGGAAACTTTTCGAAGTTCGCGCGTGCAGCGTCGTTTCGCCCGAACGCTGCCCGCAGATCGCCGGGGACGACCGCGCTGTCCCCATTCGCCATGTTCTCCCAGGTGCCCTTGGCCTTGGCCAGATCGATGGCGGCATAACCGTGCTCGGTCATCAGTCCCTGCTCGATCATGTCCGCCGCGCGCCGCCGGTTCACCCGGCTCCAGATGCTGCGCGGGGTGCGCGGGGTGAAACGCAGTTGAGAACTGTCGGTGTCCCGTCTGCGGTGCAGGCCGTCGATCCACCCGAAGCACAGGGCCTGCTCGATCGCCTCGTGGTATCGCACGCCCGGCGTTTCGCTGTCCTTGTGGTGGATGATCAGCCAGACCTCGTTCTCGGTCCGGGAATTCTCCGAAAGCCAGGCACGCCACTGGGCGGTCGTGCGAGCGACGACGGTGTTCACGTCGTGGGTGTCCATCAGGCGCCTGCCTTCGCAGCCAGAATGTCCAGGTAGTGCTGATTGAACATCACGCCGAGGATGTTCCCGAACGGGTCGGCCACGGACGCGGTGACGAATCCCGGCCCGTGTTCGACCGGCTTTCCGTGCAGGGTGGCACCCAGCGACAGCAGCCGCTCGACGCTCGCCTCCAGATCGTCGACGTGCCAGTAGGTCATCGTGTTCTCGGCTCCGCATGACCGGTCGGGCGCCGCGAACCGGCTGTCGATGATGCCGAGTTCGTGCTGGTAGTCGCCGATCCGGAACTCGATGTAGGCGGGCGCCCCCTCCACCGAGCGCACGAAGTACGGCTCGACTCCGAGTAGTTCGGTGTACCAGGTCTGGGCGGCCGTGAGGTCGTCGGCGGAGAAGTTGACGGTGGTGAGTCCTCGCAACATGGGTGGTTCCTCCTCGGTCGGTGACAACACCCATCCTCCGACTCAAAGTGCTCACCAATTGAGCACTTTCCGGGGGAGACTCGAGACATGCGCGCTGACCGACTCGTCGCGACCCTCCTGCTGATGCAGTCCCGGGGTCGGGTGACCGCCGCCGAAGTGGCCGACGAACTCGAAGTGTCCGTCGCCACCGCTCGCCGTGACCTGGAGGCGCTGTCCGCTGCGGGCATCCCCGTCTACCCGCAGTCCGGGCGCGGCGGCGGGTGGTCGCTCGTGGGCGGCGCTCGCACCGACCTCAGCGGGTTGTCCGCGACCGAGGCGCAGGCCCTGTTCCTGCTGGTCGGCCCGGCCGCCGCTGTCTCGGGCGAGGCCAAGGCGGCGCTGCGCAAACTCGTTCGGGCACTGCCGCAGACCTTCCGGGCCGATGCCGAGGCCGCCGCCAGTGCCACCATGATCGATCCCACCCGGTGGGGCGAGCGCGATCGCCGCAGGCCCGAGATGGTCGACCTGCTGCAGGCCGCCGTGATCCGGCGGCGGAAAGTGCGCCTGACCTATACGAACAGCGCCCGGCAACGGTCCGAGCGGCTGGTCGATCCGTGGGGTCTCGTCGACAAGGACGATATCTGGTATCTCCTGGCCGGGACCGAACGGGGGCAGCGGACCTTCCGAGTCGACCGGATCGTCCACGCCGAATCGACGGAGCAGCCCGCCGAGCGCCCCGACGACTTCACACTCGCCGCGGCGTGGGAAGACGTGGTCGGCGAGGTGGAACAGCGGCGCTCGACGATCTGGGCGACCGTGCTCATCGACGCCAGGTTCGTGCCGATACTGCGCGATCAGTTCGGGCGGCACTGCCACACGGACGGTGCGGACGACGACGGTCGCGCCCGGGTCCGGCTCGCCGCACCGACCCCGTTGGATATCGCCCGGAACCTCGCCGGCTGGGGTGCGACGGTCGAGGTGCTCGAACCGCGATCGGTCCGGGCCGAGCTCGCCCGGATCGGCGCGGAACTCGCCCGCAACTACGCCGGCGAACACGGTGAGGGCGCATGACCGAGCCTCAGTCGGTCAGGTAGCGCTCGACCGACTCGACCTTCGCTCGCAGCTGATCACTGCGCCCCGGCCGGATATCCGCTTTGAGAACCAGACTGACCCGCGGAAACTGTTCCAGCAGAACGTCCGTCGCACGCTTCACGACGGCCATCACCTCGTCCCACTCACCCTCGACGGTAGTGAACATCGACGTGGTCTCATTGGACAGCCCCGACTCGCGGACCACCCGCACGGCAGCGGCGACCGCTGCACCGACGCTGTCGGAATCCCCGCCCATCGGGCTGACACTGAATGCCACCAGCATGCGCTCTCCTTCTCTGTGGATCGATGGGCACCATCGAATCACCTCGTCCAGGTTTCCGCTGCACCCCGATCGCCCACCCGAACAGGTCGTTCCACAGACACACGTCGGGCGGCGCCCCTGATCAAGGGGGCGCCGCCCGCGAGCACGAACGTCTGGTTACCAAGCTGCATGGTTGCGCGGGGTGAAATGTGGCCTCGGCGTCAGACATCCCCCCGTCTGACGCAAGCCCACCGCGCTGAGCCCAGTTAGTGGGCCGTGCTTTTGCGTGGGTGCCTACAACTCGTGCTGGGCGCCACGACCGAGAGGTGGAATCTTCTCTTCCGGTCCAACCTTGGTCTGCCGTGGTCCGTACCTCAGGTCTACCCCGCAAATCCGGATAAGGCAACGAACGTGAGCTCGAGCGCCGGCCGATACTTCCAATTCGCCCAGTAGGCGAGCCGCGAGGTCACCGACCCGGTCCGCTGGGCACGACGGACCTCACTGCTGAGGCGTACAAAGGAAAGACACGGCTCGGCAGTGGCAAGACAGGCCGCCAATCGCGCGATCTGACGTGACGGGAAGCGCGATCTCCTCCACCACGCGCACAGAGAGGACATCGCATGGGAGTTCCGTGGGCATCACGGGCACGATCGGATTCGTACTGGGAGCAACAAGTCTCCGGCGAAGCGCGCGGCTGCGACAGTAGCGAAGCGAGAAAATCCTCACCCGCCGACACACGCCCGACCCTGGCCGACCACAGCCTGACTCACCGCAACACTGACGCCCCACCCGCCGATCACAGCGAGTAAATTCGCCGACCTCGGGAGACGACGCCGACCTCCGTGCTTCGCCGGTGAGCGGCGATCGTGCGATCAGGATTCGACCCGGACGATCCCCACATCGTTGCCGGCGCCGGGCACTCCGTCAGGAGTCTGCCAGCCACGCCAGCAAGCGCCCCTGAGACCAGCAGCGGCCGATGGCCTCGGCGTGCAGAGCCGACCCGTCGAACACTGCCAAACCGATGATGCTGTGGCCGGAGGCGCGGCGATCGCCAAGTGTCGGTATCGTCGGCGCGACTCCGACTCCCTCCGCTGACACCCACGCCACCGGCCGGCCGGCCGCCGCTTCGTCGAGGCGGTGCAGGAAGCGCAGCCGGTTCTCGAGCGGGAAGCGCGACAGCGCCCACGTCGTGGTGACGACAGGCAGGGCGTCCGGGGGCACACGGGCGACGGCGTCCGGCATCACCTCGACGGCGTCACCGTGCAGCAGCAGCGGAGGGCCTGTCGCCGCCAACGCCATCTCCGCCTCGAGCCTCGCGGTCCGCTCCGGCTGATCCGGCCACAGGCAGGCGCGCAACCATCGGGCCTCATCCGCGTCGGTCACGTCGACCGGATCGAGGTCGACGCCGACCCGGGCGACCACCTCGGGCATTGCCCGCGTCGGGACGGGCCTGTCCCCCACGATCGACGCCGACAGCTGCACGGGAGAGGACGGGTCGCCCAGCGACTGTCCGTTGCCGTACGTGATGCCCACGCGATCGACATTGAGATTGAGCCCGGCCGAACAGTCCACGTCGATCAGCCCCACCGAATTCGCGCCGACCCGGCGCGCCGCCTCGGCAATGGCCGGATACAGCACGGCGCAGCGTCCGGTCTCGTTGGCCCGCATCTTCCGACGCACGGCAAGGGCCACGACCGAGTCGGTCATTCGCAGCAGCGTGTCGATCGCCGCAGCGGCGGCAGCGTCGCCGTCCGCCGCGGCAAAGGCCGCGGCCAGCGCCGGGGCGCGTCCCGAGAGGGCGAGGTCGTGCAGCGCGGCGAGGATCACCGTGGGGTGCCGCTTGCGCGCCGGCGCCGCCTCGATGGCGCGCAGCGCCTCGTCGGATTCACTCAGGGCGACGGCGACCCGCTCGTACAGCGGCGACGTGTCGGCGGCGTCGACCTCACCGAAGCGTCGGTACACCTGAGCGAGTGTGCGGGCCCTACCCACGAATACGGCGCTTCCTGCAGTCACCTGGCATCACATCAAGCCGTTCGGGGCAGGGGCCCGGTCGGCGTGCCGGCGAGCGCCTGCCGTCGCAGCGCCTCCAGATTCTGCCGTATCTGCGGCCGCATGTCCCGGTGCTGCGGCTGCAGGCGTGAGTAGAGCGAGAGCAGCGGGCGGTACGGCAGTACGTCGATCCGATACGAGTGCGTCACCCGTGTCCTGTCGCCGTCCGCTCTGAAGGTGTATGACCAGGTGGTCGAGTCGTGGTACAGCGGGTTGCGCCGATCCGACACCGTGTGGAATTCGAACTTCCTGCCCGGATCGGCGGCGGTCACCTCGCAGACCCGGGACCAGCGCATGTGATGTGCGCGGTTGTGCCCCCGGAATCGGGCGCCCACGCTCCCCGGCGGCCGTCCCGGTAGCCATGCGCAGCTGCGGCACTCGGGGCTGCGTTCGCTGATACGGGTGACGTCGGCGACCGCGTCGTACAGCTGCCGAGCCGGGACGTCGATCCACAGTTCTGCCGAGCCCTCGGTGCGGGGTGGCCGGTGAAGCCGCGCGCTCACGTCCAGATCGGCGCCCCACCGGGCGGCGCATGCCCGCCGATATGGTCGTTTGAACGTATGGATCAGCATGAACCGGGTCGCGGGATCGACTTTGCCGACGGTGACGTCGTAGTCTTCCCGATCGACACCGTCGACAATCCAGTGAGCTTCGACCCCCAGCTCCCGCTTGGTCTTCGAGGCGATGAACACCTGCTGCTCCACGTCATCCCACTGACGACGGGTCAGGGTGCGGGCGACGACAGGCATCATCTCGTCCTCTTCGCGCTGCAGATGCGGCAACAGAACCTGTTCGAGAGCGATGAGGGAATGCGAAAGGTCTTCTCGGGCAGCCGGATGCGCACGATATTCGGTTGCCGCAGCGGTGACGTGCTCCATCTCGGGGCCGATTCGCGCGTGGTCCGCGTCCATCGCGTCGAGCAGTGCTCCGGCGGCCGGGTTCAATTCACGGACCAGCGGCCAGAGCCCACGGTCCTCTCCGCTGTGGTGCAGGTACAGGAAATGCATCATCCACACGAGATGATCGGCGAGGGCGACCCGCTGGGTCTGCGCGGGCGGAGGTGCTGTGCGCAGCACCTGCGCGGCGCGAGCGATATCGCGGCGCAGCGCGCTGTGGACGATGCGCATGATCCGAGTGTCGGCGGGCGGCAGAGTGTCGGTTGTCATGACCTACTCCAGACAATGGCGCCCGTGTGTCACACCGGACGGTCGAGGATTTCTTCGATGCGGTCGATCAACCATGACTCGTAGCGGACGCGACTCCAACCGCATTCGTCCACGAGCAGGGCGTAGACCTGGTCGCCGGTCTGGACCCACAGTTCGTCGACCTGACCGGTATCGGCGTGACGGCCCATGATGAGGTTTGCGACGTCGGCGACCGAGCGCCTGCGCTGCCCCTCCAGGTCGGCGGCCACCGCTGCGAGCGTGGCATCCGCCGTCGCACCCTGGCGGATTGCCACGGCCAGGCGGTAGATGCGCTCGTTGATCCTGGCGATCATGCGCGCACCCGTCTCGGTGCGGTCGCCGGTCGTGCGCCCTGTACCGATCGCCGTGTAGACGGGCCGGTCGGCCAACGGCACCTGAGCGTCATCGCCGACGATCGCGACCTCCAGCGCCGCCTTCAACAGGTGGGCCTTGGATCCGAACGTCGTGTAGACGGTTTCGACTGAAACCGCCGAGGCCCGCGCGACATCCCTCATGCCGGTGCCGACCCAGCCGTGCTCGGCGAACAACCTGGTGGCGGCCTCGAGTACGACCGCCCGGGTCTGAGCTGCCTGCATCCGACGCAGCGGAGAGCGGTACCGGCGGGTCCCCGATCCGCCCGGCTCCGCCGAGTCGTACTCGACCGTTGCCATACCCCCATTCTAGAACGCATGAGTTTTCAATACAACACTGTTCAAGGGATTTTCGGGCCCGGCCCGTCCCGACCCGAACACGTTCAGGGAGCACCCCTTCCCGCACACTGTGGCCGGTCGGAGAACCGCGACCGGCCGGGTGCGTCGCCCGCCGGCGAGATAGGCGAGGCGGGAGCGAGCCGTCGCTCGCGCGGTGGGGCCGATCCAGATCCTGGACGCCTGCCGTCAGCGCCGGCGCTCAGGCGGTCTCAGTCGAACCGACGGGTCGGCTCTGGCGCTGGATGCCCAGGTGAAACGCCACCACACCGCACAGCCGGAGTCATTCGGGCGCCCTCGTTCAGGTCGCACTACGGAGGGTTCAGCTGGTGGCAGCCTCCACCGTCCCGAGTTCGAGGAGGCACACGTCGGGCTGTTCGGTGACGCCGGGCATCGAGGTCACGAACCAGAAGTCACCGTCCCGGTCGACGCGAAACAGGTCGCCGGTGGCCATCCACTCGTCGTCCCCGCCGAACACACCGCGCAGCGCGATGTCGTTGCCGGCGAATATCTTCCCCGAGGCGTCGACGAGCAGTTGGCCGACCTCTCCGGGCCGGGCAGGCACCGCGTAGCCGTCCTCGCCGGTGCGGATCCGGCCGTCCTCCATCTCGACGACGCACACTCGTGGCGTCCCCGGCAGCGGTTTGCCCACCGAACCGATCTTGCGGCCGCTGACATTGCCGAGGATGGCGTCCGAACGCGTCGAGGCGTACATCTCCAGCACGCCGATCGATTCGAACCGGTCACTGACCCGCCGCCACAGGTCGGCCGGCATCGCCGAGCCCACGAAGAGCCGAATGGGGTGGTTCTTCCGGATTCGCTCCGGCGCGTCGACCAGCGGCTCGAGCATGTCCCGGGTATAGGTCACCACCGTGGCCCGGTACCGGCGCACCTGAGACCAGAACGTCTCCGGGTCGAACTCGTCGATCAGTGCCACGCGGGCACCGGACGCGGTTGCGGCGGCCGTCGCCAGCAGTAGGCCGGTCGGGTGGTGCAGCGGGCTGCTCGAGTAGATCGTGTCGCCCGGGGTCAACGCGCACGCGGTCGAGGCTGCCAATGCGGAGATCACCCACCGCCCGTTGGTGATCAGATCGGCGCGGGTCTGCTCCCCCACCCCGCCGAAGAGTACGAACGCGACGTCGCCGGCGCACCCCGGGTTCGCCCGGTACCAGGCGGGCAGGCGCACGTGGTCGGGATCCACCTGCTCCAGGTCGACCGCGCCGGAGGGGATGACGCGGTCTTCGTGGACTGCGCCGCACGAACACCGGCAGCGCGGTTGTTGTCGCGGTCGCCGCGTGCTCGGGGTCGGCCAGGATCTTCGTCACGTGCCCGAGCCGTACCTCTTCGTCGAGGTCGTGCCCCGGGCGGTGTAACACGGCGACCGCACCGATGCGGTTGAGGGCCGCGATTGCGACGAGTGAGCTCGGGCGGGTGTGCATGAGCACTCCGACGCGCTCGCCCTTGCGAACTCCCGCCGACACCAGCCCGCAGACCACGCTGTCGATGCGCTGTTTGGTTTCCGCGTGGGTGTGCACGCGATCGGCGAACAGGAAGGCCGCCTTGTCAGGTCGCGAGCGGGCCAGGCCGTCGAGCAGCGCACCGTAGGAGATCTTCGTGCGCGGACCCATCGATTCGAGCCGCACCAGGCGGGGCGCAGCAGCGACCGCCTCCCTCGACAGCTCGACGACCGTGTTTGCCAGGTGCTTCCCGGCGCGCGACAGGGTGGCGGGGAGGCTGAGCCCGGTCTCGGCGACGAGACCGGCGCCGTAGGTCAGTCCAGCGACGCTTCCGCGTGGGGCCGGCTGCTCGTTGCCGGAGGACGGCTCGAGTTCGTGTATGAAGTCCGGCAGGTCGCCCTCGCCGTTCGTCCAGCGCACCCACGCACCGATGCCGGGCCAGGTTTTCTGTTTGGCGTGCGAGCTGACGGGCAGCCCGAAATGTCCGACGGGCAGCGTGCATTCGTGGATGTCGGCGTTGGGTGCCGCCCGCCGGACGGCGCGCACCGTTGCCGGCGGTGCCAGAAAGTCGGCCTCACCGACGAAGGTGAGGATCGGACAGGTGATATCCGCGAATCCGACGGTGCGGTCACCGATCACGACGCCGCCCTCGACCAGGCGGTTGTCCGCGAGCAATTCGAGCAGTTCGACGAGAGCCGGACCGGACCAGCTGACCCACGCACCGGTCTTGAGGAATTTGCGTTGCGGTTCGCGTGGCAGCAGCGACTCGCGGTCGTGCAGGGCGAGCAGGAACTCGATGTCGTTGCGGATGTTGCGATGCGGGCTCGACCAGTTGAACAGCTGCGTGACGAACCATCGGGGAAGGCCGGTCTTGCCGATGATCTTGCTCTCCAGCCCGACGATGCCCCAGAACAGGTCCTGCGGAACGATGCGGTCGATGTCGAGGGTCGTCAGAGGGCTGCCCAGGGCGATCACGCTCGCAACCCCGGCATTGCCGAGATATGCGGTCGCCGCGTAGCAGAAGATGCCGCCCTGGCAGTACCCGACGAGGTGCACGTCCCGACCGGTCGCCTGCCGCACCCGCTGCACCGCGTCGACCACGGCGAGCACGTGGTCACCGAAGGTGCGCGCGTTGCCGCCCGGCTCGACCGCCGGATCACCGAAGTCGACCACCCACGGGTCGAGGCCCTGCTCGCGCAGCATCGCGACCGCACTGGTCTGCGGCGAAATATCCCACACGACGGCAACCTGCGACAGCGGCGGTACGAGAATGACCGGCGACAGCCCGGCCGGCGAGTCCGGGTAGTAGTGCCGGAGCCGGTACACCGGTTCGTGCGCGACGACGTCGTGCGGTGCGGGATCCTCCTCGGTCTTGAGGCCGCCGTACCTGGCGACCTCGATGCCGTTGACGATGGTTGCGATGACGCGATCGATGTTGCTCGCGCTCGGGGTGGAGCCCATTAGCTTTCTGCTTTCGGTTTCGGTTGGTTGCAGGGGGTGGACAGGATCAGGTCGGCGATGCGGCCCGGTTCCTCGAGTTGCGGGCAGTGGCCGCAGTTGTCGAGGGTTTCGAGCGTTGCGGTGGGCACCGTGGCCAGGAAAGCGGGCGCGCTGTTCGGATCGGCCAGCCTGTCCTTGCGGCCCCAGATCAACAGGACCGGTATGCGGATCCGGTCGGTCCGCAGGGGGTCGCGATCACCCTCCCGACTCAGCGCGAGCAGATCGCCGCGCAACCTGCCCACATCGCGCATGCCCTGCACGTGCTCCGCGTACCGCAGCGCGAGCCCCGCCTCGCCGCGGCCCGCGGCTAGGCCACGCGCATAGAACCGCGCGGCGCCGCGGCGGACCAGCGTTGCGGGGACGGGTGCCCGGTCGACGAACTGCAGCATCGGGTCCAGCCAGCGTAGGACCGCCGTGAGATATCGCAGCCGCCAGCCGTAGGCCAGGCCTGCCGGCCCGATGCCGACCACGGCGCTCAGCGATACCTCGCTGCGCGCGGCTGCGCGCAGCGCGAGCAGGCCGCCGAGCGAGTTTCCCACCGCAACCGCATCGCCGTGCTCGGCGTAGGCACGCACGAATCCGTCGACGAACGCGTCGTGGTGGGGCAACGCCGGGCGGGCCAGCCGATCGGCGCGACCGCTGCCGGGCAGATCGACCGCCACGGCGCGGCGCCCCCGGCTCGCGAACACCTGCATGAGCGGGCGCCACGAGTCTGCCGAGTCGGTGAAACCGTGCAGCAGCAGGATCGGCGGCCCGTCTCCGTCGACTTCGAGCACTCGTGTGGATACGCCGGCGACGACGACCGGCCGCTCGCTGATCGGGTGACTCATGAGAGCAGCAACCCACCGTCCACCACGAGCTGGCTACCGGTCATGTAGCTGCTGGCATCGGAAGCGAGGAAGACCATCGCCGCGGCGAGTTCGGCCGGATCGCCGAGGCGGCCCATGACGAGTCGGTGACCGATGAGTTCGCCGGGGAGGCCGTCGGTCATCTCCGAGGGGAAGAACCCCGGGAGCAGTGCGTTGACCCGAATTCCCTTGCGCCCCGACCACTGTCGTGCGAGCGACCTGGTGAGACCGATGAGCCCGGCCTTCGACGCCGAGTACGCCGTCGTCGGGGCGTCGAGCGTGGTGTGCGCCATGACGCTGGCCACGTTCACGATCGACGAGCCCGGCGCCATCGCCGGGGCGACCGCCTGAGCCATCGAGAAGCATGCCGTGAGGTTCACCGCGACGACACGTTCGAACTCGGCCAACGACAGCCGCGAGGCGGGGGCGTGGTCTTCGATGCCGGCGTTGTTGACCAGAACGTCGACGCGCCCGAACCGCTCCACGGCCGCATCGACCACCTTGCGGCAGTCGTCTGCGTTCGAGACGTCCGCGGCCACAGCGAGGCCACGGCGACCGGTGCCGGTCACCGTGTCGAGGGTTTCTTCCAGCAGGTGTGCGCGCCGTGCGGCCACCACCACGTCCGCACCGGCCTCGGCACATGCCGCGGCGAACGCGACCCCGAGCCCCGACGACGCTCCGGTGATCACGACCACCTTGTCCTGGAGGCGGAACTTGTCGGCCAGGACGGGCCGGGTACCTGCTGCACCGGCGACGGTGAGTTGGGCATTGCTCATGACTGATTCCCTCAGTTGTGGTGATTGCGTGCTGCGGTTGAGCCCGGTTGCGACAACGGCACTCGACTCTCACCGCACCGCCCGTGTTGGCATCACATCCTACTATACAACCGCATCGTAAAACATTCTTATGTAAAGCCCACCGCATTGCGCACTCCGAGTCGCCCCGACGTGGGCGCCGCAATATCGGCGACCAGTTCTATTTACAAACAAATATTTTCCGATACAGTTGTATAGCAACGAAGGGAATGTTGATGCGCGAATCCAAGTCGCTCGACGGCGTGCGAGTCGTCACGCTTGCCGTGAATCTGCCGGGACCACTCGCCGTCGCCCGCCTGCAGGCGATGGGAGCGGCGGTCACCAAGATCGAACCGCCCGAAGGGGATCCGCTTCACAGCGCGTCACCGCAGTGGTATCGCGAACTCACGCAGGGCCAGAAGGTTCTCACGCTGGACCTGAAGGATCCGGCGGCACGCGAACGCCTGGACGCCGAGTTGGCTGCCTCCGACCTACTGGTGACCGCCATGCGGCCCTCCGCGCTGCGCCGACTCGGGCTCACCGAGCTGCAGTCGGTCCACCCGCGACTCGCGCACGTGGAGATCGTCGGCCACGACGGCACGCTCGAGGACCTACCCGGTCACGACCTGACCTACCAGGCGGTGAACGGCACACTGCAGCCGCCGCTCATGCCCACCGTCCCCGTCGCCGACATGCTCGGCGCCGAACGTGCCGTGTCGGCAGCGCTACTCGCTCTCGGTGCGTCGTCGAAAACATTTGAGGGACAACGCTACCGAGTAATACTCGCGGATGCGGCAGCCGATGCGGGCGCCGCGGTGCGCCACGGCCTGATGGGGCATTCCTCGACCCCGCTCGGTGGCGCCGTCCCCGGATACGGCATCTACGCCACCTCCGACGGGCACATCGCCCTCGCGGCGCTCGAACCGCATTTCTGGTCCCGCACCCGCGACGCCCTCGGCGTCGCGGGGGAACGCGACGAACTCGAGCGCATCTTCGCCACCCGCACCAGCAAGGAATGGGAAGAACTCGCCGAGCGGGTCGACATACCCCTCATCGGAATTCAGACACCTGAACAAGGAGTACCAGCATGACCGTTCGCGAAGCCGTGATCGTCGGCGCCGTCCGCACCCCGGTCGGGCGGCGAGGCGGGGCGCTGAGCGCCTGGCACCCGGTCGACCTGCTAGGACAGACGCTGCGGGCGCTGGTCGACCGCACCGGCATCGATCCCGCCCGGATCGACGACGTGATCACCGGTTGCGTGCTGCAGCAGGAACAACAGGCGGGCAACATCGGCCGGCACGCCGTGCTCGCCGCCGGCTTTCCGGAGTCGGTGCCCGCGGTGACCGTCGACCGGCAGTGCGGGTCGGGTCAGCAGGCGGTCAGCTTCGCCGCGCAGGGCGTGCTCGCGGGCTCCTACGATCTCGCGATCGCCTGCGGTGTCGAGTCGATGTCGCAGGTGCCGATGCCGGCCGCGATGGTGCCCGGGGCGCCGCTCGGACCGCACTACAGCCCGCGCGAACTCGCCCGCTACGACGGCACCCTCGTGGTGCAGGGCCCGTCGTCGGAGCTGATGAACGAAAAATTCGACCTCGGCCGGGCTGCCCTGGACGCCTTCAGCGCCCGCAGCCATAGGCGCGCTCTCGCCGCGACCCGGGCAGGAAAGTTCCGCAAGCAGCTGGTACCGGTGCGGGTGAACCCGGACGATCCGGCCAGCGCGCTCGTCGACCGTGACGAGGGCATCCGCGAGCACCTCGACCGCGACAAGATGGCATCGTTGAAGACGGTGTTCGCCGCCGACGGGCGCACCACCGCCGCGAACTCGTCGCAGCTCAGTGATGGCGCCGCAGCCCTGCTGATCGCCGACCGCGCGTTCGCCGAACGCCACGGACTGGTCCCCAGAGCACGGTTCCGCGCACTGTCGGTGGCAGGCGCCGACCCGGTCCTCCAGTTCACCGCGGTCCTCGACGCCACCCGCAAGGCCCTGGAGTTCTCCGGTCTCGGGGTCGACGACATCGATCTGTTCGAGGTCAACGAGGCCTTCGCCGGGGTCCCGATCATGTTCGCGCAGGAATTCGGGGTCCCCGACGACAAGCTCAACGTCAACGGCGGATCGGTCGCCATCGGCCATCCCCTCGGATCGACCGGCGCCCGGATGCTCACCGACCTGCTGTGCGAGCTCGAGCGCACCGGCGTGTCGGTTGGGCTGCAGACCATCTGCGAGGCGACCGGCACCGCCAACACCACCATCATCGAACGCATCTGAGGAGCAGTGATGACGAACGCGATCATCCAGGGCTTACCGTCCACACACGGTGACCACTACCAGCTGAACACCACCACCCTGATCCGGCACTCGGCCCGCACCTACCCGGAACAGCAGATCGTGTTCCGCACCGCGGACGGCGGGTGGGACCGCTACACCTACGCCGACGCCTACCGCCGGATCCAGCAGGCGGCGAACGTCCTGACCCGGCTCGGGATCGGGCCGGCCGACATGGTCGGCATCCTGGACTGGAACAGCAAGCGGCACTACGAGTTGTACTGGGCGATACCGGGTATCGCCGCGGCGATGCTGCAGATGAACCTGCGGCTGTCGTCCGAGGGCCTCGCGTACGTGGTGGGCCACAGCGACGCGCGCTTCATCTTCGTCGACGAGTCCCTGCTGCCGGTCGCCGAAGCCCTCGCCCCGAACGCACCGAACGTCAAGGGCTGGGTGCTGATGTCGGACAAACCGATGTCGCAGATCAGCACCACGCTCGAGAACGTCCACCACTTCGAGGACCTCATGGCCGAAGCGAGCGAGGTGTACGACTGGCCCATGATCGACGAACACGCCACCTACAGTGCGTGTTACACCACCGGAACCACGGGGCGGCCCAAGGGAATCTACTACTCCCACCGCGGAATCTACCTGCACACCATGAGTCAGGCCGCCGCGCTCGGCATGAGCGCGGACGACGCCGTCATGCTCATCACCCCGATGTTCCACGGACAGTCGTGGGGGCTACCGCAAACCGGCACCTACACTGCCGCGAAGATCGTGCTTCCCGGCCGGTACATGGCCGAGGACACGTCGGTACTGGTCGACGAGATGATCGCGGAAGAGGTCACCGTCGCCAACGGTGCGCCGGCGATCTTCGAGCCGATGCTCGACTACATCAGGACCCTGCACGTCAAACCCGATTTCCGGCGGACGAAATTGCTCTCCGGCGCCACCGAACCGCCCCTGTCGATGATGCGCGGCTTCCACGACCTGACCGGGGCCGACATCCTGCACGGCTACGGCGCCACCGAGACCACGCCCTTCGTCACCGCCAACGGTGCGATCAAGCCGTCGCTGCGCACCACGCTGACCGACGAGCAGAAGTGGGATCTCAAACGCTCGCAGGGTCTTCCGGTCAACGGCGTGGACATCCGGATCGTCGACGCCGACGGCAACGACCTCCCGCACGACGGACAGGCGCAGGGTGAGATCCTGCTCCGCGGGCCCTGGATCATCGAGCGCTACCACAAACTCGACGACGACAGCGACCGCTTCCAGGACGGGTACTGGCGGAGCGGAGACGTCGGCAAGATCGATGCCCATGGTTACCTGAAACTGACCGACCGGATCAAGGACGTCATCAAGAGCGGCGGCGAATGGATCTCGTCCATCGACATGGAGAACGCGATCGTCGCCCACCCGAAGGTCGCCGAAGCCGCTGTTGTCGGCGTCCACCACCCGCGCTGGCAGGAACGGCCGGTGGCACTGGTCGTCACCACGAACGGCGACGACCTGCCGATCGAGGAGATCCACCGCGTCCTCGACGGGTCGTTCGCCAAGTGGCAGCTGCCGGACACGGTCGTCTTCCTCGACCACCTACCGCGAACCAGTGTCGGCAAGCTCGACAAGAAGGCGATGCGCGCAGCGCACGCCGACATCTACAAGGACACCCTGTGAGTGACACACCGGCAATTCTCGTCACAACCCGGCAGGGCGGCATCGCGATCCTCGAGATCAACCGCCCCGCTTCGAAGAACAGCATGAGCAACGATCTGCTCGCCGCGATGGCCGCAGAGTTGCGCGCCCTCCGGCACGACGACGACATCCGCGCGGTGATCATCACCGGGGCAGGCGGAACCTTCTGCGCCGGCGCCGACATCACCGGCTTCGACACTCTCCGCGACGCCGCGCTGCTCGGCGCGCGGGAGGAGTTCGGGGGCACGTTCTGGTCCGACCTGGCGGCCTTCCCCAAACCCGTTGTCGCCGCCATCGAGGGGTTGGCGCTGGGCGGCGGGTGCGAACTGGCCCTCGCCTGCGACATCGCCATCGCCGGCGAATCCGCGAAATTCGCAGTGCCCGAGGTCAAGCTGGGAGTGATCCCCGGCGCCGGGGGCACCCAGCGTCTGGTCGGTGCGGTCGGAAAGTCGAAGGCCATGGCAATGTTGCTGTCCGGTGACTTCCGCACCGCCGACCAAGCCTGCGCCGCGGGCCTGATCGCCGAGACGGTCCCGGACGGTGAGGCGCTGGCGCACGCCGTTGCTCTCGCGCAGCGGATCGCGAAGAATTCCCCACTGGCGGTGGCGCTGGCCAAGGACGCCGCCCTGCGCGCACTCGAGACGTCTCTGAGCCAGGGCCTCGAACACGAAAAACGCAACTTCCACATCGCCGTACGGTCTGCGGACTGTCACGAGGGGCAGTCCGCGTTCCTCGCCAAACGCGCTCCCGCCTTCACCGGAAAGTAGAACCCGACATGTCTGAACTGTTTCCCGACTACCGCTCCCCGTGGGAGAACGAGGACCAGCAGGTGCTGCGGAAGCACGCCGCCGAGTTCTTCGGCAAGGAATGCACACCCCACCAGGAACGCTGGGCCGCGCAACACCAGGTCGACCGTGACTTCTGGAACAAAGCTGGTGCCGCCGGTCTGCTGTGCCTCGACCTTCCCGAGGAATTCGGTGGTGGCGGTGGCAACTTCGGCCACGAAGCAGTCGTCCAGCAGGAGTTGACGTTCGCCCACGATTCCGCCTTCGGGTTCGGGGTGCACTCCACGATCGCCGCCCACTACATCTCGGCGTTCGGCACCGCCGAGCAGCGGGCGCGGTGGCTGCCGAAACTGGTCACCGGTGAGCTGGTCCTCGCCATCGCGATGACCGAACCCGGCACCGGATCGGATCTACAGTCGGTGCGAACCACCGCCATCCGCAACGGCGACGACTACGTGATCAACGGGTCGAAGACGTTCATCTCCAATGGCTCGCATTGCGATCTGCTGATCATCGTCGCAAAGACCGACGCCGCCCTCGGAGCGAAAGGCATCTCGCTGCTCGTCGCCGAAACCGATGGCCTGCCCGGCTTCGAACGCGGTCGCGTCCTGCAGAAGATCGGTCAGCACGGTCAGGACACCCGCGAGCTGTTCTTCACCGACATGCGTGTTCCCGTCGGCAACCTCCTCGGTGAGGTCGAGGGCCAGGGCTTCTACCAGTTGATGCAGCAACTTCCACGGGAACGGCTGAGCATCGGCATCACAGGAGTCGCCATGGCCGAGGCCGCCGTCACCGAGGCCATCCGCTACGCCAAGGATCGCTCCGTGTTCGGCAAGTCGGTCCTCGACTACCAGAACACCAAATTCGTGCTGGCGGAGTGCAAGACGGAGGTCCTGGCCGGCAAGACGCTGATCGACCACTGCATCCAGCGGGCCATCGACGGCACCCTCGACGCCGCGACCGCGTCGATGGCCAAGCTGTGGGGATCGGAGAAGCAGTGCGAGATCGTCGACCGCTGCCTGCAGATCTTCGGCGGCTACGGCTACATGATGGAATACCCGATCGCCCAGATGTACACCGCGGCACGCGTGCAGAAGATCTACGGCGGCACCAACGAGGTCATGAAGGACCTCATCGCCCGCACCCTCTGACCCGCCCACTTCGTTCGTCCCTCATTACTTCACAGGAGTACACCCATGAACATTTCCGGCACCACCGCCCTGGTCACCGGCGGCGCATCCGGCCTCGGTCTGGCCACCGTCACCGCGCTGGCGAAGTCCGGCGCCCGAGTGATCGCGCTCGACCTGCCGTCCGCCGACCCGGCCGACCTCACCGCACTCGGCGAGTCCGTGCAGTTCGTGCCCGCCGATGTCACCGACGAAGCCGCGGTCACCGAGGCCGTTGCACTGGCCAATATCGACCGCGGACTGCGGATCGTGGTGAACTGCGCCGGAATCGGCAACGCCGTCAAGACTGTCGGCAAGGACGGGCCGTTTCCCCTCGACGCGTTCGAGCGCATCATCAAGGTCAACCTCACGGGGACCTTCAACGTTATTCGCCTCGCCGCCCACGCGATGTCGCAGAACGAGCCGGTCGCAGGTGAGCGCGGAGTCATCGTGAACACCGCGTCGGTCGCGGCGTTCGACGGGCAGATCGGACAGGCCGCCTACTCCGCGTCGAAGGGCGGCGTCGTCGGGGCCACCCTGCCCATCGCGCGCGACCTGGCGTCGCTGCAGATCCGGGTGAACACCATCGCCCCCGGTCTGTTCAAGACCCCGCTGCTCGCCACCCTCCCGGAGAAGGCGCAGCAGTCGCTCGGCGCCCAGGTCCCGCATCCCAGCCGACTCGGGGACCCCAGCGAATATGCCCACCTCGTCGAGGCGATTGTCACCAACCCGATGCTCAACGGCGAAACCATCCGCCTCGACGGTGCCATCCGCATGGCACCGCGGTAGCGAAGTCCCGGCAACGAAGGAGCAGCACGTGGCAGAGGCATACATCGTGGACGCAGTTCGGCCCCGGTCGGCCGACGCGGGGGTGGCCTCGCCGGCGCGCACCCGGTCGACCTCGCGGCGCATGTCATCCGAACCCTGATCGGGCGCAACGATTTCGACCCAGCTGTGGTGGACGACGTGATCCTGGGGTGCCTGGACACCATCGGGGCACAGTCCGGCGACATCGCCAGGATCGCTGCGCTCGGCGCCGGATTGCCGGAGTCGGTGCCGGGGGTCACCGTCGACCGGCAGTGCGGGTCCTCCCAGCAGGCGGTGCACTTCGCGGCGCAGGCCGTGATGAGCGGGACCGCGGACATCGTCGTGGCCGGCGGCGTCCAGAACATGAGCCAGATCCCGCTGATGTCGTCCGTCACGGCCGGCGAGCCGTACGGCGCCACCGACCCGTACTCGGGTTCGAAGACGTGGACGGCCCGGTACGGCGGCGAAGAGATCTCCCAGTTCCGGGGCGCCGAACTGATCGCCCGGCAATGGAACTTCGACCGCTCCGCGATGGAGGCCTACGCCCTCGAAAGCCACCGCCGGGCCGTGCACGCCCTCGATCAGGGGTACTTCGAGGCCGAAATCGAACCCTTCGACGGCGTCGCCGTGGACGAGTGCCCGCGCGCGGACACCACGGCGGTGAAGATGGCCACACTGCCCACGCTGACCCCGCGGGGGCAGCTGACCGCCGCGGTGTCCAGCCAGATCAGCGACGGCGCCTCGGGGATGCTCATCGCCTCCGAGTCGGCGGTGCACCGATTCGGCTTGACCCCGCGCGCCCGCGTGCACCACATGAGCGTGCTCGGGGCGGATCCGATCATGATGCTCGCCGCCCCCATCCCGGCGACGCGCCGGGCCCTGGACCGGTGTGGTCTGTCCATCGACCAGATCGACGCCTACGAGGTCAACGAAGCCTTCGCGCCCGTCGCGATGGCCTGGCTCCACGACATCGGAGCAGATCCGGAACGGCTGAATCCCAACGGCGGCGCGATCGCCCTCGGCCACCCGATCGGGGCGACAGGCACCCGGCTGATGACCAGCCTGCTGCACGAATTGGAACGCACCGGCGGGCGGTACGGACTCCAGACCATGTGTGAGGGCGGCGGCCAGGCGAACGTCACCGTCATCGAACGGCTCGGCTGACGTCCCTCGGCCGGAACGACAGTGCGGGTGCACCGGAGGGTGCACCCGCACTGGTTTCTGTCGTGGTCGGTGACCGGCGGGCCGTGCCGAGGTCACGACTTCGGATCAGGAGACTCCATGCCCACCACCAGAACCGGCCGATCCGCGACCGGCGCATCCGGGCCGGCCAACTGCTCCCACATCGTGTTGATCATCGGCGCGAGGAACAGCTGCCCGAGTTGACGCACGAGGACCTCGACCACCTGCACGCTGTCCCGCTTCTTCGTCGAGGCGACACCGGAGTCCCGTAACTTCGTGATCTCCGCGTACGTGAGGTCGGTCAGACGCTCGACTAGACGACCCCTCGGGCCGGCCGGATCGAGCAGTGCACGCCGAATGTAGTTCACGACAGTCGGATTCGCCTCCAGCATCCGGCCGACCGCCTCGTCGCGCGCCGACGCCACCTCGGCCGGCGACCCCGCACTCGCCGCCCCCGCGATCGCCGTCGCGAAATAGTCGATGACCAACTGCTCGACGGCATCTCGGATACCGGCTTTGGTCTTGAAGTGATGCTGCACCAGCCCCACCGTGACTCCCGTGGCCGCGGCAACCGCCCGCATCGACACCCGATCCTCCCCGTCGCGGGAATACAGATCGAGCGCCGCATTACGAATACGGGCTTTCGCCGTCAGGTCCGCATCGCTGGCACGTGGATCAACCAGGGGTTCCATCGTTCACCTCACCTCTCCTCCGCGTCACTATACAGCTGATCAACAACCAATACGATTGGAAGCGCTTCCGCCACGCGTAGCCCGCTCGCCCCACGGGGATAGCGCGACGGTTGGGGCCCCACGGAAGCTCCGATCGGACATGATCAGATCGTGGCGACCTTCAACGACTACGACACGTACGCGTCGGCGTATCACGCCGACACCGAGGACAACGTGTACAACGCGTTGTACGAGCGACCCGCGACGTTGGCGCTGGTCGGCGACGTCGCAGGCAGGAAAGTACTGGATGCGGGATGCGGCAGCGGTGCGCTGTCGCAGGCACTCGTCGCCGCCGGTGCCGCCGTGACCGGCGTCGATCTCAGCACGGGCCTGCTCGCGATCGCCCGGACGCGCCTGGGTCCCGACGCGCCGTTGATCCGGGCGGATCTCAACCAGCAGTTGCCCATCCGGTCATCGACCTTCGACGTCGTCGTCGCATCGTTGGTGATGCACTACGTCCACGATTGGTCGAGACCGTTGACCGAATTTCGCCGGGTACTCGTGCCAGGCGGGTTCGTGGTCATTTCGACGCATCACCCGTTCGTGGACTTCAGGCTTGCCGGGCACGGCGACTATCTCGGAACGTACGAGTTCACGGAGGAATGGGTGAAGTCCGGCGAGACCTTCCACATGAAATTCTGGCACAGGCCGTTGCACGCCATGTTCGACGCATTCACCGCAGCAGGATTCACCGTCGAACGCATTTCGGAGCCGCGGCCCGGTCCAGCGGTGCGCGATCGCTCCCCCGAACACTTCGAGCTGCTCAGCCGTGAGGCGCCGTTCATCTTCTTCACCCTGCGCGTCAGGGAAGATGCATCAGCTTCCTGGCGAGGGTGAAGAGGCGGCGCGCCAGCCTCACCACGGGCAGGCCCAGAGGAAGCAGGATGACCGTCACGCAGAGCACCCCACCGACGAGCCATACCACCGCCGCGACGATGCCCAGCACCGTGCCGAGTATGGCCGTGAGTATCCCGAGTACCACGTCGAGCAGGCCCCGTAGTAATCGCATGACGACCTCCTGACCTCCCGGTTCCAGTCTGCGCGCCGACGGGCCGAAGCGCACCTCTGAAGCCGCCCTCCGGGGCGGGAATACCGCTGCACCGAACACCGTTGAAGGGCGCGACGGTGTTCGACCCAATGCCCCGGGTACCACATGAAAAATTGTCGCTTCGAGCGACCACTTGCCGAGAGGCGCACTGGCGGGCACCGTCACCCCTATCGTGTCAGACCTACATTGCGTAGCGTGCCAGGGAAGGAAGTGAAGCCGCTGACACCGTCAGGTGCCGGCGGCTTCTTGCGTGCGCTGGGCATGTTGCGCTACGCCACCCGCTCCAGCGCGCGCACGTCGGCATCGAGCTTCCGGTACAGCCAGTACACGGCGACGAACGCGAGGCCGGAGGCCGCGCACAACCCCAGGACCGAATCGCGCACGAG
This sequence comes from Rhodococcus sp. NPDC059968, assembly GCF_042738615.1. Classification (NCBI taxonomy): domain Bacteria; kingdom Bacillati; phylum Actinomycetota; class Actinomycetes; order Mycobacteriales; family Nocardiaceae; genus Rhodococcus; species Rhodococcus sp. NPDC059968. The sequence goes on from NZ_JBHWUE010000012.1 coordinate 91,620, forward strand.
GGGAAGCTCCGCAGGCTCAAGGGTGCTGAATCCGGCGAGCACCCCGACGAGCGGCACGGACGCCGTCACCGCCAGATAGACCGTCGTTCTTCGACGCAGACCGCGAAGGACGACGGCGTCGTGCGCAGTCGTGAGGCCGTGGCGCAGATAGATGGGGTAGACACAGCGAACGACGTAGAACGTCGACAGAAAGAACGTGTAGGCGACGGAGATGGTGCCCGCCACCAGAACAGTCGTCGCCGCATGGACCATCAGCCGGGCCGGGAGGTCGGTGAACCAGCGAAGAAACGTCACCCCCGCCACGGAAGCGCAGACCGCGAAGACGAAGGTGTTCAGCGCACACATATCGCCCCAGACCAGTGTTCGCGACCGCACCCGCGCGAGGACGGCCTCGTCGTAGCGTTTGCCCTTACGCAAACCGCGAGGAACCGCGAGCAGATCACGCGACATGTAGGCGTAGATGAGGACCGCCAGCGGCCAGGCACAGAGATTGAAAACGATAGTGCTCGTGTAGAGCCTCGAGTAGGTGGCATCGGAGAGGCGCTCGTTGAGCAGTTCCTGGAGGTGCACAGCCAGATAGATCGTCGCCAGGCCGATGCCGACCAGCGAGGACGACCACAGGACGGGAGTGGGAAATCGCGACAGTCGCGCCCGCCAGCTGTTCGGGGGCGGATACACCAGGTCGCGGGACCGCTCTTCGAGGCACAGGTCGAGTTGCTGGGCCAGTTCCGAACCGGACGGGTAGCGGTCGTCGCGGTCCGGCGACAGACACTTCAGAAGCACGCGGCGCAGCGCCATGGGGCAATCCGGCGGAAGCTCCGACAGGAACTTCGCCTCGACGGGCCTGCGCCGCAGTTCGAGCATGCGGCCCAGCGACGTCTCCGACTCGCCGGCGGACGTCTCGTCCGCGAAGGGACGGCGTCCCGTGAGCAACTCCCACAGCATGACAGCGAGCGCGAAGATGTCGCTTCGCGTGTCGAGGTCGGCGGCGGTCGCCGGCGAGCCCGGATGGCAGGCTTCGAGCTGTTCGGGCGACATGTATGCCAGCGACCCCCCGAAGTACGCCAGCGGACTCGTACCCTTGATGCGATTGCTGGCGCTGACGTTGAAATCGGCCAGCTTCGGAATTCCCTCGGCGCTCAGCAGCACGTTCGCGGGTTTGATGTCTCGATGCAGCACCCCCCGCTCGGATGCGTGCTGAAGCGCGTCCGCGAGTCGGCGGCCCAGCCAGGCGACAGTCTCCGGCCACGTCAGTGAGGCGGCCCGTGTTCGAACAGCGGATTCGCTGGGCCGAACTTCACCCTTGGCGGCAAGGACCCCGTCGACGGCGTCGAGCAGTAGTTGACCACTGCGGTGTTCCGCAGGCGTCGAGCGCAGCAAGTGCACCACGTCGAGCAGCGTTCCTCCCGGTAGGTACTGCATGTAGAGCAGCTTCAGCTCGCCGTCGGCGATCAGTCGCTGGTCGAAGATCCGCACGATGTATTCGTGGTCCAATTGGGCGAGCGTTTGAGGCTCGATGCCGTGGTTATGGGAAATCTTGACCGCGACCAGTCGCTGCATCGACTGTTGCCGAGCCAGATACACCTGAGCGAAGGCGCCGGACCCGATCTTCATCAGGAGGTCGAAATCGTCGACACGGTCGCCGACATCGATGTTGCCCAGAACAACTTGCGCCCTGGGGCGAGCAATCATCGTGCTGCAGTAGTCACCCATGAGCGCGTCGAACTCCGGGCCACCCGCCGTGGTGGCCGCCTCAGCGGCCACGGTTGCCGTATCGACTCCGTGCGCACTTCGGCGCAGGGCGTGGAATTCCTCGTAGACCAGGTCGGCAGGAAGCGGACCCTCCTGCAACTCTGAGAACTCCGCACGGTATTCGGTCAGTCGTTTGGGGAAGCAGTGGCGAACCCAGCGGTATTCGAGGTCGATCTTGATCAGTTCGATCAGAATCGAACGCCGCTCCGCCTGTTCACGGGGTAAGAACGCGGACAGGTCAGGCGGAGACCCGGACCCCCAAGCCTCTGAAAATCGTGCCACGACGGTGGCAAGCGCTGTGCGGGTTCGTTCGGCTGATTCGACCAGATCGGTCGGCTCGTACATCGGTCGCTCGGAGTGCGGCCCGGGCGATCACACGGCGACTACGCGCGATGTGGCCTTGTGTCGTTGTCGACCCACATTGTGTCCTTCCGCCGAATCCCCGCTCAAGGGTATCGCTCCGATACGAGCGCATGGGCGGCGAAAGTGGATCGGCCACGGCAGTGGCGACTGCACAGCCGAAGCCGACCGTCGTCGAGTGTTTGCCGGCACCTGCGCCGATGCAGCACCAGACCCACCGTGTGCGAGGCACGATAGATCGGGAGGTTGGCGCCGCGGACACGGTCTCAGCGGCAACCACCGACGGCGATCGTGAGGGTGGTCGAATGAGCAACACGACTTCTGTCGTGGGCCGACGGGTGCTGGGGCTGGTGTTCTTCCTCGTCCTCGCGCTGTTCCTGGCACTCTCCGTGGGAATGTTCGACAAGACCTTCACCAAGGTCGTCAAGGTCGACCTCGTCACCGACACCGCCGGAAACGCACTGCCGCCCGATGCTGACGTGAAGGTCCGTGGCCTCATCGTCGGCGAGGTGCGCTCCGCGTCCTCCCAGGAGGACGAGGTCACCCTGGCTCTCGCGATCCAGCCGGACAAGGCGCAGCTGTTTCCGTCCACCGCGACGGCGCGGCTGCTGCCCAAAACGCTGTTCGGTGAACGGTACGTGTCGCTGATCGTTCCGGACGGCGACACCGCTCCGCCGATCCAGGCCGGAGATACGCTGCGTCAGGACACGAGCGGCAACGCCGTCGAGGTCGGCGAGGTTCTCGACGGTCTGCTGCCGCTCCTGCAGGCGATTCCGCCGCACGAGCTGGCGAACACGCTCGGCGCGCTGTCCCAGGGATTGAGTGGCCGCGGCGCCGAACTCGGCCTGACACTCGACCGGCTCGAGGAGATCTTCGGCGGCCTCGACACGGAACTTCCCGCCATCCAGGAGGATCTGCGCGGTCTGGCGGACTTCTCGCAGACGTATTCCGAGGCGGCACCCGACCTGGTCGACGCCCTCGACAACCTGCGTACCACCGGGAACACGGTCGTCGAGAAACGAGGTGAGATTGCGCAGCTGCTCGCGACACTCACCGGAACGAGTTCGTCCACCGCGGACCTCTTGCAGACCAACGCCGAATCGATTGTCAGTATCGCCGCAGATTCGCGTGAGGCACTGCAACTCCTCGGCCGCTACTCGCCGAGCTTCGGCTGCACTCTGGCGGACTTCGTGAAGGCCGAACCGATAGCCCGAGAACTGCTCGCCCTGGACGATCCATATCCCGGCGGTCGCGGTTCTGTTCAGTTCATCAACCCGAAGGGTCGGTACCTGCCCAACCAGGACGAGCCGCGCCTGCTCGACAACCGCGGACCGGCTTGCTACGACGACGTCACCGCACCCGGCGGGAATTTCCCGCAATACCCGGGCGGATCGTTCAATGACGGCTCCTACCAGGTGCCCTCGCGGAATCCCGGCCGCTCGACCATCGACTTCTTCCCGGCGCCCGGCGGGGTCCCCGATCAGGTCCCGGGGTACGGAGCCCAGATCACGCCCGCAAGTTACGCGGGTTCGACGATGGAGCAGGACACGCTGGACGTCGTCTACGGCGAGGCCGGTGGCATGGCGCCGGAGGACGTGCCGAGCTGGACGACACTCGTGGGCGCCCCGACCATGAGGGGAACCGAGGTGGCCTTCAAATGACGACGTTCCGGGGACCGTCGCCCGGCCCCCGGAAGGCAGATCGTCAGATCGCCGCCGCGAGGACCTCGACTCCAGGTCCGTCGAGGTCGTCCAGCGCCACCCTCCGACCGGAGACGGCCAGGAGGAGTGAAAGTGCGGCGCCGCTCACCTCGGGACCGTCGCCGATCGACACGTCGGCGTCCGCTGCCGTCAGCCGGACACGGGCCACGAGTCCTTTGGCGCCACCGAAGGACGCCGGGGTGCGCGTCTGTAGGCGGAGCGATCTGCCGACGGCCTCCGCCGGGTAGACGCGGGTGAGTCCCAAGGGCCGACGAATGTCCTCACCGTGGACGATCTCCTCGACGAGCCGGCTGTCGAGGGATGCCGGAGGCGTCGACGTGCGCGACGCCACCTGACGAAGCCGCTCCAACGTCTCCCGCGGTGAGGCACCGCGCTCGCGTTCCACGCCGCGTGCGTTCTGCCGGTCGAAGTCGAACCGCGCGCGAGCGAGGCCGATCATGAAACCGAGGCGCGTCGTCCGAGCCGTGTCGACCAGGTGGGCGACCACGTCGTGCACGCTCCACTCGCCGCAGAGCGAAGGCTCGTCCCACCGCGCGGCGTCGAGGTTCCCGAGGTCGTCGATCAGCGCCGCACGCTCCGCGTGCACCATCGACCAGACATCTTCCACAGTTCGCTCCTTCGGTCGGCCACATCGTGTGCAAGGTACGACCCGTCGAGCCGCGGAAACTCATCGCTGCTCGAGGAACAAACGAATGAGAGCCGACCCACGTGGTCAGCTGTCGATGGTGAGCAGGTCTGCGAGGTTGTCCAGGCTTGCCCGCACCGTGCGTGAGTACGCCTTTGCGACTATCGGGTCAGCCAGCTTGCCGAAGATGCCTCCGAGGCCACTTTCGCTGTCGGTCCGATAGGTGAACAGGGTGCCGCCGTCGACTTCCTCGAGCCTCGTCGTCGCAGTGAAGCCGACCTTGCTCTCCACCGACTTGGACGTGGCCACCTTCAACGGCTCGTACTCGACGAATTCGGTAACCCAGTCGAGCCGCCTACCCAGAATGCGGGTTACCCCGCGCCACCGGGTACCCACCCCGAGTTCCCCGTCGGTGAGCTGCTCGCATTCAACGGTGGACGCCTCCCACGACGGCCAGTTCTCCGCAACGGTGACAAAGCTCCACACTTCCGACGCAGGACGGGCAATGACAACGGACTGCTCGACAACCGGCATGGTGATCATCCCTTTGTTGGTGGCTGGATCGGATTCGACCTGCCTCTTCCCGCTCCTCACTCGATGTGGGGCCAGAAGACTCGAGACCGGTCTGTTTGATCTTCCCCTCTGTGCCGGGTCGCTGTCACTGATGGTTAGCGCATCAAAGCGCTGGTAGACGGCGTTGACGAAAGAGGTCGCACAAGGGACGGCCACCTCGACCTTGTCCAATCACATCGCCAAAGCGAAGTGGCAACGGGAACGGCTCTACAGCGAGACTCGTCGCCGACTTGCCGAGCGGCCCGAACACCGCATCCGGCGGCACTTCGGTGCGCCTCCAGGGAGTCGGTGTGATTTGGGCGAATCACGCTGTCCCATGCCTCGAGCGGAACGGCGACACTTGTATTTCTTCACGCACTTTCGGGTCTGACGGCCGAGGACCCGACCGACTCTCGGGTCAAGGCTGGGGAGCGTCACAGGCTTCGGTGTGGCCGTCGAACGCGCACAGGTGGCTTGGCTCCGGTCCCCCGAACAGTGCGATCGCCAACCCCAGAACGCCTACACCGCCGGCCAACGCCGCACCGAGCATGAACACCTCGCTCATCAGACCCTCCCCTCACGTCCTGTCCCATTACAGCAGGCCCCCATTCGGCCTCGGGCTCCGGCCTGCCGGAGAGATCGCAACTCCCCTTCAGCAGGATTCGACGGCATCGACGCGACGTGCGGTTGTCGACGGGAGGAGCGCGAGGACGAGTGCCAGCACCATCAGCACGAGGACGAGCACGGCCACGTAGACCCATTGTCCGCTCGCCCAGGCGATTCCGCCGATCCAGCCGAACAGGCTGGACCCGGCGTAGTACGAGACGTTGTACAGCGCCGTCGCCTGTGCGCGACCCGTTTTCGCGTGGGCGCCGACCATGCCGGATGCGACGGCATGGCCGACGAAGAGTCCACCGGTGATCGCGGCCACGCCGAGGAGTATCAGGACCAGCGGTCCGGCGACGCTCAGCAACGTCCCGCCGGCCATGAAGGTGCACGCCAACACGAGCACAGTGCGGTGACCGAGCCGGCCCACCAACCAGCCGGCGGCGCGAGAGCCCGCCGTGCCCGCCAGATAGGCGAGAAAGATCAGCGACACCACCGTGGGCGCGAGGTGGTACGGAGCCGCCTCGAGGCGGAAGGGGAGGTAGTTGAAGACAGCCACCATGCCACCGACGAGAAGCGCACCGATGCCGAACAACGCCAGCAGACGGGTATCGCGCAGGTGGATGGCAAGAATCCCCGCGGACGGGACCGGCGATCGCCGGCCCCGTCCGGTCGGTAGCAGCGCGATCAGGATCGTCATCAGGATTGCCAGACCTACGCCGAGGATCGCCAGTGCCGGGCGCCACCCGAGGTGGTCGGCGACCGGGACGACCAGAAGGCGACCGCTCAAACCACCCAAAGATGTTGCTGCAATGTAGGAACCGGCCAATGCTGCGGTCCGCGCCGGTGCCCCGACCTCGTGGAGCAGTGTCATCGCCAGCGCTGGTAGCCCACCGAGCGCCACGCCTTGGACGAACCGTCCCGCCACCAGGGCGTCGAACGTCGGGAGCCACGGGACGGCCACGGCGAGCAGTCCCGCGGTTGCCGCCGAGTACCGCATCGCGGTGGGGCGCCCCACTCGATCCGAGAACCGGGCCCACGGCAGAACCGACAGCGCCAGCCCGAGCGTTGCGGCCGAGACCAGGAGAGAAGCCTGTGCCGGGCTCACGGACGCGTCGTGCCCGATCTGTGTAAGCAGCCCTTGAGGCGCGTACATCAAGGCAAAGGTCGCCACTCCGGCACACCACAGGGCCGCCGAGAGTCGGCGGTCCGGATTTCCCGGCGGCGGCGTGTTCTGGAGGGCAGCCGCTGCGCGGATGTCCTTCTCCGTGAGGTGTATGGCGGACATGAAGTCGACGTTAGATCCGAGGCACTGATGAATCCAATGCAGAACTATCCACCTACTCATACAGTTGAGTTATGAATAGCGAGGCCGTCAAGGCGCTGTTGCCGCATCTTCCCGTCCTCGTCGCGCTCGGCGAAGTCGAACATGTGACTGTCGCTGCCGCGATGCTCGGGATGCCCCAGCCCACGGTCAGCCGGATAGTCCGCCGACTCGAAAAGCAACTCGACATCCCGCTCCTGGAACCGGACGGCCGCGGCGTGCGCCTGACCGACGCCGGCCGGACACTGGTGCCCTACGCGCAACGCGCACTCGAGGCGGTGGTGGACGGCCTCGACGCCGTGCAGTCCGAAGACCGACAGGCGCGGGCCACGGTTCGCGTCGCCTTTCAGATGTCGCTCGGCGAGCACCTCGTGCCCGAGTTGATTCGCACCGTCCGCGCGACGGATCCGACGATCCGGTTCGTCCTCAGCCAGGGCGCGCGCCGCACGTGCCTGGACGCCCTCCTCAACCGCGAGGCCGACATCGCGCTCGTCTCCCGTCTCATCCCACCGCCGGAGGGCCTGACGGTCACGCCGCTGTTCGAACAGCCGCTCGTCGTCCTGGTGCCCTCCGAGCACCCGCGAGCCGCCTCGACCTCGACGACGATCCGTGACCTTGCCTCCGAGCCGATCGTCACGCTCAAGCCAGGCTACGGACTCCGAGGATCCCTCGACGACCTGTTCGCGCGAGCCGGCGCCCTACCCACGATCGCGTTCGAAGGAGAGGACCTGCACACCGTGCACGGCCTGGTCGCATCCGGCTTGGGCGTGGGCATCGTGCCGGCCACGGACACCTCCCCACCCGGGTGCGCGCAGATTCGCCTCGACGATCCCCGAGCCTTCCGCGACATCGGTGCCGCGCGCCTACCCGGTCCCCCGAGCGCCGCGGTCACCACGGTTATCGCCGCCCTCACGACGCTCACCTCGACCGAGAGCAGGGAGACGACGTGAATCGCGAACATCTCCAGCTCGATTACGGCCTCCGTTTCGACTGGGGCCTGCCGGGGGCGAAAGCCATCGGCACCGCCGCCGACGTCGCGGTCGTGGTCGACGTCCTGTCGTTCACCACCACCCTCACCGTTGCGGTCGACGCCGGCATCGACGTCCTGCCCTACCGGTGGAACGACGATTCCGCGGAACGCTACGCCCGTGATTCGGACGCAGTCCTCGCCGTCGGACGCAGTCGGACTGCGAACGGGCAGATCAGCTTGTCGCCGAATACGATTCGACGGACCGCGGCTCCGCGCAGGTTGGTGCTTCCCTCGCCGAACGGGTCGACCATCAGCTTCGAGCTCGGCGCCGGAACCGGCGTGTGCGTCGGAGCGTCCCTACGGAATGCGACCGCGGTCGCCGGCTGGATCGCCCGGCACTGCACATCGACGTCGGTGGTGTCGGTGATCGCCGCCGGGGACTCCGCCCGGCGTGGCGTCGCGGACACCCTCCCTCAATCCCTCACGGTGTGTGCGTCGGGACGGGAGTTGTGTGCCGCGGGATACCCGGAAGACGTCGCAATCGCCGCCGAGGTGGACCGGAGCACCGCCGTCCCGGTCCTCGAAGATCGGGTCTTCCGAACGGCTTCGCCATAGAGTGAGCGCCATGTTCGATACCTGGGACGCCGACGCTCCCGGAGTCCTGCGCCTGCCCTCCGGGCGTCTGGTTCGCGGCCGGGCGCTGAGGCGACCACTCCCGGACGGTCCCCTACCCGATTTCGCCGTGTACCTGCTGGGGCGGACGCCGCCGCCGGTGCAATGGGACTCACGGTGGGTCCGCTGGCCCGATTTCGCATTGCCGCGGGGCCGCGACGACACCCTCGAAGCGCTGGGTGAGGTGTGGCGCCGCGCCGCGACGGAGCGGGTGGAGGTGGCGTGTGGGGGCGGTCGCGGCCGCACGGGCACAGCCCTCGCCTGCATCGCGGTGCTCGACGGGGTCCGGGCGGAGGACGCCGTCGCGTACGTCCGGCAGCACTACCACCGTCATGCGGTCGAGACGCCGTGGCAGCGGCGGTATGTCGGACGGTTCACCGCGGCACCGACCTCCTGACACACCCACCGACACACGAAGACGCCGACGGCCCCGCACGAGAATTCGTGCGGGGCCGCCGACGTGATGACTGGGAGAAGGCTACTTCTCGGCAGCCGCCTCTTCGCTCTGCTCGGCCGGAGCCGCAGCGCCGTCCTCTTCGACGGGGATCAGCGAGATCTTGCCGCGGTTGTCGATATCGGCGATCTCGACACGCAACTTCGAGCCGACGCTCACGACGTCTTCGACCTTGGCAATGCGCTTGCCGCTGCCCAGCTTCGAGATGTGCACCAATCCGTCGCGGCCGGGGAGGAGCGACACGAACGCACCGAAGGCGGTGGTCTTGACGACCGTGCCCAGGAAGCGCTCGCCGACCTTCGGCAGCTGCGGGTTGGCGATGGCGTTGATCATGTCGATCGCGGCCTGCGCGGACGGGCCGTCCGTCGCACCGACGAACACGGTGCCGTCATCTTCGATGGAGATGTTGGCGCCGGTCTGCTCGGTGATGGAGTTGATCATCTTGCCCTTGGGGCCGATGACCTCACCGATCTTGTCGACGGGGACCTTGATGGCCGTGACGCGCGGGGCGAACGGGCTCATCTCGTCGGGGGTGTCGATGGCCTCGGCCATGACCTCGAGGATCGTCGCGCGCGCGTCCTTGGCCTGCGACAGCGCGCCGGCGAGGACCTTGGACGGGATGCCGTCGAGCTTCGTGTCGAGCTGCAGGGCCGTGACGAAGTCCTTCGTGCCCGCGACCTTGAAGTCCATGTCGCCGAACGCGTCCTCGGCACCGAGGATGTCGGTGAGTGCGACGTAACGGGTCTCACCGTCGACCTGGTCGGAGACGAGGCCCATGGCGATACCGGCGACCGGAGCCTTCAGTGGCACACCGGCGTTGAGCAGTGCGAGCGTCGACGCACACACGGAGCCCATCGAGGTGGAGCCGTTGGAGCTGAGTGCCTCCGAGACCTGACGGATGGCGTACGGGAATTCCTCGACGCTGGGCAGGACGGGCATGAGGGCCCGCTCGGCCAGCGCGCCGTGACCGATCTCGCGGCGCTTCGGCGAACCGACGCGTCCCGTCTCACCGGTGGAGTACGGCGGGAAGTTGTAGTGGTGCATGTACCGCTTGGTCGTCTCGGGTCCGAGAGAGTCGACCTGCTGCGCCATCTTCACCATGTCGAGGGTGGTGACACCCAGGATCTGGGTCTCGCCGCGCTCGAACAGAGCGGAACCATGTGCACGCGGAACGATGGCGACCTCGGCCGACAGCGAACGGATGTCCGTGATGCCACGGCCGTCGATGCGGAACTGGTCGCGCAGGATGCGCTGACGGACCAGCTTCTTCGTCAGCGAGCGGAATGCCGCGCCCAGTTCCTTCTCGCGACCCTCGAAGTTCGGGGCGACCTGCTCGAGGACCTCGACCTTGATCTCGTCGGTCTTGTCGTCGCGCTCCTGCTTGCCCGCGATGGTCAGTGCCGCGCTGAGCTTCTCCGCTGCGGCGGCCTCGACGGCTGCGAACACGTCGTCCTGGTACGCCGGGAAAACGGGGAAGTCACCGGTGGGCTTGGAGGCCTTGGCCGCAAGCTGCTGCTGCGCGGTGCAGAGGCGGGCGATGAACGGCTTGGCGGCCTCGAGGCCCTCGGCCACGATCGACTCGGTGGGAGCCTGCGCGCCACCGTCGATCAGGGAGATCACGTTGTCGGTGGCCTCGGCCTCGACCATCATGATCGCGACGTCGGCGTCGTCACCGCTGCCGGAGACGATGCGGCCGGCGACGACCATGTCGAAGACGGCGTTCTCGAGCTGCTCGACGGTGGGGAATGCAACCCACTGGCCGGCCTTGTTCTCGTCCGACGTGATGAGCGCGACACGCACACCACCGACGGGTCCGGAGAACGGCAGTCCGGCGATCTGGGTGGAGGCGGACGCGGCGTTGATCGCGACCACGTCGTACAGGTCCTGCGGGTTCAGGCTCATCACCGTGACGACGACCTGGATCTCGTTGCGCAGACCGTCGACGAACGACGGGCGCAGCGGGCGGTCGATCAGGCGGCAGGTCAGGATCGCGTCCGTGGAGGGGCGGCCCTCACGACGGAAGAACGAACCGGGGATGCGGCCCGCCGCGTACATGCGCTCCTCGACGTCCACCGTCAGGGGGAAGAAGTCGAAGTGCTCCTTGGGGTGCTTGCTCGCGCTCGTCGCGGACAGCAGCATCGTCTCGTCGTCCAGGTAGGCGACGACGGCGCCGGCGGCCTGCTGCGCGAGGCGGCCGGTTTCGAAACGAATGGTGCGGGTTCCGAAGGACCCGTTGTCGATCACGGCGGTGGATTCGAACACGCCCTCATCGACCTCTACTGCGGAATTCTCTGTCATCTCTTCTTTTCACTTCCCTCTCGTCTTCGCCGTACCCGCGGGGGCGTTCTCACCCTCCTGGCGAGAACTGCGCACCTGAGGGACATCCCCCTCTCGAGTTCTCGGGATGTCGCTGTGCGGAGGCGGCCGTCGATCGAAGTCCCCCGGACCGTGTCCGGAAGACCACTACCGAAGACCGACACCACATTCTCGGGTGCATACGGTAGTGCTGCCCTCGGCAGCTAACGCCGATAGCCAGCGAGGCCCAGTCTAAGCAAGGCCCCGCCGGCTACCGGAGTGATTTGCGATCGAAATGACCGCTGTGTGCGAAACTCAGCGACGCAGGCCGAGACGCTCGATCAGCGAGCGGTAACGCGCGATGTCGACCTTCTGGACGTACTTGAGCAGACGACGACGGCGTCCGACCAGCAGCAGGAGGCCGCGGCGGGAGTGGTGGTCGTGCTTGTGCATCTTGAGGTGTTCGGTGAGATCGACGATGCGCTTGGTGAGCATGGCCACCTGCGCCTCCGGCGAACCGGTGTCGGTCTCGTGCAGGCCGTACTCGCTCAGAACCTGCTTCTTTTCTTCGGTGGTCAATGCCACTGGTTCACTCCTGGTGATGACGTTCGCGTGCAAGGATCGAAACTCGGCGCGGCCACCGCGAACCGCAGCGCACGCCAGCGGTCTACTTTACCAGCTGAAATGGGACGGCTTTACCGCACGTCCTCCGACGCCGCCAGGATCGCGCGCGCACGCTCGGCGTCCTTCCCCATCGCGACGATCAGGTCGTCGACCGAATCGAATTTTTCCATCCCGCGGAGGCGCTCGACCAGATCGACGGCCACGTGCTGGCCGTACAGGTCGGCTTTGCGGTCGAGGACGAAGGCCTCCACGGTGCGCGTCCGCCCGGAGAACGTGGGATTGGTGCCCACCGAGACGGCAGCCATGTATCGCTCGCCTGAGGTGACCATGCCCAGGTCGACTCCGTGTCCGAGCACGGTGAACCAGGCGGCGTACACGCCGTCAGCGGGAATCGCTGCGTACATGGGCGGCGCGACGTTCGCGGTCGGATAGCCGAGCTGCCGTCCACGACCGTCTCCGTGGACGACGACACCCTCGACGCGGTGCGGGCGGCCGAGGGCCTCCGTCGCGGCCGCCATGTCGCCGGCGTCCACGCACGAACGGATGTAGGTGGACGAGAACGTGACCGCATGCTCTGCGAGCAACGTCACACCGTCGACCGCGAACCCGAACCGGTCGCCGATCTGACGCAGCAGGTCGACGTTGCCCGCGGCCTTCTTCCCGAACGTGAAGTTCTCACCGACGACGACGTCCGCCACGTGCAGGCGCTCCACGAGGATCTCGTGGGCGTAGCGCTCCGGCGTCAGCTTCATGAATTCGGCGGTGAACGGCATGACGCAGAACACGTCGATGCCCAGCTCCTCCGCGAGCTCCGCCCTGCGGGCGAGCGTCGTGAGCTGGGCGGGATGACTGCCCGGACGAACCACTTCCATCGGATGAGGATCGAAAGTCATGAGCACGCTGGGTATTCCACGCGTGCGGGCAGCCGCCACCGCTCGACTGATCAGTTGGGCGTGACCTCGGTGCACGCCATCGAATACGCCGATCGTGAGAACACAACGACCCCAGTCGGCAGGAACCTCGTCGAGACCACGCCATCTCAGCACGAGTGGCAGCCTACGGTGCCGCGCGCCGATGTTCATCTCCGGACCGGGTGTCCGGCCGCCCCGCGCGCCGGGGAAGCGCCACGACCTCGCGGTTCGCGGTCGCCGGGGCCGTCACCCGGCAACGGATCAGGTGTGTCGATGTGTCTCGCCGGTAAGACTTGCCTAAGCTCGTTGGCGTGGCCGTGAACAAGAATGACCAGAGCGTGACCGAGGATTCGACCTCCGAGACCGGGGCTCTCTCGGCAGTGGCGCAGGACTACCTCAAGGTCATCTGGACCGTTCAGGAGTGGTCGCAGGAGCGGGTGTCCACGAAATTGCTCTCCGAGAAGATCGGGGTGTCGGCGTCCACCGTGTCGGAGGCCATCCGGAAGCTGTCCGACCAGGGCCTCGTCGATCACGCCCGGTACGGGTCCATCGCCCTCACCGAGGCGGGGCGCGTCGCCGCCGTCGGAATGGTCCGCAGGCACCGCCTCATCGAGACGTACCTGGTACACGAACTGGGGTACGGCTGGGACGAGGTGCACGACGAGGCGGAGGTACTCGAACACGCCGTCTCGGATCTGATGATCTCCCGGATGGACGCCAAGCTCGGCCATCCCGAACGCGATCCGCACGGCGATCCGATTCCCGCGGTCGACGGCTCGGTGCCCACTCCCCCGGCGCGTCAGCTCAGCGACTTCGTCAACGGCGAGAGCGGCCGCATCGCCCGGATCTCGGACTCCGACCCGGCGATGCTGCGGTACTTCGACTCGGTCGGGGTGGCACTGGACGTCACGGTCACGGTGCTGGAGCGACGCGACTACGCCGGAACCGTGTCGATCCGGCTCGGCGCGCATGAGGACTCCATCGAGCTCGGAAACCCCGCAGCCCAGGCCATCTGGCTGGTGTGAGCCGCTACCTCAGGGTCGCGGGGCGGACCACCATCACCGAACTGGCCCGCCGTCCACGTTCCTGGAGCAGCGCGATCGTGTGCCCGCTCGGATCGATGGCGGCGTAGACACCTTTGATTCCGATCGGCTCGAGCCACCGGCCGTGACTGATCGATTCGGCCTCGTCCGCGTCGACCTGCCGGTGCGGGAACGCGGTCTGCGCGGCGGCGTCGATGTCGAGACTGACCCCCGGCTCCTCGGCCAGCTGTTCCAGTGTGCGCGCGTGCTCGAGCGTGAACGGTCCCACCCGGGTCCGTCGCAGCGAGGTGAGGTGCCCGCCGACGCCGATCAGCGCGATCCCCAGATCACGCGCGAGCGCCCGGACGTAGGTGCCGGAGGAACATTCCACCTCGACGTCGAGGTCGACGAACGTGCCCTCGGTTCGCCTCGCCACGACCTCGAACCGGGACACCGTGACCGACCGGGGAGCGAGTTCGAACTCCTCGCCCGCACGGATCAGTGCGTGCGCCCGCCGGCCGTCCACCTTGATGGCGCTGACGCTCGACGGGATCTGCTGGATCTCCCCGGTGAGGGTGTGCACCTGCGCGGCGATCTCCTCGTCCGTCACGCCGGACGCATCGGCGGATGCGACGACCTCGCCCTCGGCGTCGTCGGTCGTGGTGGCCTGACCCAACCGGATCGTGGCCGTGTACGCCTTGGTGGTCAGCGCCAGGAGCCCCAGCAGCTTCGTCGCCCGCTCCACACCGAGCACCAGCACCCCGGTGGCCATCGGGTCGAGAGTGCCCGCGTGCCCGACCTTCCGGGTGCCGAGCAGCTTGCGGCACCGGGCCACGACGTCGTGGCTGGTGACGCCCGCGTCCTTGTCGACGATGAGCAGTCCGGCGCCGACGAGACCGGAAGAGGGCTTTTCACGTGCAGACACGAGGTCCGATTCTGCCAGCCGTCGTCACCGCACCGAAATCAGTGCACCGCAATGGCGGTGATGATCAGGCCGTCGGACACCATCCACCGCCCGTCGAACGACGCCAGCGGCGGCCCGTGGACGGTCTCTCCGGAGATCAGAAGATCCGAGTGGAACGTGCCCGTGCCGTCCCCGGACGCCTCGAACGTGATGTGCGCGTCCTCGAACCCGAGCCACCGGGCCGTGAGCGGGAACCACGCCTTGTACGTGGCCTCCTTGGCACAGAACAGCAGCCTGTCCCGGTGCACTTGACCCCCGGTGGCGGAAAGCCACTGCCCGGAGTCCGCCGTTCCCGACAGCCAGTCGCGTTCGGCGGGCAGGCTCACCGCGTCCAGCACGCCGTCGGGCAGCGCCTCGTGCGGTTCGGCGTCGATCCCCACGGACCGCACCTGCATGGCGTAGCCGAGCACCGCGCCGCGGTAGCCGTCGCAGTGCGTGAGGCTTCCGACCACGCCGCGCGGCCACACGGGGGAACCCTTGTCGCCCCGCAGAACAGGGGCCTGGTCCACGCCCAGCTTCGTCATCGCCAGGCGCGCGCAGTGACGTGCGGTAGTGAATTCGCGGCGCCGCTTCTCCACGGCCCTGCCGATCAGCGCCTCCTCCTGAGGGTGCGGACGCAGGCCCGGCGGATCCTCGAACAGCTCCGACGACACCACTCCGACAGGCAGAATTCTCTCGATCACAGGGCCCCCCTCGCCCGCATCTTCTCCACTTCGGCTTCCTGTTCGGGAGTGACCTTGAAGTGGCCTCCCCACTTGTTCAGCGTTCCCGGCGGATACTCCGGCACCGGGAGAATCTGCCGCAGGAGCCGGTCCGGGAGTCCCCTCCTCTGCCACTCCCGTGGGTAACCCAGCGACACCTCTTCGAACCGCACGCCGTCGTAGTAGGTGGTGCGCGGAATGTGCAGATGCCCGTACACGGCGCAGACGGCGTTGTACCGGGTGTGCCAGTCCGCGGTCAGTTCGGTACCGCACCACAGGGAGAACTCCGGGTACCACAGCACCTGCGTCGGTTGACGAACCAACGGGAAGTGGTTGATCAGCACGGTGCGGGTGCCGGCGGGCAGGGCGTCCAACCTGGCCTTCGTCGTCTCGACGCGGTTGCGACACCAGGCATCCCGGGTTCCGTACGGTTCACTCGACAGCAGGAACTCATCCGTGGCCACCACGTTCTTCTCGCGCGCGATCGCGAGACCTTCCTCCTTGGTGGTGGCGCCGTCGGGCAGGAACGTGTAGTCGTACAACAGGAACATCGGGACCAGCGTGATCGGGCCGTCCTCGGCCTCCCACACTGGAAACGGGTCCTCGGGGGTGATGACGCCGATCTCGCGGCACATGGTGACCAGGTAGTCGTAGCGGGCGGCGCCGTGGATCTGCACCGGATCCTTCGCCGTCGTCCACAGTTCGTGGTTGCCGGGGACCCAGATGACCTGGGCAAAACGACTCCGCAGGAGTTTGAGCGCCCACCGGATGTCGTCGGTCTTCTCCGAGACGTCGCCCGCGACGATCAGCCAGTCGTCGGGCGAGTCGGGATAGATGTCCTCGGTGATCGGGCGGTTGCCCCGGTGCCCCACATGGGTGTCGCTCACCGCCATCAATTTGGGTGCCACGTCAACCACCTTTCCGATCGTGTTCCGCCGCCGGATCGATGTCCGATCCGTGCCGTGCCTGCAGGTCGGCCCCGACCACTGCCCAGCGGCCCGTTCCGACGCGCCACACGACCGCGAGCATCCGAGGAATTATGAACACCGTGAGCCCCGTCCAGATTCCCGCCAGGCCCCAGTCGCGCAGCATCGACAGCCAAATCAGTGGCAGGAATCCGACCAACGCGCAGGACAGCGTGGCATTCCGGAGGAAGGCGACGTCGCCGGCCCCGAGCAGCACTCCGTCGAGGGCGAACACCACTCCGGCGACCGGCATGATCGCGACGAAGAACCACCAGGCCACCGCCATCTCGTCGAGCACGGCCTGATCGGAGGTGAACAGTTCGGGGATTACCCCGTGGCCGAGAGCGAAGATCAGGGCGAGCCCTGTCGCGAGGATCGTGGACCATCGAGTGATGCGCCACGACAGCCGCGTGGCGCCCTTGGCGTGCCCGGCGCCCAGCGCGGCACCGACCAGCGCCTGTGCGGCGATCGCCAGGGAGTCGAGGGTGAGGGCGACGAGGTTCCACAGCTGCAGCACCACTTGGTGGGCGGCGACCGCGGCGGCGCCGAACCGGGACGCGACGGCGGCGGCCGAGAGGAAGCACGCCTGGAAGGCCAGGCTCCGTAGGATCAGATCGCGGCCGAGCACCATCTGGGCGCGCATGACGTGCCACCGCGGACGCAACGGCACCCGCTCGACCACCAGCGATCCGACGAACATGCTCGCGGACACTGCCTGCCCGATCACGTTTGCGACCGCCGAACCCTCGAGTTCGAGCCGCGGCGCACCCCACAATCCGTGCACCAGCACCGGGCAGGCCACGGCCGACACGACGAGACCGACGATCACGAAACGGAGGGGCCGCACAGTGTTCTGCACACCGCGCATCCACCCGTTGCCCGCCATCGCGACGAGGATCAGCGGGGCCCCGAACACCGC
Source organism: Rhodococcus sp. NPDC059968 (assembly GCF_042738615.1). Lineage (NCBI taxonomy): Bacteria > Bacillati > Actinomycetota > Actinomycetes > Mycobacteriales > Nocardiaceae > Rhodococcus > Rhodococcus sp. NPDC059968. Next base: position 109,057 of record NZ_JBHWUE010000012.1, read on the forward strand.
GATCCGCAGCCAGCTCTCGGCGGCCGCCGCGATGTCCGAGCCGCCGGCGATCGCCGACGTGACCGGCCGCGCGAACAGGTGGGCCAGCGCGATCACGAGCGCGCCGATGCCCAGTGCCAGCCACGTGGCCTGCACGCCCTCCCGGACCGCGCCGCGCTCGTCGCCGGCCCCGTGCAGGCGGGAGGCGCGCGCCGTCGTGCCGTAGGACAGGAACGTCAGCTGCGTGCTGACCTGGGCGAGGATGAGACCGCCGACGGCGAGACCCGCGAGCGCCAGAGCGCCCAGCCGGCCGACGACGGCGATGTCGAAGAGCAGATAGATCGGTTCGGCTGCGAGGACGCCCAGCGCGGGCAGCGCCAGACCGAACACCGTCCGGGCGGTCGCGTCGCCCGTCACTTCCGAGACGTCAGCCAACGAATTCGGACCTCAGCCGAGCGATTCGACGAGCGAGGTCACGATCTCGTCCGCAGAGTTGTCGGCCGTATAGCCGGCGGCGAACCGATGACCGCCGCCGCCGAGATACCCGGCGACGACCGAGACGTCCACGTCGGACTTCGATCGCAGCGACACCGACCACGTGCCGTCCACGGCCTCCTTGAGGACCGCGGCGACCTCGGCCTCGGACGTCGTCCGGACGATGTCGATGACGCTCTCGATCTCCTCCGAGCGGAGGTCGCCGATGTAGGCCTGCCGGATGACGGCGTAGACCAGTCCACGCCCTCCCGCTGCGTCGGGGACGAGCGTCGCCGATCCGAGCACCGAGGACAGCATGGGCAGCCAGCCGAACGGGTGGGTGTCGAGCAGACGCCGGGCGATGCGGGCTCCGTCGATTCCGGTGGCGAGCAGCCTCTCGGCGAGTGCGTGAGTGCCGGGCTGCACCCAGCGGAACGAACCGGTGTCGGTCACGAGTCCCGCGTACAGGCAGTGCGCGAGGTCGGCGTCGATGTCCACACCCCACAGGTCGAACATCTGCGCCACGACAGCGGTCGTCGACTCCGCGGACTCGTCGATCAGGTTCATGCGACCGAAGCGGGTATTGGACCGGTGGTGATCGATGACGAGGGTCTCCCCCGCGTTCGCGAGCCGGTCGGCGAGCTTCCCGAGACGCCCGGCACTGCCGCAGTCGACGGTCACGAGCAGATCGACGTTGCGGCGCACCTGATCCGCCGGCACCAGCAGATGGGTGCCCGGCAGTTCGCGCATCGACTCCGGCAGTTCGTCGGGCGCGGCGAACGCGACCTGCACCGGAATCCCTTTGCGCTCGAGCACCAACGCCAGGGCGAGTCCGCTGCCGATCGTGTCGGCATCGGGTTGGACGTGACACAGAATCGTCACCGACGTCGCGTTCTCGAGAACGGCGACCGCCTGCGGTAGAAACACCTCGTGACGATCGAGATCAGACAGGGACGTCTCCTGAGTGTGGGTCATGTCGGTTCGTGTCAGTCCGCCTGGCGGGAACCGGTGGGCTCGTCGACTTCGGCGTCGTCCGCGTCCTCGGCTCGGGGCTCCTTGTACGGGTCGGGGTCGCCGGCCGGCGACGCACCGGCTGCGACACGCGCGACCTCGTCGTCGGCGGCGCGAGCGCGGGCGAGGAGTTCTTCCATGTGCCGTGCCGTGTCGGGGACCGTGTCCGCGACGAACGTCAGCGTCGGAGTGAACCGGACTCCGGTGCCTGCACCCACCTTCGAGCGCAGAACGCCCTTCGCCTTCTCCAGCCCTGCGGCTGCGGAGGCGACGTCCGGTTCGGACTCGAGGTCGGCGCCCATCACGGTGTAGTACACGGTGGCGTCGTGGAGGTCTGCCGTCACCTTGGTATCGGTGATCGTGACGAACGCCAGGCGAGGGTCCTTGATTTCGTGGTCGATCGCCGTCGCGACGATCGTGCCGATGCGCTTGGCGAGTTTGCGTGCCCGGGCGGGATCCACCATGACAATCAGACTCCTCTTCCTGGCCGCTGGATAAGTTGTGAAGTTGCGTGTGTAGCTGTAGTTCATTCTGCACGCCGGGCCGCAGATGCGGCGGGGCGGGCAGGGCACTCCGAGTCAGTCCTCGGGGCCGAAAATCCTTCGCCGGACCGCAAGGAGTTGCAGTTCCGGCAGCCCGGCGACGTGCCGCTCGCACGTGTCGAGTACCTCGTGTACGTGATCGACCGCCGAGCTCGCCATCGTGACGCCGAGCATCGACCGGCGGTACCGATCCTGTTCTCCGGTCTCCGCCGCCGAGACGCCGTAGCGTCGCAGCTCCGCCAGAACCGGTTTGACCATTGCACGCTTCTCTTTCAGAGATCGCACGTCACCGAGCAAGATGTCGAGCTCGAGCGCACCGACGTACAAACTTTCCTCCTTCGGGGAGACGTGCGCTCCCCCGGCCGATCGAGTCGGCCGGAGAAGCGCACGCCGGATGACGCTGCTGCGTCACCCCAAACGGATGGCGACTAGTCGCGCGGCTTTTCCCGAAGCTCGTAGGCCTCGATGACGTCACCGACCTTGATGTCGGTGTAGGTGACCGTCAAACCGCACTCGTACCCCTCGCGTACCTCGACAGCGTCCTCCTTCTCCCGCTTCAGCGAGGAGATGGTGACGGTCTCGGCGACAACCGTGTTGTCACGCAGCAGCCGGGCCTTCGCATTGCGACGGATGGTACCCGAGGTGACGAGGCAACCGGCAATGTTGCCGACCTTGGACGAACGGAACATCGCGCGGATCTCCGCCTTGCCCAGCTCGACCTCTTCGTAGATCGGCTTGAGCATGCCCTTGAGCGCCTTCTCGACCTCGTCGATGGCCTGGTAGATCACCGAGTAGTACCGGATGTCGACGCCCTCGCGGTTCGCCAACTCGGTCGCCTTGCCCTCGGCGCGCACGTTGAACCCGATGATGATCGCGTTCGACGCAGCGGCCAGGTTGACGTTGGTCTCGGTGACGCCACCGACACCGCGGTCGATGACCCGCAACTGCACCTCGTCGTCGATCTCGATGCCGTGCAGTGCCTCTTCCAAGGCCTCCACGGTTCCCGAGTTGTCGCCCTTGAGGATGAGGTTGAGCTGCGACGTCTCCTTGAGAGCCGAATCCAGGTCCTCGAGGCTGATGCGCTTGCGGCTCTTCGCGGCCATAGCGTTGCGCTTACGCGCATTGCGCCGGTCGGCGATCTGACGGGCGATGCGGTCCTCGTCGACCACGAGCAGGTTGTCGCCTGCACCGGGGACCGACGTGAAGCCGACTACCTGGACGGGACGCGAGGGCAGGGCCTCGAGCACGTCGTCGCCATGCTCGTCGACCATGCGGCGCACACGTCCATATGCGTCGCCGGCCACGATCGAGTCGCCGACCCGCAGCGTTCCGCGCTGGATGAGCACGGTCGCGACGGGGCCGCGTCCACGGTCGAGGTGCGCCTCGATGGCGACACCCTGAGCGTCCATGTCCGGGTTGGCCCGCAGGTCCAGGGCAGCGTCCGCCGTCAACAGCACGGCTTCGAGCAGTGCGTCGATGTTGGTGCCCTGCTTCGCCGAGATGTCGACGAACATGGTGTCTCCGCCGTATTCCTCGGCGACCAGTCCGTACTCGGTGAGCTGCTGCCGGATCTTGTCCGGGTTCGCGCCTTCCTTGTCGATCTTGTTCACCGCGACCACGATCGGCACGTCGGCCGCCTGGGCGTGGTTGACCGCTTCCACCGTCTGCGGCATGACGCCGTCGTCGGCGGCGACGACCAGGATCGCGAGGTCGGTGGCCTTGGCACCACGGGCACGCATGGCCGTGAAGGCCTCGTGACCGGGGGTGTCGATGAACGTCACGAGACGCTCGTTGCCGTCGAGCTCGGTCAGCACCTGGTAGGCACCGATGTGCTGCGTGATGCCGCCGGCCTCGCCCTCACGGACGTTGGCCTTACGGATCGTGTCGAGCAGTCGGGTCTTACCGTGGTCGACGTGGCCCATGACGGTGACCACCGGCGGACGGGACTCGAGGTCCTCTTCGCCACCTTCGTCTTCGCCATAGGTGAGGTCGAAGCTGTCGAGCAGCTCGCGGTCCTCGTCCTCCGGGCTGACGACCTGCACGACGTAGTTCATCTCGCCGCCGAGCAGTTCCAGCGTCTCGTCGTTGACCGACTGGGTCGCCGTCACCATCTCGCCGAGGTTGAACAGTGCCTGCACCAACGCTGCGGGGTTCGCGTCGATCTTCTCCGCGAAGTCCGACAGGGATGCACCGCGGGCGAGGCGAATGGTCTCGCCGTTGCCACGGGGCAACCGCACGCCGCCGACGGCGGGCGCCTGCATGGAATCGTATTCCTGGCGCTTCTGACGCTTCGACTTGCGACCACGACGCGGGGCACCACCGGGACGACCGAACGCACCTGCTGCCGCACCACGCTGACCGGGGCGTCCACCGCCACCGGGACGACCGCGGAAACCACCTGCGGGTGCTCCGCCACCGGGCGCACCTGCGCCGGCACCGGGGGCTCCGCCACCGCGGTATCCACCGCCGCCGCCGCCGCCACCGGGACGACCGCCTGGGGCTCCGCCGGGACGGCCGGGACGACCGCCGGGAGCGGGACGTGCCGAACGAGCAGGCATCGCGCCTGGGTTCGGGCGAGGAGGCATCGAGCCGGGGCTGGGACGGGGTCCACCCTGACCGGGAGCCGGACGGGGACCGCCCTGACCCGGTGCCGGACGAGGTCCACCCTGACCCGGTGCCGGACGGGGACCGCCCTGACCCGGTGCCGGACGAGGTCCACCCTGACCGGGAGCCGGACGGGGTGCACCCGGACGCGGGGCGCCGGGAGCGGGACGGGGCGCCGGACGCTCGGCGGGAGCCGAGGAGTACGGGTTGTTACCGACACGCGGGGCCTTCGGGCCCGGGCGGGGTCCGCCGGGCTTGGCGCCCGTGGACGGAGCCGCGGGGGCACTGGCGGCCGGGGCTGCGGGTGCGGCCGGAGCCGGGGCAGCCGGGGTGGGGCGACCGGGCTTGGGAGCGTTAGCCGCCGGTGCAGCCGGAGCGGCAGCACTTGCTGCGGGTGCGGCACTTGCTGCGGGTGCGGCACTTGCTGCGGGTGCGGCCGGAGCCGGGGCCTGCGCCTCGGGGATGGCCGCGGGGGCTGCCGCAGCAGGTGCGGCCGGAGCCGGAGCCGGCTTCGGGCCGGGACGGGGACCGCCCGGCTTCGCTGCGGTCGCCGGGGTGCTCGGCGCAGCTGCGCCGGGCTTGGCAGCCGGACGGGCTGCGGAATCGGCGGACTTCGCCGACGGGAAGGACTCCCGTAGACGCCTGGCGACGGGCGCCTCCACCGTGGAGGACGCCGACTTCACGAACTCGCCCTGCTCCTTGAGCGTTGCGAGTAGTTCTTTACTTGTGACACCGAGTTCTTTAGCCAACTCGTGCACGCGGGCCTTGCCTGCCACTGCTCTCCTCACTGATGAGGTCGAGCAGGAGGCTCCCCTGAGAGGGGCCCGCACGACCTCGGGTTATCTCCGATGGACGATCATCGCTGGTGCTTCACGGTGTGCTCATGAGTGCTTGTGCCTGTTCTGTTCGAGAGGTACTGCTCTGGGTGGGTGCCCTGCTCGTACCCAGTGGTCGACTTCTGACGCGTCGACACTTCCGGTCACTCGCAGTGCTCTGCCGAATGCTCGGCGTCGTTCCGCGAGACTCAGGCAAGCCTCGGCGGGGTGCAGCCACGCACCTCGACCGGGAAGCCTGCGCCTCGGGTCCGGGGCGAGAACATGACCTTGCGGCCCACTCTCACTAACCACAACCCTGAGCAGATCGACAGCCAGCGCGCGCTCCCTACATCCTATGCATGTTCGGACCGGTGAACCGGTAGGAACGCGCGCGGAATCGGGATGCTCATGCTGAACCATTGACCACTCTACCGCCGACTCGCCCCGATCTCCGCATTCCCGGCTCAACGACTGGTCGCGGCGGGTCCGCCTGCCGACTCGGGGGCGGGTGCGGCGTCACTGCGGATGTCGATCCGCCACCCGGTCAAGCGCGCAGCAAGGCGGGCATTTTGCCCCTCCTTGCCGATGGCGAGGGACAGCTGGAAGTCGGGGACGACGACACGCGCGGCCCGCGCGTCCGGGTCCACCACAGTGACGGAGACCACTTTCGACGGTGACAGCGCGTTGCCGACGAACCGGGCCGGGTCTTCGTCGAAGTCGATGATGTCGATCTTCTCGCCGGCGAGCTCACTCATCACGTTACGCACCCGCTGCCCCATCGGACCGATGCAGGCGCCCTTGGCGTTGAGTCCCTGCACGCGCGACTGGACGGCGATCTTCGACCGGTGGCCGGCCTCGCGGGCGACGGCGATGATCTCGACCGAACCGTCCGCGATCTCCGGAACCTCGAGTGCGAACAGCTTGCGGACCAGGTTCGGGTGGGTGCGCGACAGCGTGATCTGCGGTCCGCGCTGCCCACGGGCCACACCGACGACGTAGCACTTGAGCCGCTCGCCGTGCTCGTAATTCTCGCCGGGCACCTGCTCGGCGGGCGGGATCAGACCCTCGGCGCCGCTGGATTCACTGCCGATCCGCACCACGACCATGCCGCGCGAGTTCGCGCGGGTGTCGCGCTGGATCACACCGCCGACGATCTCACCCTCGTGGGTGGAGTACTCGCCGAAGCTCCGCTCGTGCTCGGCGTCCCGCAGCCGCTGGAGGATGACCTGGCGGGCTGTGGTCGCGGCGATCCGGCCGAAACCTTCCGGGGTGTCGTCCCATTCCTCGCCGACCATGTTGCCGTCGGCGTCGACGTCGTGTGCCATCACACGGACGATGCCGCTCTTGGTGTCGACGTCGATCCGTGCGTGCTGCTGATGCCCCTCGGTATGCCGGTAGGCGGTGAGCAGTGCCGTCTGGATGGTCGAGATGACGGTCTCGATCGAGATGCCCTTGTCGGCCTCGATGGCGCGCAACGCCGCAATGTCGATATTCACTTGTCCAACCCCTCTACTACTTCTTCATCTTCCGACGCGTCCGCGTCCGCGGGTGCCACGCGACCCTCCGGAATCCCGCCCGCGAGTTCCAGCTCTCTCGGATCGGGTTTCGAGAATTCCACCTGCACAACAGCTTTCTGAATGTCCGGGAGCGCGACACGCCGAACCTCCGGGCCCGTGCGCGAGCCGATCACCACCGCGACCGAGTCGCCGTCGAGGACGCCGATCCGACCCACGACGGTCTCGTGCGCGAGATCGATACGCGCCTTGCGGCCGCGGGCCCGGCGCCAGTGCCGCTCGTGTGTGAGCGGACGGTCGATACCGGGAGATGTGACCTCGAGCGTGTACGGCGACTCCCCGAAATCGGACACCGAATCGAAGACCTCGGAGATCTCGTGGCTCAGGTTCGCAACCGCGTCGAGTTCGAGTCCGGCGTCGCTGTCCACCATGACCCGGACCGCGCTGTGCCGACCCGCGAGGGTGACTGCAACGCCCTCCAAGTCGTAGCCCTGGCGTTGCACCAGATCGGAGATGAGCTCCGTCACCCTCTCCTTGGATGGAACCGGCATCGGGAAGCTCCTCGTTTCAGTTGTCGCTCGTCGTATATCCGTGGTCTGGCAGGTCATCGCGCCGCGCATGCAGCACCACGAACCCGCCGGGACGGGTTCGAGCATCTAAGAGTAACGCCGATTCGAGGCGCCCGTGACCAGCCCCGGTGCTCGATTCCCGGGATCGCGGCCCGACCTGGCACCATGGACCGGTGCTCATGCCCACCGTCTCCCGGCCCCCGACATCCGGTCCGGCCGTGTCCCGGCGCACCGCTCTCCGGTTCGCAGCAGCCTCGGCCTTCGGCGTCGCGAGCGTCCCCCTGTTGGCGGGTTGCGCCGACGACGCGGACTCCGACACCGAGGTCGATTCACTCGTCGCGCAGTCGCGTCTGGCTCGTCGCGACGCCGCCGGCGCCGCGGCCACGATTGCGCTGCTCCCCGATCGCGGCGCGGCACTCGAACTCGTCCGTGTCCAGCGCACCGCACATGCCGACGCGCTGGATACCGAAATCGCCAGGGCTGCAGGAACTTACCCTGACGGCACCGCACCGACCACGTCCGCTGCCCCTTTGACGACACCGACCGCACCGGCGCCGCCGCCCGGTCTCGATCAATTGCGGGCCGACCTGGCCGAGTCGCAGCGCAGCGCAGCCGATTCGGCGCGCACACTGACCGCCTACCGAGCGGGGCTCTGCGCGTCGATCAGCGCCGCGTGCGGAACGTATCTGGCGGTGGTGCTGCCGTGACGACACCCACCGAAGCCGAGGGTAAGAGCCTCGCCGACGCGCTGACAGCCGAACATTCCGCGGTGTTTGCCTACGGAGTGGTCGCCGCCTTCTCGAATCCCACCCGCGCCACCCAGGTGGCCACCGCCGCCGCGGCCCACCGGGCGCGCCGGGACGGGCTCCTGGACACGCTGACCGCGGCAGGACTGACGGCCCCGGCCGCCGAGGCGGGCTACACCCTGCCGTTCCCGGTCACCGATCCGATCACGGCCGCGCAGCTGGCGGCCCAGGTGGAGGCCGACACCGCCGTCGCGTGGCGGGCGGTCGTCGAACACGGTGAGACGGAGGACACCCGCACGCTCGGCGTCACCGCGCTGACCGAGGCGGCCGTCAGGGAGGCCACCTGGCGCGTGGCACTCGGGACCGATCCGGTGACCGACCCGTTCCCCGGTCAGCCCTGACGGTGCGCAGGTTCCCGCCCACCGGGATTCTGCACCCATCCGACGCGTTCCCGGCCTAGCGTCTCTCCCGACACGGTGAACGGCAACGGGAGGACGGCAGCGTGGACGAACGCTCGGTGGAGCAGCGTCTGACGGACCGGGAGCGGATCGACGCGATCAAGGCGCTCAAATACCGCTACTGGCGAGCGTGTGACGGCAAGGATCCGGACGCGTTCCGTGCCTGCTTCGTCTCGTCCGGGGCGTCGATCGACTTCGGCCCGCTGGGCCGGTTCGACGACGCCGACCGGCTCACGGACATCTTCCGCAGGATCGCGCTCCACGAAGTGGACGGCAAGCACGTGATCCTTGACATGCACCACGGCTTCCATCCGGACATCGTGCTGCACAGCGACACCGAGGCGTCGGGCGCGTGGACGCTGAAGTTCCGCCAGGTCGATCTGCTGAAGCGGACGGAGACGGTGTCCTCCGGCGAGTACGACGACGCCTACCGCCTCGAGGACGGCGACTGGCGAATGTCGCGATGCCACTTCACCACTCGATGGTCGATCACCCGCCCGCTCACCCCGGACACGGTGGTCGTCCAGTGAGCGGCGGGGTAGCTCTGGTCACCGGGGGGAGCCGCGGCGTCGGCAAGGGCGTGGCGACGGCGCTGGGAGCCGCCGGATGGACCGTCTACCTCACCGGGCGCGGCCCTGTGACCGACGACGGCCCACTGGCGGTGTCGGCACGGACGGTCACCGGCGCCGGTGGGACCGGCATCGCGGTGGCCTGCGATCACCGCGACGACGAGGACGTGCACAGTCTGTTCGCCCGGATCTCGGACGAGCAGGCCGGCCGACTCGACCTGCTGGTCAACAACGTGTGGGCCGCCCCCAAGGGATTCGGCGGGTTCAGCACGCCCTTCTGGGAGCGGCCACTCGGCGACTGGGACTCGCTGATCGGCGTCGGACTGCGCGCCCATTACGTCGCGTCCGTGGAGGCTGCGAGGTTGATGGTGCCCCGACGCTCCGGGTTGATCGCGAACATCTCGTCTTTCGGGACCCGCGGGCATCTGCACTCGGTGCTGTACGGCATGTCCAAGGCAGGGCTGGACAAGATGGCCAGCGACATGGCGGCGGAGCTGGCTCCGCACGACGTGCGCGCGGTCTCGCTGTGGCCGGGCATCGTGCGGACGGAGATGATCGTCGCCAGCGGCCTCGAAACCATCGCCGGCTTTCCCGTCGCGGACGCCGAGTCCCCCGAATTCGTCGGCGAGGTGATCTGCGCCCTGACCGCGGACCCCACCCTCGCGGAGCGCAGCGGCCACACCTTCGTCACCGCGGAACTGGCCGTCGAATACGGCATCACCGACACGCACGGCCGGACCCCGCCGTCGCACCGGGAACCCTTCGGCGGCGGCCCGCTGTACTGAGGCGCCGCTCAGTTCACGTCGCGCCGGCGGACGAGACCGGAGCAGTCGCAGGAGGCGCTGTCTGCGATCAAGATCGCGAGCCGCGACGCGATCGGCGACGTCCATGCGCTGCTGGCATCACTGCGGGGCGGCCAGGACAGCCCGCCGATCGCGCCCACCGCCGGGATCGGGGAGCTGGACGGTGTGGTCGAGCGCGCCCGCGCCGCGGGTCTCGCGGTGACGTCCGTCGTCGAAGGCACACCGAGGCCGCTACCAACGGTGGTCGACGTGGCCGCGGCGCGGATCGTCCAGGAGTCGCTCACCAATGTGGCCCGCCATTCCGGGGGCTCGTCAGCGCACGCGCGCTGGGTGGCGAGCTGACCGCCGGGATCAAACCGGGCGGCGGTTTCCGGGTGCAGGTGACGCTCCCCTTCGGCGGCGACACGGCGGGCCGGGCATGACGATTCGCGTGCTCGTCGCCGACGACCAGGCTCTCGTGCGGGCGGGGTTCGCCGCCCTGCTCGACGCGCAGGCCGACATCACCGTGGCCGGTCAGGCCGAGAACGGTGAGCAGGCGGAGAGCCTGACTCGATCGCTGGTCCCCGACGTCGTCCTCATGGACATCCGGATGCCGGTGCTCGACGGGCTGGAGGCGACCCGCCGTATCGCCGCCGATCCCGCGCTGTCCGGCGTGCGGGTGGTGGTGCTCACCACGTTCGAGCTGGACGAGTACGTGTTCGAGGCGATGCGCGCGGGAGCGACGGGTTTCCTCGTCAAACACACCGAACCCGCCGAACTGGTGCGGGCGGTCCGCGTGGTGGCCGACGGGGATGCCCTGCTGTCACCGTCGGTGACGCGGAAGCTGGTCGCGGAGTTCGCGTCCCACGCCAAACGTCCGCCGCAGCCCACCCGCCTCGACGACCTGACCGAGCGCGAACGCGAGGTGATGATCCTGATCGCCGAGGGGCTCACCAACGCCGAGATCGGCTCACGACTGTTCCTGAGCCCGGCCACCGCCCGCACCCACGTCAGTCGGATTCTGTTGAAACTCGGCGCCCGGGACCGCACGCAACTGGTGGTCATGGCGTACGAATGGGGCCTCGTCCGGCCGGGCTGGCAGGACTGATTCCGTCGACGCCAGGACCGCCTTCGATCGTCCCGGCATGAGGGCCGCGGCGACGACCGCGACCGCCACGAATCCGGCTCCGACGTACAGGGCGGGCGCGAGGGCGTCAATGTATCCCGTCGGGGTCAGGCTGCCGCCCGCACCGAGGAACACCGCGGTCAGGAGCGCGATGCCCAGCGCGACCCCGATCTCACGGAGCGTCGCGTTGGTCGAACTGGCCGTGCCGTGGTCGGCCTCGGGCATATCGGCGAGGACGGCGGTCGCGTTGGGAGCGAACGTCAGCCCCATACCTGCGCCCGCCATCACGAACGCCGGAATCATGCTGCCGTACGTGGCGCCCGGAACGATGAGCGACGCCATCCAGAGCAGCGACAATCCTTGCAGGACGAGTCCGGTGACGAGGAGGGTCCGGACTCCCAGCCGCGGCGCGAGCAGGCCTGCGATCGGCGCCACCAGCATGGGTGCGGCCGTCCACGGCAAGGTTCGCAGGCCGGCCTCGAACGGGGAGTACCCCATGACGATCTGGAGGTACTGCGACAGGAGGAAGACGGCGCCCATCATTCCCAGTGTGAACGTCAGCCCGATGACGTTGGCCAGGGAGAACTGACGGGACCGGAACAGCCGCAGCGGCATGACGGGGAAGGGTGTGCGCAACTCGCGTACCACGAACGCCGCCAGCAGCACCGCCGCTGCGACGAGAGCACCGAGCACCGTGGCGCTGGTCCAACCGTCGTCGTTGCCGTGCACGATGCCCCAGACTCCGAGGAACACGGCGGCTCCGGCCAGAACGACGCCGAGCGGATCCAGCGGCTGCCGCTTTCCTTTCGACTCGCCGAGCGCATAGAGCGCCAACGGGATCGCGACCGCTGCGACGGGGACGTTGATCCAGAACACGGCCTGCCACGACACCCCGTCGACGACGGCGCCGCCGACCACCGGGCCCAGGGCAACACCGAGTCCCGAGACGCCACCCCAGATCCCGATGGCGAGGGCACGCTTGGCGAGCGGCACGGCACCGGCGAGCAGGGTGAGGGAGAGCGGCATGATCGCTGCCGCGCCGATGCCCTGGACGGCGCGCGCGGCGATCAGCATCTCGGAGGTGGTCGACAGGGCCGACGCGATCGATGCCAGCGCGAAGAGCACTATGCCCCAGAGGAATACACGGCGTCGACCGAGGCGGTCGCCGAGCGCGGACAGCGTCAACATCAACGTCGCGAAGGCGAGCGTGTAGGCGTTCATGAACCACTGCAACTGCCCCACCGACGCGCCGAGGTCACGCTGGATCACCGGCAGGGCGCTGGTCATCACCAGATTGTCGAGTGTGGCCATGAACATCGGTATCGAGGCGGCGACGATCGCCAGCCATACCGGCACCAGCCGGCCGAGGCCCTGCCCCGGGGGAGGCGCCGCCGATTCGTGTTCCAGTCGTTCGGAGAGTGTCGTCATGACGGGTCCTCGTATCCGAGTCGTGAGTACGGGATGACAGAAGTTGTAAGCATCAGATGATTACTTATTTCGAAGACTAGTAATCGACTGATAACATGTCAACATGGCACCGCCCGTGAAACAGACCCGCATGAGCGCGACCGAACGTCGCGAACTCGTACTGGCCGCCGCCTCCCGCGCGTTCGCCAGGGACGGCTATCACGGCACCAGCACCGACGCCGTCGCACGCGAGGCGGGGGTGTCCCAGCCCTACGTGGTGCGCATGTTCGGTTCCAAGTCGCGGCTGTTCGCGGACGTCTTCGACCGCGCGATGCGTCGGATCATGGACACCTTCGAGCCCTATTTCGACGATGTCGCCGCCGACCCGGAGAACGACGAGTCGTGGCTCCCGATGGGCATCGCGTACACCGAACTACTCGAGGACCGCGACCTCCTGCTCGTGATGATGCACGGCTTTACGTCCGGCGCGAACCCGGAGATCGGCGCGCTGGCCCGCGACTGGATGTCCCGGCTCTACACACAGATCCGGACGCGCACCGGGTGCAGCCCCGAACGGGCCCGCACCTTCATCGCCAACGGAATGCTGCTCAACACCCTCCTCGCCATGCAGGTACCGGAGCATGCCGGGCAGGATCCGGCGCTCGAGGAACTCGCCGTGTGCGCGTTCGGCAGCACCCTGGACGCCGTGGGCTCCGAGAACTGATCCGTGATCGGCGATTTCCGCTCTTGATCTTGCTCATCGGACACACGGCGGGGCACGATGGAAGCGTGCGGAAGGGGCGTCGCCGTGGACCGAGCCGTGGAGTCTCGACTGAGCTATTCCGACCGGGAGGGTCACCACTACACAGTGGACCTCTCCCCCGCTTCCGCGCGCGTCACGATCGGACGGTCGCCCGGTTCCGATCTACTCCTCACCGAGGACGACGAGGTTTCGCGGCTCCACGCCGTCCTCGAATGCGTCGGCACGCACTGGACCATCCTCGACGACGGGCTCTCCCGTAACGGCACCTTCGTCAACGGCGAGCGGCTCGCGGGGCGTCGGCGGCTCCGGCAGGGCGACAGCATCCGCATCGGCGGAACGAAGATCCGATACCTGGAATTCGGCGGCGCACTCGACGAGGCCACCCGGATGGGGACCGACATGCCCGAGGTCCGGTCCCTCACCGATACCCAGCGGGCGGTCCTCACGGCGCTGTGCCGGCCGTACAAGCACGGCGCCGCGTTCGCGAATCCCGCCTCGAACCAGCAGATCGCCCAGGAACTGTTTCTCAGCGTCGACGCGATCAAGACTCACCTGCGCGCGTTGTTCGCGAAGTTCGGCGTCGGCGATCTCCCCCAGAACCAGAAGCGGGTCAGCCTGGCCGAGCGGGCCATGCGCAGCGGCATCATCAACGAGCGCGATCTCTGATCAGCCGACGGCCATCAGTTCGCGGTCGAGCGCGGCGGTCTCACCGTGGGCGATCCGCTCGACGAGGCCGATGATGGCGAGCGCGACGTCCGCCGCACGCTCGAGGATCACCGAGTGGCCGGCTCCGTCGACGCTCACGAGCTCCGAAGCGGGCAGCTTCGAGGCCATCGCGACCGAATGCTGGAGCGGGGTGAGCATGTCCACCGAGCCGCACAGGATCAACGACGGAATGTGAGCCAGCGCGGCGAGGGAATGCCGCTCGTCGAACCCGAGCAGTGATTCGAGGAAACTCGACATGGTGACGACGGACGTGGTGTTGGCCATGGCCGCGACCAGCGCCGCCAGGCGAGGATCGACGACCCGGTTGCGGGCGCCTGCCGCGCGGGCGATCGCCGCACAGACGGTGCGTCCGACCCTCTTCGATCCGTGCACGACCCGGGGTGCCCGGCGCACTGCGGAGCGGAACAGCGACACCGCGGGGCTACGCAGGTGACGACCGAGACCGGCCTCGGCGAGATCGCACGCCGCGGTGGAGATCAGGGCCATGCCGACGATCCGCGAACCGATCGTGTGCGGGTTCTGCCGGGTGTAGGACAGTGCGGTCATTCCGCCCATCGAGTGCCCGACGAGGACGACCGGACCGTGCGGGGCGACGGCGTCGAGCACCGAGCCGAGGTCGCGGCCGAGCTGATCGATCGTGTAGGTGGCGGCCGGCGCCTCCCCCGACTCTCCGTGTCCCCGGTGATCGTAGAAAACCATGCGAACGTCGTTGCACCAGAATCGGACCAGCTGTTCGCGCAGTGCCCACCAGGACTCGGTGCGTAGGCAGTGACCGTGAACGAACACCACCGTGGTGGCTGCGTCGGGAGAACCGAACTCGCGAACTGCGAGCGTGATCCCGTCGTCGGTCCTGACCGTGAGGCGACGGCCCTCGTGCTCGTGTGCAACCGGGGTGTTCGTCATGATGGCCTCCTCGGTTTCTTCGCTCGCGGCTGGTGAAGCGTTACGTTCTTGCTTGTCCTCCACTGTGCCGTGCATGGTCTTCACCAACCAGGACCCCCAGTGGTGGCAGGTGCACCCGGAGGTGTTGGCCTTTCCACCCCTGAGGTGGGTTGACGCGGGCACGCCGAAGCCCCCTCACAGAGGGGGCTCCCATCGGAAGACCTGCCCGATGCGCCGACCGTCGAGCATGCGGCGACCCGACAGTGCCCGGGTAGAGGACCCCGGAATCCTCACCTCGTGAGTGCCGATCCCGGGTCCTCGCCGCGAAGAAGCGACCGGTCCGGGCCGCCCGTGACTGGAGCGGTCTGCGCCGCGCCTTCAGGATGCGGCGTCCAGTTCGGCCGGACCAGGCACCCTGGGGTGGGGAACCCGTCACCCCCAGGGAAGGCCGGGGCCACCCCCTCCGCCGAAGTCGTAACCGCCGACGTTCGCTCCGCCGGGTCCGGCCTTGATGCCGTCCACCGCGATCGGTCCGACGTGTGGGCCGCCGATGTCGACGTTGCCGCCCTGGGCGTTCGGTCCGGGGGCGACGGTAGCCACGGAGGGGTCGGACGAGGGGGCATCCGCATCCGGGGCGGCAGACGCGATGCCTGCGCCGGCCGCGAGAACGAAGAACGCGGCCGCGACGGTGGCACCCGTGCGTGTCAGTACGGTGGAGAGGTCGAATGAAGCCGACATAGGGAAGAACCTTTCGCAGTGTGTGGTGCCGGGGAGGCTGGGGAGGACAGTCCTGGCGCCGAGGGGCCGACACCCGCAGGTGACGGCCCCTCGGCACTGTTCAGGGAGATCGATCGATCACGACTCGGTCACCAGCAGATGATGAACCCGCAATTCTGGGTGTTGTCCGTGGTGGTCGTGTCGCCGGCACCCGCGCCCCCGTTTGCGTTGCCGCCGTTGGCATCACCGGCGTTGCCGCCGTTGGCATCTCCGGCGTTTCCTCCGTTGCCGCCGTTTCCTCCGTTGCCGGCGTTCTGCGGCCCGGTGGTGGTGCCCGGACTACCGATGACCGGCCCGCCGAGGACGACGTTTCCACCGGCGCCGTTGCCGCCGGCACCGCCGGCGCCGCCCTGCGACGTGCCGCCGTTGCCACCCTGCGAGGTCCCGCCCGGAACGGTGCCGCCGTTGCCACCCGGATCAGCCGAGGCGATTCCTGCTCCGGCTGTGAGGGCGAAGCCCGCGATGGCGAGAGCGGAGAGGGTGCGCTTGAGGGTGTGTGCCATGTGTGGATCTTTCTGTGGGGGTGGGGTTTTGCTTGCCACATAAGAATGCGCCGATTGCACCCACCCGAACAGGTACCCCAGGGGGCGCTACCGGCACCCCGAGGGATGACGCCGCCCCACCCCGTAGAGCCGTGTCTACGGCCGCATTTCGTAGGCGCCGTCGTAATTCTCCACCTGCGCCCACACCCGCGAGAACCGCTCCGCGTCCACCACCGGGCGGCGAATCGCGCCGAGCGCCCACTTCTGCTGCGCCTCGGTGGCGGACGATTTACCGTGCAGCGCAACGGCATAACCGGAGAAGTCGCGGATCTGGAAGTCGAAGATCTGGTCGATCAGATCGCGATCGATGCCGGCGATCGCGGCTTGCTCGAGAATCAGGTGCCCGTAGACCACGAGCGAGAACAGGTGCCCGAGGTCGAGCAGGAAGTCGAGATCCTTCTGCTGGCCTGCATCGGGCGGGGCGGTGGTGAGCAGTTCCCTCAGCGCGGTCGCCTGCTCGTGGAACCGGGCCACGTTGGGGACGTCCGAGTGCGCCTCGTAGGTCTTCGTCCAGTCGTGGAACTGAATCTTGCCCGCACCGCGGGTCGGGCCCTGGGCCCAGAAGAAGGCATCGTCGGCGGCGTCGAGCCGGGTTCCGATCTCCGGGTATTCCGCCGGGTTGAGCAGGTAGTTCGGCATGAACTTGAGGATGAGGCCGACGTTGACGTGCACGGTGCCCTCGAGCTTCGGCAGGGTGCCGATCAGCTGGGCAGCCTCGCGGAAGTAGGTGTTCTTCTCGTAGCCCTTTGCCGCGATGACGTCGTGCAGCAGCGCGATCACCTTCTCGCCTTCGGAGGTCACCTTCGCCTTCGTCATCGGGTTGAACAACAGGTACCGGCGATCGTCGAGACTCGCGTTGCGGAAGTAGTCGACGGAGCGTGCACTGAACAGCTTCATCGCGATCAGCCGGCTGTAGGCGTCGACGAAGTTTCCGCGCACGTGCGCGAAGTCGGTAACGGGGTTGCCGTAGAGAATCCTGTTGTGCGCGTGGGTGATCGACTCGTAGAACGCGTGCTCGGAGATCCCGATGGATCCCGTGCACAGGTTGAACTTGCCGACGTTGACCGTGTTCAGCGCGGCCTCGAAAGCGGCGACCCCCGTGTGGAGGATGTCCTCTTCTCGCACCGGGTAGTCCTCGAGCCGGAACGTGCTGACGTACATCTGGCCGTGCACCACATTGCCCTGCAGATGGTATGCCGGGTGGCGACTGTCCACGAGGAAGAAGACGTACCCGTCGCTGCCCTCCACATCGGTGCGCCTGCCGAACACCGACACCATGCCCGCGACGTTGCCGTTGCCGATGTAGTACTTGTCGCCGCTCGCGGTGAACGCAAGATCCGGGTCATTGTCCGCAGGGGTCAGCAGCATGTCCGTCGAGTAGACGTCCGCGCCGTGTTCCTTCTCCGACAGACCGAACGCCAGCACCCCGCCGTCGTCGAGGAGCGTCGCGGCGCGTTCCTTCGCAGCGCGGTTCCCGCTCATCCAGATGGGGCCGAGACCCAGGATGGTCACCTGCCACGCGTACCAGTACGCGAGACCGTAGAAACCGAAGATCTCACTGAGGGCGGCGTTGCGTGCCGCATCCCAGCGCTTGTCCGGATCGCCGCCCGCCAGGTCGGCAGGCGTGAGGAACTTCGCGAACAGTTTCTCCTGTTTCACGAACTCCAGGAAGTCGTCGGGCCACACGGCCTCGAGGTCGTCCTCGAGCAGCCGCTTCTTGCCCCGCGACTCGAACCACTCGATCAGCGCCCGCAGCAGTCTGCGCGTCTCCGGATCGAAATGCTCGGGATCGTAGGAGGTCGGATCGAACAGCAGGGAATTCGTCACAGCAGGCCTTTCGTCCGGACGTGTCAGGCCAAGCTAACAGTCCGGACGAAAGGCGTGGGGCGGTTTGATCAGCCCCTGACGGTCTCGACGATCTCGCTCAGCGCGGACTCGGCGGCCACCTCACGGCTCTCGCCGGTAAAGCGGTCGCGGACCTCCACCTTGCCCTCGCCCCAGCCACGGCCGACGACCACGACCAGCGGGACACCGAGCAGTTCGGAGTCCTTGAACTTCACGCCGGGCGATGCCTTGCGATCGTCGAGGATCACCTCGAGACCGGCCTTGTCGAGTTCGGCGGCGAGTCCCTCGGCGCCTTCCCGGGCGGTCTCGTCCTTGTTGGCGATCACCACGTGCACGTCCGCGGGCGACACCTCGGCCGGCCAGCGGAGGCCCTTCTCGTCGTGGTGCTGTTCCGCGATCACGGCGACGAGGCGGGAGACGCCGACACCGTAGGACCCCATGGTCGGGCGGACGGGCTTGCCGTTCTCGCCGAGCACGTCCACGGAGAACACGTCGGTGTACTTGCGGCCGAGCTGGAAGACGTGACCGATCTCGATTCCCCGGGCCGCGACGAGCGCACCTGCTCCGTCGGGTGACGGGTCGCCGTCGCGGACCTCGGCGGCCTCGATGGTGCCGTCCGGGGTGAAGTCACGGCCCGCGACGAGCCCCACCACGTGCTTGCCCTTCTCGTCGGCTCCGGTGATCCAGCTGGTGCCGTCGACGATGCGCGGATCGACCAGGAAACGAACACCGTTGGCTTGCAGCGCCTTCGGTCCGATGTAGCCCTTGACCAGGAAGGGGTTGGCCGCGAAGTCGGCCTCGGTGAGCAATTCGAACTCCGCGGGCTCGAGGGAGGCACCGAGACGCTTGTCGTCCACCTCACGGTCGCCGGGAACACCGATGCCGAGCAGTTCCCACTCGCCACCGGGCTGCCGGGTCTTGACCAGGATGTTTTTCAGGGTGTCCGCCGCGGTGACGGTCCGGCCCAGGTCGGCGCCGTTGGCCCAGTCGACGAGCGTCGCGATCGTGGGGGTGTCCGGTGTGTCGTGCACCTTCGCGGCAGGCAGTCCGTCGAACGGGACGGCCTCGGGAGCCAGGGTCTTCACGGCCTCGACGTTGGCGGCGTAGCCGGACTCGAGGCAGCGGACGTAGGTGTCCTCACCGATCTCGCTCTCGGCGAGGAACTCCTCCGACGCGCTGCCGCCCATCGCACCGGACGTCGCCGACACGATCACGTACTTGACGCCGAGCCGGCTGAAGATCCGCTCGTAGGCGTCACGGTGCGCCCGGTACGACTCCGTGAGGCCCTCGTCGGTGAGGTCGAAGGAGTACGAGTCCTTCATGACGAACTCGCGGCCGCGGAGAATGCCGGCCCGCGGGCGCTCCTCGTCGCGATACTTGGTCTGCACCTGGTACAGGGTGACCGGGAAATCCTTGTACGAGTTGTACTCGCCCTTGACGGTGAGCGCGAACAGTTCCTCGTGGGTGGGGCCGAGCAGGTAGTCGCCGCCCTTGCGGTCCTTCAGGCGGAACAGTCCGTCGCCGTACTCGGTCCAGCGGTTGGACGCCTCGTACGGTTCGCGCGGCAGGAGCGCGGGCAGGGAGATCTCCTGGGCACCGATGCCGTTCATCTCTTCCCGCACCACCCGCTCGACCTCGCGCAGCACGCGCAGACCCAGCGGCAACCACGAGTAGACGCCGGGCGCGATGCGACGCACATAACCGGCGCGGACCAGCAGCTTGTGGCTGGAGACCTCGGCGTCGGCGGGGTCGTCGCGCAGAGTGCGGAGGAACAGGTGGGACAGGCGGGTAATCACGGGATACCAGAATAGTCGGCTGGGAGTGGGCCGAGCGCGTCGGTAGGGTTTCGTGCGTGCTGGTGTTACTTCCTCCCTCCGAAACCAAGTCCGACGGCGGCGCCGACGCGCCCCTCGACCTGGCCGAGCTGTCCATGCCGCAGCTCACCGAAACCCGCGAACTGCTGGTCCAGGCGCTGGTCGCGCTGGCGGCGGACGAGGAGGCGTCGCAGCTCGCGCTCGGCCTCGGCCCCACCCAGGCCGACGAGATCGAGCGGAACGCCAAACTGTGGGTCTCCCCCACCCGGCCCGCACTCGAGCGCTACACCGGTGTGCTGTTCGACGCGCTCGACGCGAAGTCGTTCACCAAGGCGCAGAAGTCCAAGGCGCTGTCGCGGCTGGCAATGGGGTCAGCGCTGTTCGGTGCGGTGCGCGCCGGCGATCTGATCCCCGCCTACCGGCTGTCGGGCGGGTCTAAGCTTCCCGAGCTGGGCACGCTCCGGGCGTTGTGGAAGCCGGAGCTGAGCCGGGCGATCGCCGCGGAAGCGGACGGTCTCGTCGTCGACCTGCGGTCGGGGACGTACCAGCAACTCGGACCGATCCCCGAGGCCGTGATCGCCACCGTCCTCACCGAGAAGCCCGACGGCACCCGCACCGTCGTCAGTCACTTCAACAAGCACCACAAGGGTCTGCTGGCGCGCGCGCTCACCGTGTCCCGCGCCGAACCCCAGGACGTTCGCGGGGTGGCGCGGGTGGCGTCGAAGGCCGGCCTGCGCGTCGAGGTGGCGTCGAACCGCGAGCTGATCATCCTCACCGACTGACCCCAGCTGTGAGTACTTATCAACCGCGGGCGGTTGATAAGTACTCACAGGCGGTCTATTCGGGCTTGACGGCCAGGACGGGTTTGCGGCAGGACAGCAGCAGGCGCTGGGCGGTGCTGCCCATCAGGAGCTTCCCGACGGGGGTGCGGTCGCGGATGCCGATCACGAGCAGTTCCGCGCTGGGCGCCGTCATGGCCTCGAGAATCACGTCGACGGTCTCGTCTCCCACGATCTGCCGGACTTCGTGGTCGACCCCGCTCGCAGCCAGCTTGCCTTCGAGTTCCTGCAGGTGCGCGTTGTCGGCGAACGACTGGTCGGCGAGGGAGTCGCCCTTCGACGTGTTGATCACGAGCAGCGACGTACCGCGCAGCTGCGCCTCCGCGACGCCGTGTTCGAGGGCCGCCCCTCCGAACTGGTCGGGGGTGTATCCGACGACGATCATGCGTGTGCCTTCTCTCTGGTGTCGGTGGCGTCGCCACCCGCCGGTCCGTCGGGGAAATCGGGCGCCGCGACGGGGTAGTGCGAGCGGACGACCTTGGCGACGAGGGGTGCGATGAGGAGCACTGCGATCACGATGTAGACGATGATCGCGACGGGCTCGGTGAACAGGCTGCCCCAGTCACCGCCACCGAGCTGCAGGCTCTGCCGCAGTTGGCGTTCGATGCGCGGTCCGAGGATGACGCCGATGATCAGCGGCAGCACCGGCAGCCCGAACCTCCGCATCATCAGACCCATCAGCCCGAACGTCAGCAGCAGCGCGAGGTCGAGCCACTGGAGGTTGACGGCGAACGCGCCCAGCGCGGCAAAGAACAGGATGCCGGCGTAGAGGTAGGGGCGCGGTGTGCGGAGCAGCTTCGCCCACAGCGGTGCGAGCGGAAGGTTGAGCACCAGGAGCAGGAAGTTGCCGATGAACAGGCTCGCGATCAGCGTCCAGATCAGGAGCGGTTCCTTCTCGAACAGTGTCGGGCCCGGCTGGATTCCGTACGACACGAACGCCGTCAGCATGACCGCGGCGGTAGCGTTGGTCGGCAGGCCCAGCGACAGCATCGGCACGAGTGTGCCTGCCGCGGAGGCGTTGTTGGCGGCCTCGGGGCCGGCGACACCTTCGATGGCGCCCTTGCCGAATTCGTCCTTGTGCTTAGACAGCTTCTTCTCGGTGATGTAGGAGAGGAAGGTGGGCAGCTCGGCGCCGCCTGCGGGGAGTGCGCCGAACGGGAATCCGTAGGCGGTGCCCCGGAGCCACGGCTTCCACGAACGCTTCCAGTCGCTCTTGCCCATCCACGGCCTGCCGACGGGAATGACCTCGGCCGGCTTGCGGCGGAGGTGAGCGGCGACCCAGAGGGCCTCACCGAGTGCGAACACGGCGACCGCGACGACGACGATGTCGATCCCGTCGGACAGCTGCGGGATGCCGAACGTGGCACGCGGCTGACCGGTGAGGAAGTCGATGCCGACCAACCCGATCGCGAGACCGAGCAGCAGGGAGATGCATCCACGCATCTTCGAGGTTCCGAGGACGGCGGTGACGGCCACGAGGGCGAGCAGCATGATTGCGAGGTAGGACGGGGCTCCGAGGGTGACCGCGAAACTCGACACCATGGGCGCGAACAGCACCAGGAGCATCGTGCCGATCGACCCGGCGACGAACGACCCGATCGCGGCGGTCGCCAGGGCCTGCGCGGCCCTGCCGGCTTTCGCCATCTTGTTGCCCTCGATCGCCGTGATCACCGACGACGACTCCCCCGGCGTGTTCAGCAGGATCGACGTGGTGGAACCGCCGTACATGCCGCCGTAGTAGATGCCGGCGAACATGATGAAGGCGGCGCTCGGGCTGACGTTGTAGGTGACGGGAAGCAGGAGGGCCACGGTCATGGCCGGTCCGATACCCGGGAGCACGCCGACCGCCGTGCCGAGGAGGACGCCGATGCACGCGTAGAGCAGATTCATGGGGGTGGCTGCTTGCTCGAACCCCTGCAGCAGCCAGTTCAGATTGTCCATGTCAGAGAATTCCGTCCAGAATGCCAGCGGGCAGCGGTATTCCGAGCCCGACGTAGAACGCGTAGAAGCTGCCGAATCCGAGCACGGCCCCGATGGCGATGTTCCGCACCCAGTGGCGGCTGCCCAGAATGGTTGCGGCCCCGGCGAACAGGACGGTGCCGATGATCGCCCAGCCCAGGAAGTCGACGAGCGCGATGGTCACGACGAACAGCCCGACGAGTAGGCCCACCGTCTTCCAGTCACCCGGGGAGTCCGGATCGACGTCCTCGCCGCTGTCGGCTTCCCCGGTGGAGCCCCGCAGGATCGCGACGGCGAGCACCACAGCGAAGACCAGCAGTCCCCCGCCGATGACGAGCGGGAACAGTCGCGGGCCCACCGGGTCGACCTTCGCGAAGCCGTCGCTGAGCGACAGTGCGTCGACGATGAGGAACACCCCGATCACCGCCATCACCGCGGAGACGATGAACTGTGCGTAGTCGCGCCGCTTCGGCGCCGGGGCCGTGTCCGCGGAGACGGCGGACGGTTCTGCGGGCGCGGTCATGTCAGCCCCAATTCGGCCAGGGTGGACGAGACCCGCTCGTCCTGGTCCCGGAGGAACTGCTCGAACTCCGGTCCCGTCGTGAAGGCGTCACTCCAACCGTTCTTCACCAGGGCCTCCTTCCATTCCGGTGTGTCGTGCAACTTTTCGAGCGCCTCGACCATGTCGGCCTTGGCGCCGTCGGACAGTCCCGGCGGCGCCAGGATTCCCCGCCAGTTGGTGAAGGTCAGGTCCACCCCGGCCTCCGTGAGGGTCGGCGCGTCGATTCCTTCGACCCGCTCGTTCCCCGACACCGCGAGGACCCGGACCTGGCCGGCCTCGATCTGGTCGACGTACTCGCCGAGTCCCGACGTGCCTGCGGTGATCTTCTGGCCGAGAAGGGCAGTCAGCAGGTCACCGCCGCCGTCGTAGGACACGTAGTTCACCGCGTTCGGGTCCACTCCGACCGCGCGGGCCGTCTCCATCGGAAACAGGTGGTCGGGACCGCCGGGCGAGGAACCGCCGCCGATGGTGATCGACGCCGGGTCGGCGCGCCATGCGGCCACGAAGTCGTCGATGGTCTGCAACGGTGAATCCGCGGGCACGAGGATGCCCTCCTGCTCCTCGACCACCTTGGCCAGCGCGGTGGCCTCGGAGACGCGTGCGGTGGATCCGTTGGTGTAGCCGGCGCCGACGACACCCAGGCCCATCATCATCATGAGGTCGTCGTTGCCGGCCTCGTTCATCAGCCTGGCCATCGCGACCGTTCCACCTGCGCCGATCACGTTGAAGACCTCGACGCGGCCGGTGATGCCCTCGTCTTCCATGATCTTCACCGCGGTCCGCGCCGTGAGGTCGTAGCCGCCGCCCGGACTGTTCGGAACCATCATCCGCACCCTGTGCAGGCCCTCGTCCTCGCCGCGGGTGACCCCGCAGCCGGCCACGAGGAGGCCTACGAGCGCGAGCAGGAGCAGCGCGCGTACCCTGCTCCCGCTACCTGTTCTCGACATCGTTCCTCATTTCGCCATGAATGTGATCTTCCGCAATACTGAACCTCAGGGGTGATGCACGTCACCTATGCGAACGAAACGGAACTTAAGTTCATTGTGGTCACCACTTCATCCCCGCGTGCGTAGCCTCGCGGGCCAGGTTCTGCTCCTCCAGCTCGTCGTCGTCGGCGTCGTGCTGCTCGCGGTGGCCGCCGTGTCGGTCCACCAGTCGACCGTGGAGTTCCGCGACCTCCAGGGTCAGCGCATGATCGCGGTGGCCGAGAACGTGGCGTCGACGCCGGTGGTGCGCGACCAGCTGTCGGACCGCTCGGTCGAGCGCGTGCTGGCGCCGGAGGTCGATCGCGCCGTCAACCTGTCGGGCGCCACTCTCGCCGAGATCGTCGCGCCGAACGGGGCGGTGACCGTGTCGTCCGATCCGACGCGGCTCGGGGTGCCCGCGGAACTCGGCGCCAGCGATGTGATGACCGGGCGGGCCTGGTCGGGCGACGTGGAGGTCGACGGCCGCCGCGCCATCGTCGGGCATGTCCCGATCCTGTCCGCCACCGGGGACGTCCTCGCGGTCGTGTCCGTCAGCGACGACTACCCGTCCGTGTGGGACCTGCTCAGCAGCGCGGGCGCGCGCCTGCTCCTGTATCTCGGAATCGGTGCCGGTCTCGGGCTTCTCGGCTCGTGGCTGCTGTCCCGCCGGATCAAGACCCACACCCGCGGTCTCGAGATCGCCGAGATCGCAAGCCTTGCCGACCATCGCGAGGCCCTGTTGCACAGCATCCGCGAGGGTGTGGTCGCGGTGAACCCCGACGGGGTGATCACCCTGCTGAACGACAGCGCCCAGGAACTGCTCGACCTCACCGACGACGCCGTCGGCCGACACGTCGACGACGTCGCGCTCGACCCCGCCGTTCGGCAGTACTTACTCAACGGAGAGGACGGCCGCGACGTGGTGCTGTCGACGTCGTCGCGCATGCTCGCGCTGAGCCGGCGTGCGGCCACCAGCCAGGGGCACAAGATCGGCACCGTCACCACGATGCGTGACAGCACCGAACTGGCATCGATGCAGAGCCAGCTGTCTTCGCACAAGAGCGTCACCGACACCCTGCGCGCGCAGACGCACGAGTTCGCCAACCAGCTGCACACGATCTCGGGCCTGACGCAGCTCGGTGACTACGACGCGGTCACCGACTTCGTCGGCACCCTCACCCGCCGCCGAGCCGAGATCAGTGATGCTGTCACGCAACGCATCTCGGATCCGGCCGTCGCCGCGCTGCTGATCGCGAAGACGTCGCTCGCCGCCGAGACCGGGGTGTCGCTGACGCTGGAACCCGACTCGCACCTGCACGCCCTCGACCCCGAACTCGCCACCGACGTGATCACCGTCCTCGGCAATCTCATCGACAACGCCGTCGACGTGTCCGAGGGCGGCCGGGACGCGCGGATCTCGATCCGGATCACCGACGACGACGGCATTCTCATCGAGGTCGCCGATTCCGGCCCCGGAGTTCCCGAGACGATGCGGGAGGAGATCTTCTCGCGCGGTGTCACCTCGAAGCCGGGCACACCCGGTGGCCGCGGAATCGGGCTCGCCCTGGTCCGTCTCGTCAGCTCCCAGCACGGTGGGTCCGCAGCCGTGTCGGACGCACCCGGCACCGGTGGTGCCTTGTTCACCGTCCACGTGCCGCGTAGCTAGACTCTCCGATCATGACGGGACGGCGTGGCGATGTATGAGGTCCTGGTCGTCGACGACGACTTCATGGTCGCGGAGATCCACCGCCGATTCGTCGACAAGACACCGGGGTTCACCACCGTCGGGGTCGCACGGACTGCCGCCGAGGCCCTCGAATCGGTGCACACCGCAAACCCCGACCTCGTGCTTCTCGACGTCTACCTGCCGGACATGTCCGGCCTCGACGTCCTGCAACGACTGCGGGCGGAGGGCAACGCCGTCGGCGTCATCATGATCACCGCCGCCCGGGAGATCGACACCGTCAGCCGCGCACTGCACGGCGGCGCCTCCGACTATCTGGTCAAACCGTTCGACTACACGCAATTACAGGAGAAACTCGAGAACTTCCGGCGCCGTGCCCGGGCGCTCGAATCGCAGTCCGGCGCAGACCAATCCCTGATCGATTCCCTGTTCGGGGGCAAGGGCAAGAATCCGGAGTCGAGCCGGCTCCCGAAGGGGCTCAGCGCCGAAACCGGCCGCCTGGTGCTCGACATCCTGCGGTCGAAGGGCGAGCTGTCGTCGACCGAATGCGCCGAACTCGCCGGACTGTCCCGGGTCAGCGTGCGCCGTTACCTCGAGCACTACCTGTCCGAGGGACTGCTCGAGGTCCGGCTCGAGTACGGGGGCGCAGGCAGGCCCGTCCGCCGGTACCGGCCTGCCCCACGCTGACACGGTTCGTCAGGATCGGGTGCAGGTGCCGGCGAGCGCGAACGGTGTCGAGTCGCCGGCGTCACGGCGCTCCGCGCGGTCCAGCAGGGCGAGCGTTCCGGAACCGAACGTCGGTGAGTAGGACACCGAGTCGGTGCACCCGCCGTGGTCGAGGCCGCCGACGAGCGCGACGACCCGCGAACCCGTGACCCACGGGCCTCCACTCGTTCCCTCGCCGAGACCGTCGCAGACCACCGTGGGATAGCTGTCCGTCGACGTGGTCGCGGCGGTGCACGACACCGGACCCTCGCCGAGGGTCGGATAGCCGGTCACGGCCACGGTGGTCGCGGGTGCCGGCGCGGACGCCAACTCGAAACCCCCGCCGACCACCGATTCGACGGAAGCCGGCACGGTGGTTCCGCTCGGGGCCACCCGGAGAACGGCGTAGTCGTGCTGCGGGTCCTGCGACTCCAGCCAGGCGGGGTCGACGTAGATCTGAGACACCGTCCACAGTCCGAACGGGGACACGCCGCGGTCGAATCCGGGCGCGAACGACAGCGCGCCGCCCGACCCCGCGATGCAGTGCGCGGCGGTGAGGACGAGGTCGCCGTCCGCGCTGTCCAGAACCGATCCGGTGCAGACGTGGATCGGCGTGCCGGCCAGGAACAGCGGACCGACGCGAGGATCCGGTGCGGCGGGCGCAGGCGCGGCGGCGGCCGATCCCCCGGCTACGCAGGCAGCGAGGAGCAGGCCCACCGCGGCTGCCCCCGTGACGGATGTGCGGGAGGGCTTGACCACAGGACCATCATGCTCCGCCCGCCGCGCGCCGGGAGGCGGATTTCTGCGACCGGCCAGCCGGTCAGCTGCGTGGCGGAAGCTGCTGCAGCGCCCACTCGTTGCCGTCGGGGTCGGCGAAGTACACGAAGCGCCCCCACGCCAGGTCCTGTACCTCGCTGACCGGAACGCCACGGGAGGACAGCTCGGCGTGGGCGGCATCGGCGTCGTCGATGACGATCTGCAACCCGTGCACCGAGCCGGGCGGGGTGTCGACCAGGCCCTCGCCGACGGCAATCGAGCACGCCGACCCGGGAGGCGTGAGCTGGACGAAACGCACGTTCTCGCTCACGCGGTGGTCGTGGTCGACGACGAAGCCGACCTGGTCGGCGTAGAACGCCTTGGCCCGGTCCACGTCGGACACCGGCAGGATGATCAGCTCGATTTTGTAGTCCATGACCGGATGCTATAGACGGACTCCGACAACCGGGCCCGAAACCGGACCGGACCGCGTTCACGCCTGCTGCGCCGCCTTCTCGGCGGCCTGCGCCTGCGCGACCTGTTGCGGGGTGAAGCGGATGAACAGCGCGGCCAGTCCGGCGATGAAGGCGCAGCCGGCGCTGCCGACGAGGGCGAAGGTGTACCCGTTGCCGAGCGCCTCGAGTTGCGTCGGATTCATGTCGGCGACCTTGCCGGAGATGCCGCCGAGGGACAACGTGCGCGAGGTGGCCATCGCCCCGATGACGGCGAGGGCGAGGGGTCCACCGAGGGTCTGCGCCACCTGGGCGATCGCGGCGAGCGGACCGATCTCCGTCTCGGACACACCGGCGATGGCGCACAGCGGGAGCGGGACGACGGCGAGTCCGACGCCGAATCCGATACCGATGACCGGTACGAACAGGTTGCCGAGGTAGGTGGCGGAGCTGTCGAGGGTCGAGCCGTAGAGCAGCCCGACCACCATGATCGCGGCGCCGGCGATCACGAGCCACCGGGGCTGGATCCGGACGGCGAGCTTGGACGCCACAGCGGCCGCGCCGCCGAGGCCGAACGCGAACGGGATGAACGCGAGGCCCGCCTCGAGGGGGCTGTAACCGAGAATGTCCTGGACGAACAACGCCACGAAGGCGGCGACCGTGAACATGACGGCACCGGCGAAGAAGATCGCGACGAGCGTCGCAACCCGGTTTTTGTCGCGGAACAGGGAGAACGGCAGCAGCGGGTTGTCGGCGGTCCGCTCGACGTACAGGAACGCGCAGAACAGCAGCAGACCGGCGACGAGCGCGCCGACCACGTACGGACTCCCCCAGCCGAGTTCCGGCCCCTCGGTGAGCGCGAACACCACGCCCGTCGCCGCGACCGTCGCGAGAACCGCCCCGGGAACGTCGAGGGCCAGGCGCTCGCCCGCGGTCTCCTTCAGTGCCACGAACGCGCACCCCACGATGACGACGCCGATGGGGACGTTGATGAGGAAGATCAGGCGCCACGACACCTCGGTGAGGGCGCCTCCGATGATCAGTCCCGCGATCGACCCGATGCCCGTCATGGCCGCGAAGATCGCGATGGCCTGGTTGCGCGCAGGTCCGGCCGCGAACGTGGTCGCGACCAGGGCCAGTGCTGTCGGGGACGCCACCGCGGCGCCGACACCCTGCAGGAACCGGGCGGCGATCAGCATGAACTCGCCCACCGCGAGACCGCACAGCAGCGAGGCGACGGTGAACAGGGCGACACCGCCGACGAACATCTTCTTCCGGCCGAACGCGTCGCCGAGCCGTCCCCCGAGGAGCATGAGGCCGCCGAACGCGAGCGCGTACGACGTCAGCACCCAGTTGCGGCCGCTGTCGCTGAGACCGAGATCGGCCTGCAGCGGCGCGAGCGCCAGGTTGGCGACGGTGCCGTCGAGGACCACCATCATCTGCAGCCCGCTCAGCACGATGATCGCAAGCCCCATCACGCGGGTGGCGGCGGGCGGATTCACCGTGGCTCTCGCCGCAGACTTGTTCGAGGCTGATGCGCCTTCGGGTACTCGGGATTCAGACACGAGGGTTCACGTTACCCAGCGTCCACAGAAAACCCGGCCACCGGCCCGATGACCACGATGGCGGGCGGCCGGATCTGCTCTTCCTTCACCCGGGCGGCGACGGTCTGGAGATCGGCGCGCACGGTGCGCTGCGTGCGCAGCGTGCCCTCCTGGATGACCGTGACCGGGGTGTCCACCGGACGTCCCCCTTCCATCAGGACCGTCGCGAACGCCTCGATGCGCTCGACGGCCATCAGCAACACGATCGTGCCCTTCAACCGGGCCAGCGCCGACCAGTCGACGAGGGAATCCGGGTGGTCGGGGGCGACGTGACCGCTGACGACGACGAACTCGTGGGTGACGCCCCGGTGAGTGACCGGGATGCCGGCGGCCGACGGCACCGAGATGGCACTGGTGATCCCGGGGACGACCGTGACGGGCACGCCTGCCGCGGCGCACGCTTCGAGCTCCTCGTAGCCGCGCCCGAACACGTACGGGTCGCCGCCCTTGAGTCGCACCACGAACTTGCCTGCCTTCGCGCCCTCGATGAGGGCGGCGTTGATCGCCTCCTGCGCCATCGCACGGCCGTAGGGAATCTTCGCGGCGTCGATGACCTCGACGTCGGAGCCGAGTTCGGCGAGCAGTTCCGGCGGGGCGAGGCGGTCGGCGACCACCACGTCGGCCCGGGCCAGCAGTCGACGGCCGCGCACGGTGATGAGGTCGGGGTCGCCCGGTCCGCCGCCCACCAGTGCGACACCGGCCGCCGGGTGGTCGGCGGTGTCGGCGACCGCACCGGATTGCAGACCCTCGACGAGCGCGGTGCGCACGGCGGCGGACCGGCGGTGGTCGCCGCCGGCCAGCACGCCGATGCTCATCCCGTCGTAGCTCGCGCTGGCCGGAGTGACGGCGGTGCCGTAGCGGGCGTTGTCGGCGCGGACGCAGAAGACACGATTCCGCTCGGCCTCGGCGACGATCGCCGCGTTGGTGTCTGGTTCGTCCGTGCACGCGATGGCGTACCAGGCGTCGGCGAGGTCGCCGTCCCGGTATTCGCGAAGTTCCACTGTGATCTGTCCCGCGGTGGCCATTCCCTCGACCGCCGGCGTGACCGCGCGGCTGATCAGGTGCACCCGCGCACCCGATGCGATCAGGAGCCCGAGCCTGCGCTGTGCCACTGTTCCGCCACCGACCACAACCACACGACGATCGGCCAAATTGAGTCCGACCAGGTAGTTGGTCTCGTCTCCGGTGGCAGCAGTCACGCGCTCTCCCCGTTTCTCCAGAAAATCCTGCACGTCTCGTCTCGAACCTACGAAACTTTACGGGCTGCCGCGACGACGACGCCATTCGCGGACCACTTGGTCACGATCAGGGGCCCGCCGCCCGCGCCGAGCACCGCCGCCGCTTCCGCGACGCTCGGCGATCCGGTCGCCGAGTGCACCCGGTCCGACGGGTTCGCCACCGCGACGGCGGTCAGTTCCCCTGCGGCGAATCCGCGGACGGGGACACCCAACGCCGCCGCCGCATCGCGGACAGCCGGTTCCGCGGCCTTGCGGTCGAGGGTGCACAGGCAGTCCAGGGTCGCGTCCGAACCCAGGTTCGCGGATGTCAGCACGTGCCGGACGGCGGCGAGGATGTCCGTGCTGCCCGCGGCCGCGCGGAACCCGACGCCGACGCAGAAGTCAGACATGCGCGGAGAAGGTGCGGGCCGCGGCCACGAAACGGGTGATCGCGGCCGGGTGACCCGCGGGGTGCGTGTGCAGGTACGAGGCGTGCACGCCGCCGCGCACGAAACCCTCGCGCGCGGGGTCGCCGTCCCAGGGCCGCCAGCCCCAGGCCGGCGCGAAGCCGTCCGCCTCGGCCGCGGCGAGCGACGTGCGATGGAACTCGTGGCCGACCACCCGCTCACCCGCCGAGAAGAGTGTGGAGTCCGTGATCGCCACCGCTTCGCGGTACCCGAGTGTGAGACGAGACCCGAACGAGGCGTCGACCCCGACCACGGAGGCCATCGCGTGGCCGTCGAGACTGCGGGCGAGGTAGAGCAGACCGGCGCACTCCGCATGGATCGGCGCCCCCGCTGTGGCGAGTGCGCGTATCTGCGTCAGGAGCACAGAGTTGTCTGCGAGGGCGACGGCGTGCTCCTCGGGGAAACCACCGGGCAGCACCACGCCGCTCGTGCCGGGCGGCAGCGTGTCGTGCAGGGGGTCGAACGTGATCACGTCCGCACCGGCGGCGTTCAGTAGTTCGCGGTGTTCGGCGTACCCGAACGTGAACGCCCTGCCCCCGGCGATCGCCACGGTCGGGCGCGGGCCGGGCGGAATCGGCCCGGCCTCGGCGGCGGGGTCCCACACCGGCCCGTCGACCGCCGACGACGCGAGTGCGCGGATGGCGGGCAGGTCGAGGTGGCGGGCGGCCAATCGGGTCATGGCGTCGACGGCGTCCACCGCGTCGGCTCCGTGCTCCGCGGCCGGGATCAGCCCGAGATGGCGGGACGGGACCTCCAGTTCGGCCATTCGCGGCACGGCGCCGAGCACGGGGAGCCCGACGCGCTCGCATGCCTGCCGCAGCACGTGTTCGTGCCGCGGGCTTCCCACCCGGTTGAGGATCACCCCGCCGATGCGGACCCCGGAGTCGTAGGTGGAGAAGCCGTGCAGGACCGCGGCCAGGCTCTGGCTGTGGCCGCGGGCGTCGACCACGAGCACGACGGGGGCGCCGAGCAGTGCCGCCACCTGGGCCGTCGACCCCTCGGCCGACGGCTCGTGCGACGCGGCGTCGATCTTGCCGTCGAACAGGCCCATGACGCCCTCGACGACCGCGAGGTCGCACCCCGAACTGCCGTGCCGGTACAGCGGGGCGATCCGCTGTGCGCCCACCATGACCGGGTCGAGATTGCGGCCCGGACGTCCGGCCGCGAGCCCGTGGTATCCGGGGTCGATGTAGTCGGGGCCGACCTTGAACGGTGCCACCGTGCAGCCCGACTCACGCAGCGCTCCCACCAAACCGGTTGCGACAGTGGTCTTTCCGCTACCCGATGCGGGGGCGGCGATGACCACGGCGGGCACCGCGGGGAGACTGATCACCACTCGATGCCCCGCTGGCCCTTCCGGCCGGCGTCCATCGGATGCTTGATCTTGGTCATCTCCGTCACCAGATCCGCCGCGTCGATCAGCGCCTGCGGGGCGTCGCGGCCCGTGATCACCACGTGCTGGTTGCCCGGCCGGTTCTGCAGGACCTCGACCACCTCGTCGACATCCACCCACCCCCACTTCAGGGGATACGTGAACTCGTCCAGCACGTAGAACCGGTGTTCCTCGGCCCCCAGCCGGCGGGCGATCTCGCGCCATCCCTCGGCGGCCGCGGCGGCGTGGTCTTCCTCGCTGCCGTGCTTGCGCGTCCACGACCAGCCCTCGCCCATCTTGTGCCACTGCACCGCCCCACCGACACCGGTGTCCTCGTGCAGCTGACCGAGGGCGCGGAAGGCTGCTTCCTCCCCCACCTTCCACTTGGCGCTCTTGACGAACTGGAACACCCCGACGTCGAATCCCTGATTCCAGGCCCGCAGCGCCATGCCGAACGCGGCCGTCGACTTCCCCTTGCCCGGTCCGGTGTGGACCGCGAGCACGGGAGCGTTGCGTCGTTGACGTGTGGTGAGGCCGTCGTTCGGAACGTTCTCGGGAACACCCTTGGGCATGTGTCTTCTCTCTCCCCTACCGAATCCGGGTCCGGATCACGCCGCGGCGCGGACGACGCCCGCGACCTGCTGCGCGGACAATTCACCGAGGCGGACGTAGCCGCCCCGCAGTTGCCGGGACAGTTCCGCGGCCAGCCCGAGCCGGATCATGCCGGTCTCGCAGTCGACGACCACCGACGCGACCGAGCTGTCGGCCAGCAGTCCGGCGGCCACCTTTGCCCGGTGCAATGCGTCCTTGCCGCCCGTCGCCCGCCCGTCCGTCAGTGCGACGACGAGCGCGCGGCGCTGCGGATCGCGGAGACGTTCCCGCAACACGACCTCACGCGCGCGTAGAAACCCTTCTGCCAGTGGGGATTTGCCGCCCGTCTTCATTCCTCGCAGGCGGCGGACGGCGATGTCCACCGAAGAGGTGGGCGGCAGGACCAGTTCCGCGGTTCGTCCGCGAACCGTGATCACCGCCACCTTGTCGCGGCGCTGGTAGGCGTCGCGCAGCAGTGAGACGACAGCACCGGTCACGGCCGACAATCGGTCACGGGCCGCCATCGACCCGGACGCGTCCACGACGAACACGACGAGGTTGCCCTCGCGGCCCTCGCGAATCGCCCCGCGCAGATCGGCGGAGTCCAGGATCATCCGACCGGCGCTCCGGCCGCGGGCCACCTGCCGCTCGGCGGCGGCGAAGAGCGTGCCCACGAGGTGGAGTCCGTGCCCCCGTTCAGCGGTGGAGCGCACGGCGCGACCGCGGGACGAGCGCGAACGGGAACGCCGGCCCGGCGCGCCCTCGCCGACTCCGGGTACCTCGAGGAGCTTGGTGGTGAACTGGGTTCCGGTCGGCCCGGCCGGGCGTTCCGGGGGTGCCGGAGCCCCGCCTCCGGGCCCGTCGGGATCGTCGGGTCCCTCGGGATCGGTGCCCCCGTCGTCCGGTCCGGGCGGGGTGCCGGGCGGAGTTCCCGGCTCCTGCTCCGGCGGTTCCTCGGCACCGGACCTGGCGTCCTCGTCGGCCTGGCGGAGAGCGTCGTCGAGCTGCTGTTCATCGAGGCCGGGTTCGTCGAACGGATCCCGGCGGCGGCGGTGCGGCAGGGTCAGCTCGGCGGCGACCCGCACGTCCTCCGCCGTGACGGCGCCGGCGCCCCGCCATGCGGCGTGCGCAGTCGCGGTCCGGGCGAGGACGAGATCGGCGCGCATGCCGTCCACGTCGAACGACGCACAGAGAGAAGAGATTCGGCGCAACTCGACGTCGTCGAGCTCGACGGAGTCGAGCCGGCCGCGGGCCTCGAGGATGGCGACGGCCAGGGCGGCGTCCTGCTCGGCGTAACGCTCGGCGAACCGTGCGGGGTCACGCTCGAAGTCCAGGCGACGCCGGACCACCTCCATACGCACGTCCACCTCCCGCGACGCGGCGACGTCGACGGCCAGCCCGAACCGGTCGAGGAGCTGCGGCCGGAGCTCGCCCTCCTCCGGGTTCATCGTGCCGACCAGCACGAACCGGGCGGCGTGCGAGTGCGAGATGCCGTCACGCTCGATGTGGACGCGGCCCATCGCCGCCGCGTCGAGAAGCACGTCGACCAGATGGTCGTGCAGAAGATTGACTTCGTCGACGTAGAGAACACCCTGATGGGCGGCCGACAGCAGGCCGGGTTGGAACGCACGCTCACCGTCGCGCAGGACCTTCTCGAGGTCGAGGGAACCGACGACGCGGTCTTCCGTGGCGCCGACCGGCAGTTCGATGAGTCGCGCCGGGCGCGTCCCGTTCTCGTCGTGCACCGCGGGCAGCAGTGCGGTGAGTGCACGGACCACCGTCGACTTGGCCGTCCCTTTCTCACCGCGGACGAGGACGCCGCCGATACCGGGATGGACCGCGCAGAGGATGAGGGACAGCCGCAACCGGTCCTGACCGACCACCGCGCTGAACGGGAATCCCCACGAAAAGTCGGGTCGAACCTGGTCCACTTCACGATCCGTACGCACGCTGCATCCCTTCACGTCCCGGTTTCCTCGCCGAGAGCCTTGGCCGGTACGAACGCCGCGGCAATCTGGCTGGGAGACCGGATCGGCGACCAGGGTGGTGGCAGCCGGTCAGAGATCCGTCACAGTGGCGGGACCGCGCCTGATTCGAACAGGACTTCCCCGCGGACATTCACCTGACGACCCTAGTCGGCGCTCACTGCCCGGCGCGCGACGGGGCCGCCTCCGCCACCTCGTACGCGGCACCGCCACCGCCATGGGCGGCACCGCCGCCGCGACGCATGGGGACGTGCGGGATGCCGTCCTCGACGAACTCTTCGCCGTCCGGCTTGAAACCGTGCTTGGCGTACATGTCCACCAGATACGTCTGCGCGTTGATGCGGCACGGCGCGTCGCCGACCTCCGCGAGTGCGGCGCGCAGCAGACGCGTCGTGTGCCCCTGACCGCGGGCCGGCCGCGACGTGCACAGCCGACCGATGCGGAACGACTTGTTGCCGTCGGCGTGCTCCTCGAGGAGGCGGAGAGTGCAGACCACCTGACCGTCTTGCTCCAGCCAGAAGTGGCGGGTCTCGACCAGCAGATCGCGGCCGTCGAGTTCCGGGTACGGGCACGCCTGCTCGACGACGAAGACCTCTACGCGAAGCTTGAGCAACTCGTAGAGCGTCTTGTTGTCGAGATCGAGTGCCCACGAACGCTTGAGTGCTGCAGTTGCCGTCATGACAGGCAACTATCGCACAGCACCGACGAGTGTGCGCGCCCGTGGACCCGGGCCGGCCGGTGCGTCAGACCGCGACCTCCACGTTGCTGGTGTCGAGCTGGAGCACCTTCGACGTCCAGTCCCATACCTGCGAGAACAGCGCGGTGTCGTCGGAGAGCTTCACGCCCAGCGACGGCACCATTTCCTGGAGCTTCGGCTTCCACGACTCGTACTGGGCCGGGAAGCAGCGCTGCAGCACGTCGAGCATGGCGGGCACCGCGGTGGACGCGCCCGGCGACGCGCCGAGCAGGCCCGCGATGCTGCCGTCGGCGGCGTTGACGACGGCGGTGCCGAACTCGAGGACACCGCCCTTGCCCTTGGCTCGACGGATGACCTGGACGCGCTGGCCTGCGGTGATCAGTTCCCAGTCCTTGCCGAGGGCCTTCGGGACGAACTCCCGAAGGGTCTCGATCCGGCCGGCCTCGGACATCGCGAGCTCACTGATCAGGTACTTGACGAGACCGAGTTCACTGACGCCGACCCCGAGCATCGACAGCAGGTTGTTCGGCTTGACCGAACTGGGCAGATCCGTGACGCGGCCCTGCTTGAGGAACTTGGGCGACCAGCCGGCGTAGGGCCCGAACAGCAGTCCGGGCTTGTTGCCGATCACGCGGGTGTCGAGGTGCGGAACCGACATGGGCGGCGCGCCGACGGCGGCCTTGCCGTAGACCTTGGCTCGGTGCTGGTCGATGAGCTCCGGG
The DNA here is from genome assembly GCF_042738615.1 of Rhodococcus sp. NPDC059968. Classification (NCBI taxonomy): domain Bacteria; kingdom Bacillati; phylum Actinomycetota; class Actinomycetes; order Mycobacteriales; family Nocardiaceae; genus Rhodococcus; species Rhodococcus sp. NPDC059968. Next base: position 145,579 of record NZ_JBHWUE010000012.1, read on the forward strand.
TTGGTGCAGCGCAGGAACGCGCCGCTGACGGGGAACCCACCGAAGCCCTTGGCCTCCTCGATGCCGGACTTCTGCAGCAGGTGCAGCGCACCGCCACCGGCGCCGACGAACACGAACTTGGCGCGCACGACCTTCTTCGCACCGTTGCGGCGGTTGGTGACCTTGACCACCCAGCTGCCGTCGGACTGCTTGGTGAGGTCGGTGACCTCGTGCCCGAAGTGGACGACGCCGCCGGACGCGCCGACGTAACCGAGGAGCTGCTTGGTGAGGGCGCCGAAGTCGACGTCGGTGCCGTCCTGGGTCCAGTTGAGGGCGACGGGATCGCTGAAGTCGCGGCCCTTCGCCATCAACGGCAGGCGACGGGTGAATTCGTCGGGGGCGTCGATGTACTCCATGCCCGCGAACAGGGGGTGGCCGGCGAGGGCGTCGTAGCGGGCCCGCAGGTACTTGGCGTTGGCCTCGCCGTGCACAAAGCTCACGTGCGGGATGGGGTTGATGAACTCCTTGGGCTGCGTCAGCACACCGCTCTCGACGCCGTGCGCCCAGAACTGCCGCGACACCTGGAACTGCTCGTTCACGTTGACGGCCTTCGCGATGTCCACGGTGCCGTCGGCGTTCTGCGGAGTGTAATTGAGCTCACACAGCGCGGAGTGGCCGGTGCCCGCGTTGTTCCACGGGTCGCTGCTCTCGGCGGCTACTGCGTCGAGCCGCTCGAATGTGGTGATCGACCAATCGGGCTGCACCTGACGCAGGATCGCCCCCAGCGTCGCGCTCATGATGCCCGCGCCAACCAGCACTACATCCGTTTTCGTCTCTACCGCATTCTGATCTGACACTGGAGTATCGACTTCCTTGTCCATAGCCGTACGCGCATACGCCTGCCGTGTTCGCCGAATAGGTTACCCGCGCGTATGAGCGAGAATCACCTGCCCCAATTGTGCGCCTCCCCGCGCCCCCGAATTGCACATTAGATTGTGATCTGTGACTACTTGGGCTCCCGACGTTCTCGGCGACGGTTATCAGCAGCTGACCATTCCTCTCGGCACCGACCCCGACGGCGAGGGTGAGGTGAAGGCGACGCTCATCCGCTATCAGCCCGCGCTGGAGACGAAGAAGACCGGCCGCGCCGTGCTCTACGTCCACGGATTCACCGACTACTTCTTCCAGAAGCACCTGGCCGAGCACTTCGCCAAACAGGGTTACGCCTTCTTCGCGCTCGATCTGCGCAAGTGCGGGCGCTCGCTCGAACCCGGCCAGACGCCGCACTTCGTCTCTGATCTGACCCTGTACGACGCCGAACTGAACGAGGCGTTGCGCCAGGTCCGCGAGCAGACCGGTGATGGCGAGGTCCTACTGGTCGCGCATTCGACCGGCGGTCTGGTTCTGCCGCTGTGGCTGCACCGCCTGCAACGCAAGCCGGGCGGCACCGCCGCGCTCGGCATCAGCGGGGTCATCCTCAACAGCCCGTGGTTCGACCTGCAGGGTCCGTCGTACCTGCGGAACGTGGGGACGGTGGCCGTCGACGCGGTCGGGCGTGTCAAGCGCAAGTCGATCATCCCGAAGACCGGGCTCGACACGTACGGCGTGAGCCTGCACGTGGAGGGCAACGGCATCTGGAACTACAACCTCGACTGGAAGCCACTGAGTGGTTTCCCCGTCACGTTCGGATGGCTGCGCGCGGTGCGCCGCGGGCACGCCCAACTACACCGGGGTCTCGACATCGGGGTTCCCGCCCTGATCCTCCGGTCCAAGGCGTCGTACTTCGCGCCGCGGTACGACCCGAGGGTCGACACGGCCGACGCCGTCCTCGACGTCCGGCAGATCGCCCGCTGGGCGGGATGCCTCGGTGACCGCACCACGATCGTGCCGATCGCGGGCGCCCGCCACGACGTGTTCCTGTCCGCCGACCAGCCCCGGGCGGAGGCGTTCGCCGAAGTGGACCTCTGGCTCGACTGGCTGCACGGCCACAACGCTGCGGAGGCCAACCGGTGACACATTTCGATCTGGCGATCATCGGCTCGGGGTCCGGCAACTCGCTGCCCGACGAACGGTTCGCGGACAAGAAGGTCGCGATCCTGGAGGAGGGCACGTTCGGCGGGACGTGCCTAAACGTGGGTTGCATCCCGACTAAGATGTTCGTCTACGCCGCGGAGGTGGCCCGGACGGTCGGCAATTCTGCCAAGTACGGCGTCGACGCACAGCTCGAGGGGGTGCGCTGGCCGGACATCGTCAAACGGGTCTTCGGCCGCATCGACCCGATCTCGGCCGGCGGGGAGCGCTACCGCGCCGAGGACAGCCCGAACACCACGCTGTTCCGCGGGCACGCGACGTTCGTGGGCCCACGCACCCTCGACACCGGAACCGGGGAGACCGTCACCGCCGACCAGGTGGTGATCGCCGCCGGATCCCGGCCGATCATCCCCGACGCGGTCCGGGAATCCGGCGTGCGGTACTACACGAACGACGACATCATGCGGCTGCCGGAGCTGCCCGAGCGCATGGTGATCATCGGTGCGGGATACATCGCCGCCGAGTTCGCACACGTGTTCTCCGCGCTGGGCACCCGGGTGTCGCTGATCGCGCGCAGCTCCCACCTGCTGCGGCACCTCGACGAGGACGTCTCCCGCCGGTTCACGGATCTCGCCCAGAAGAAATGGGACGTGCACCGCGGCAGCGCCGTCGCAGCCGTGCGCCGGGACGGTGACGGCGTCGCGGTCGAACTCGAGGACGGCACCGTCGTGTCGGGTGACGTTCTGCTGGTGGCGACCGGGCGGCAGTCGAACGGGGACGCCATCGGCGCCGCCGCCGGTGGGATCGACCTCGACGACGAGGGACGCGTCGTGGTCGACGACTACCAACGGACCAGTGCCGAGGGCGTTTTCGCGCTCGGTGACGTCTCCTCGCCGTACCAGCTCAAGCACGTCGCCAACCACGAGGCGAGAGTCGTTCGGCACAATCTCCTGCAGGACGCGTGGAAGGACACGTCGGGGCTGCGCGCCTCGGACCACCGGTTCGTTCCCGCCGCCGTGTTCACCGACCCGCAGATCGCGCACGTCGGGCTGACCGAGGCCGAGGCCCGGGAGGCGGGCTGGGACATTACGGTGAAGGTGCAGGCGTACGGCGACGTCGCCTACGGGTGGGCCATGGAGGACGACGAGGGCCTGTGCAAGGTCATCGCCGAACGCGGCACCGGGCGTCTGCTCGGTGCGCACGTGATCGGCGCCCAGGCGCCGACGGTGATCCAGCCGCTGATCCAGGCGATGAGCTTCGGGCTGACGGCGCAGCAGATGGCCCGGGGGCAGTACTGGATCCACCCGGCGCTGCCGGAGGTGGTCGAGAACGCTCTCCTCGGCCTCGACCTGCCGCCCGAGTGACGGTCGCCAAGTCCGTCGCGCTGTTCGCCGTCGCGGCGCTGTTCGAGATCGGCGGCGCGTGGCTGGTGTGGCAGGGCGTCCGCGAGCACCGGGGCTGGATCTGGATCGGCGCCGGCGTCGCGGCGCTCGGTGCGTACGGGTTCGTCGCGACGATGCAGCCGGACGCCAACTTCGGCCGGATCCTCGCCGCGTACGGCGGCGTGTTCGTCGCGGGCTCGCTGCTCTGGGGCATGGTGGCCGACGGTTTCCGCCCGGACCGCTGGGACGTCTCGGGCGCCCTGATCTGCCTGCTGGGCATGGCCGTCATCATGTACGCCCCACGCTGAGCACGGTCGTGCTCGGCGTGGGGCCTGGATCTACCAGGGGCTGGTGCGGAGAACGATCTCGGTGGCCAGCTCCGCCGCCGCCGCGGCCGGGACGTTGGTGACATTCTCGAGTTGTACGACGCGGAAGTCCGAGTAGACGAAGCGTCCGCTCGCGTCCGCCTCGGCACGCCGGTCGGGACTGCCGACCATCACGGTCGTGGGGAGTTCGACCGGCGGGCAGTCGGATCCGCGCACCGCACCGGCGGCGTCGGGTGCCGCCGGATGCCCCCGGTCGGCCACTACGAGGCTGGCGAAGCGTCCGAACTGGCGCGCCGCCAGCGACCAGGCCAGTTCGGCTCCTTCCCGGCTGCCGACGAGGTTGACCCACCCGACCTTCAGTTCGTCGAGCAGCGCCATGATCGTCGTCTCGTCGAGACCGGTGATGTCCTCGGGCACGATCGTGCGCAGATCGGAATTGTGCAGGCGCTCGCAGACGCCGTCGTAGACGTCCGGTCCGTCGCCGGCCCCCGGTAGCAGGAGAACGGTGTGTTTGCTCGCCGGTCCGTCGATGCGGACCGTGCAGTTTCCATTTTCCACCGCCACGTGCGTCAGTTCCATGGGCTAAAAACTACGCGATCGGGGGCGTCTTGCGCTCGGACCTCCCTAGTCCTATGGTTCATTACATGAGTAATGAACCGGTCAACCGACGAGGCGGGCGTTGATGATCGACAACGGCGGACCGCTGTTCCAGCAGATCGCAGAGCTCATCGAGAACTCGATCATCGACGGAACCCTTCCCGAGGAAGGCCAGGCACCGTCCACCAACGAGCTCGCCGCCTTTCACCGGATCAACCCGGCGACCGCAGCCAAGGGACTGAATCAGCTCGTCGCCGACGGGATCCTCTACAAGAAGAGGGGAATCGGAATGTTCGTCACCTCCGGCGCCCGGAACGCGCTGCGCTTCCGGCGACGCGAGCGGTTCGCGCGCCAGTTCATCGATCCGCTCGTCACCGAGGCGGACAAACTCGGCGTCAGCATCGCCGAACTCAAGACCATGCTCGACCAACGGGAGGGAGCACGATGATCGGCACAGCATTCGACACGAAAACGGTCGCCTCGGCGCGGGGCCTCGGCAAGAGATTCGGCGACTTCGTCGCACTCGACGGGATCGACTTCTCCTTGCAGGAGAACAAGATCTACGGAGTTGAAAGCCTTCAACAACTCGTGGTCCGCAGCACCACGGCCACCAAGGAGAACGCACGATGACGAACCGGGTCCTGACCGTCTCCCGCATCCACACCGTCGCCTGACCCCTGCTCGTCGCGTGACCACTGGGCGTGCTGGTCGCGTAGTTCACGATCGGTGCGGCCATCTTCGCGATGGTCGGCGACACCGGCAGCGACACCAACTTCACCGGCGGCGTCTTCGCCCTCTTCGGGTTCGCCCTCGCGTTCTACCTGCAGGCAATGACACAGACGTTCCCGTTCGCACTGGGGATGAGCGTCACCCGGCGCGACTATTTCGCGGCCACACTGATCGTCGCCGCCGTCCAGGTTCTCGTCTTCGGGGTGATGCTCTACGGACTGTCGCTGATCGAGGAGGCCACCGGCGGCTGGGGTGTCGGGATGCGGATGTTCGCGATACCCAACTACTTCACGTCCGACCCGGTGATCCAGCTGGCCGCCTACTTCGCCTTCCTGTCACTGACCGCGGCGGCGGGAATGTTCCTGGGCGCACTGCATCACCGGTGGCGGGTGGTGGGGCTCTTCACGCTCGGCGTCGGCACACTCCTCGCCGCAGGCGCCGCCGCATTCGTGATCACGTGGCAGAAGTGGTGGCCGGACATCGGCCACTGGTTCGCCGACGTGCCCCGGTCGGTGCCGATGGTGTGGCTGCCGGCACTGGCCGCGGCGGCGGGGATCGTCGCGGCGTGGGCGCTGGTCTGCCGCGCGACGGCCTAGCGCACCAGGGTCGACGCGATGGTCGGGAGGCTCGTCGGGGGGCCTTCGCCGAGGAGGTCCTCGAGGGCACGGAGATCGAGATTCTGCTCCACCAGGTCTGCGAGCAGATCGAGTTGAGCGGTCCGGATCGCGGCGACATCCGTGTCCGGCGCGGTGACGAAACCGGTTCTCCCCGCGTGTTCGGCCACGTCGTCCAGCAGGAGCCGGCGGAAGCGGTCGGTCTCGAGCAGTCCGTGCCAGTGCGTGCCGTAGACGGCGCCGCGGATACTGCCTTCCGCGGCGCCGCTGCTCGCGTGGAGCAGCGGCTGGTCGCCGTTGCGCCGCACCCGGCCGTGATGGATCTCGTACCCGGACACCGGAACTCCGTGGGCGTCGCCGCGCACCTGCGCGAGCACCTTGTCCGGGGCGAACTCCACCTCGAGGTCGAGCAGTCCGAGACCGGGCACCGCACCACGGCCGGATTCGACGTCGTCGACGATCACGGACCCGAGCATCTGGTAGCCACCACACACGCCGAGCACCGGGCCGCCGCGTTTCGCGTGCGTGGCGATCGCATCCGCGATCCCGTTGCGGCGCAACCATTCCAGATCCGACACGGTCGACTTGCTGCCGGGCAGGACGATCAGGTCAGCACCCTCCAGCCGCGACGGATCGGTGACCCAGCGCACCGACACCCCGGGTTCGCACGCGAGCGCCTCGACGTCCGTCGAATTGGAGATGCGGGGCAGGCGGATCGCGGCCACCCGCAGCCAGTCGTCGCCGATCGGGGGTGCCGGACGTCCGACCGGGGCGTCCCCCACCACCCCGAGCGAATCCTCCGCGTCGAGCCACAGTTCCTCGGCGAAGGGAATCACCCCCAGCGTCGGGCGTCCCGTCATGGCCGTCAACTGCTCGAGGCCCGGCGCCAGCAACGACACGTCGCCGCGGAACTTGTTGATCACGAATCCCGCGATCAACGCCTGGTCTTCCGGTGCGAGGACCGCCACGGTGCCGAACAGGTGGGCGAGCACCCCACCACGGTCGATGTCGCCGACCACGACCACCGGCAGGTCGGCGGCCCGGGCGAGCCCCATGTTCGCGAGGTCCGTGGCTCGCAGGTTGATCTCGGCGGGTGAGCCCGCCCCCTCGCAGATCACGACGTCGTACTCGGCGCGCAGCGACGCCAATTCCTCGGCCACCACCGCGCGCAGGTGCTGCCGGTGCTCGAAGTAGTCGCGGGCTCCGACGGACGTGACCGCGCGGCCACGCACCACCAGTTGCGACGTGCGGTCGCTACCCGGTTTCAGCAGCACGGGGTTGAAGCGGACACTCGGCTCCAGTCCGCAGGCCGCAGCCTGCAGGGCCTGCGCCCGGCCGATCTCACCGCCGTCCAGCGTGACGACGGAGTTGTTCGACATGTTCTGCGCCTTGAACGGCGCCACCCGGACACCTCGCCGCGCGAGCATCCGGCACAGTCCCGCGACGAGCACACTCTTGCCCGCGTCGGACGTGGTGCCGGCGACGAGCAGGGCGCCCTTCCACCGGCTCTCGCTCAAGGCAGGGTGAGGATCTCGTTGCCGGTCTCGGTGACCACGATGGTGTGCTCGAACTGAGCCGTCCACTTGCGATCCTTGGTGACGACGGTCCAGTCGTCGTCCCAGATCTCCCAGCCGATGTCGCCGAGGTTGATCATCGGTTCGATCGTGAACACCATGCCGGGTTCGATGACCGTGTCCACGGAGGGCTCATCGTAGTGGAGGATGACGAGGCCGTTGTGGAAGGTGGTGCCGATGCCGTGTCCGGTAAAGTCGCGGACCACGCCGTAGCCGAATCGGTGCGCGTACGACTCGATGACGCGGCCGACGACGTTGAGCGCGCGGCCCGGCTTGACGGCCTTAATGGCGCGCATCGTCGCCTCATGGGTCCGCTCCACCAGCAACCGGTTCTCCTCGGCGACGTCCCCGGCGAGGAACGTGGCGTTGGTGTCTCCGTGCACGCCACCGATGTACGCGGTGACGTCGATGTTGACGATGTCGCCGTCCTGGATCACCGTCGAGTCGGGGATGCCGTGGCAGATCACCTCGTTCAGCGACGTGCAGCACGACTTGGGGAAACTCTTGTAGCCGAGCGTCGACGGATAGGCGCCGTGATCGATCATGTACTCGTGCGCGATGCGGTCGAGCTCGTCGGTGGTGACACCCGGCGACACCGCCTTACCGGCCTCCTGCAGGGCCTGCGCGGCGATCTTGCTCGCCACCCGCATGGCCTCGATGGTCTCCGGGGTCTGGACCCACGGCTCGTTGCCTTCCTTCGCCGTGGGCTTCCACGCGTACTCGGGACGCTCGATCCCCGCCGGTACGGCGAGGACGGGCGACACGGTTCCGGGGCTCAGTGCTGTGCGGACAGACATGGGTACCAGGTTAGACCCGTGCATGGCCCGGGCGTCTCCGGACCCGGCGTGCGCGTCGACGCCACTCCCGCAGCGTGGTGAGGAAGGCGATCCGGTCGCCGCGGTAGAGGGAACGCACCCGTTCGATCGGGACGCCGCCGGTGTCGAGCGAGACACGGTGGAGCCGCAGCATCGGCATCGCGGTGGTCGAGTCGAGCAGCGCGGCCTCCCGCGGGGAGGCCGGCACGGTCTCGATCCGCTCGGTCGCGGACGCGAACACCACGCCGGTCTCGCGGATCGCCGCGCACAGCGAGGTTCCCGGGTCGAATCGGCGCGCCATCTCACCCAGGGAGTCGATATTCACGGCACCACGGTGAGCGCCTCGACCACCTCGCTGCCGACGGCCGCGGCATCGCCGAACTCGTCCTCGAACGCGGCCTGCTCACCGAGGAGCGGCTGCACGAGCTCCGCAGGCGCTGACGCACCCGTGCGCCTTTCCGGTAGCAGGAGCTACCGGAAAGGCGCACGGGCCCGGAGGGCC